>NZ_JBVIHJ010000004.1:0-114546 GCF_055570355.1 Streptomyces sp. NPDC031225 | reverse complement strand
TTCCCCGCGCCCCTAGGGTGGCCTCGCTGTACCCACCCAGGGGCGCGGGGAACTGCGCGACCAGCCACGACGGCGCCGCAGACGACGACGGCACCCCGAGCGGAGCGTTCAGTGGCGGTGGGCCCGGTTGGCGATGGCGTGGCCCACGAACAGGTAGACGACCGCTGCCAGTCCGTAGCCCGCGACCACGCGTGCCCAGGCCTCGTCGAAGGTGAACAGGTCGTAGGACCAGCCGGCGAGCCAGCGGGCGGCATCGTGGATGAACTGCACGAAGTCGTTGCCCGGGTTGGCGTCCAGCAGGTACATCAGGATCCACAGGCCCAGAATGAGGGCCATGATGTCGGCGACGATCGCTATGACCGTCCCGGCTGAATTGGCACCACCGCGTGTGTGAGTGGACATGGTGTTCGAATGGCCGCGATTTCCCGGGCGAAACCTGGCCTCACGCGTTGAGCTCCGCCAGCACCCGCAGCGACTGACGGTCCGGAGCCAGCGCCAGCAGGTCCGTCACCGGGCCCTTGCGCCACAACTCCAGCCGCTCGGCGATCCGTTCGCGCGGGCCGACCAGGGAGATCTCGTCGGCGAAGGCGTCCGGCACGGCGAGCACGGCCTCCTCACGGCGGCCCTCCAGGAACAGCCGCTGGATCCTGCGCGCCTCCTCCTCGTACCCCATGCGGGCCATCAGGTCGGCGTGGAAGTTGCGGGCCGCGTGGCCCATGCCGCCGATGTAGAAACCGAGCATCGTCTTGACGGGCAGCAGCCCCTCGGCGACGTCGTCGCAGACCCGCACCTGGGTCATGGGCGCGACCAGGAAGCCCTCAGGGGCGTCGGCGAGCGAGTCCGCGTACACCTCGGGCCGCTCGGGTGACCAGTACAACGGCAGCCAGCCGTCGGCGATCCGGGTCGTCTGGGCGACGTTCTTCGGGCCCTCGGCGCCCAGCAGGATCGGCAGGTCCGCCCGCAGCGGGTGCGTGATCGGCTTCAGCGCCTTGCCGAGACCGGTACCGTCCGCGCCCCGGTACGGGTGGGAGTGGAAGCGGCCGTCCACCTCGACCGGCCCCTCGCGCCGCAGCACCTGCCGTACGACCTCGACGTACTCCCGGGTCGCGGTCAGCGGCGACTTCGGGAACGGGCGGCCGTACCAGCCCTCGACGACCTGCGGCCCGGACAGCCCGAGGCCCAGCATCACCCGCCCGCCGGAGAGGTGGTCCAGGGTGAGGGCGTGCATGGCGGTGGTGGTGGGGGAGCGGGCCGCCATCTGGGCAATGGCCGTACCCAGCTTGATCGTTGAGGTGTGCGCCGCGATCCAGGTCAGCGGCGTGAACACGTCCGACCCCCACGACTCCGCCGTCCACACCGAGTCGTAGCCGAGCCGCTCCGCCTCCTGGGCCAGCGGCACATGGCCGGGGACGGGGCCGCGACCCCAGTAGCCGAGCGCAAGTCCGAGTCGCACGACGCCTCCTGACGGTATGTCAGCACTTCGGGCCGCTCGCGAATGTACGGCAACGGCCCCCCGCCCGGAAGGGCGAGGGGCCGTCGTACGACCTGGAAAGGACTCAGCCGCGCTGGATGCCGCTGGTGTCCTGGAGAACGCCGCGGCGGCCGTCCTGGGTCTGGGCGACCAGGCCCGGACCACGCTGCTCGACGGCCAGGTACCAGGTACCCGGGGCGAGTTCGGCGATCGGCGTCGGTGAACCGTCCTCCGCGAACAGCGGACGCGGCACCGGCACGGCGAACCAGAACGGCGAGAACTCCGCGGCCGGCGGCTGCGGAGCCTGCTGCTGGGGCTGCGCGCCGAACGGCTGCCCCGGCTGCGGCTGACCGCCGTAGGGCTGACCCGGCTGCCCCTGCTGCCCGGGCTGGCCCGGCTGCTGGGCGCCCGGGTAACCGTAACCACCGGGCGGCTGGGCGCCGTAGGGCTGCGGCTGGGGCGGCTTGGGGGCCGGGATCAGGGCTGCCTGGAGGGCGGGGACGAGCGGGCTCGCGACAGCGGCACCGGCGAGCACCAGCGCGCCGATCAGGCCGAGGATCAGGCCGATGCCGGAGCTGTCCGCGTCGATGGTCCACCACAGCAGCGACCACAACGTCGCGACCGTCAGGGCGACTCCGACCGTTCCCAGGTCGAGGCCGACCACCTTGCGCGGCTGGGGAAGCAGACGGGCCGTCACGATGAGCGCGGCACCGGCCACACCGATCATGTAGGTGCCGAGTCCGAGCCCGAGCGAAACGTCCCAGGCGTTCGGAATGTTGGCCGTGTCGCAGAAGCTGCCGCTGCAGTCGGCTACGTCGAGGAACGAAGCGATGAACAGCAATACCGCTGCGCCGATCACCACGCCGTCGCCCCGAGTCAGGGAGCGGATATTCACTTCAGGTCCTTCGTAGTCGTCTCGTCGTCGGTAGACCTTATCGCCCGCCCGTGCGGAGCGTACGACGGGTTCGCGGCCCTGATCGTCACCCGCGCAGGAATCTCACGATTCCCTCAGAGATTCCCTGCGCGGCCTTCTGTCGCCACGCGCCGCTCGTGAGGTGGGCGGCGTCCTTGCCGTCGCGCATGTTGCCGCACTCGATGAACACCTTGGGGACCGTCGACAGGTTGAGACCGCCCAGGTCGGTGCGGGTGACCAGGCCGGTGCCGTCACCTACGTAGTTGGAGGGCCCGCTGCCCGTCACGTGCCGGAAGCCGGCCGCGACGAACCTGCCGAGTGCGGCGGAAGGGGCCACGATCCGGCGGGTGTCGGCGATGCCCTTGTGCACGCGGCCCGGCAGGATCACGTGGTAACCGCGCTGTCCGGCGGCCGCGCCGTCCGCGTGGATCGACACCACCGCGTCGGCCTTCGCCCTGTTCCCGATCCGGGCCCGCTCGTCCACACAGGGTCCGTAGGGACGGTCGCCGTCCTGCGTCAGCTTCACCGTCGCACCCTGCTTCTCCAGCAGCGCGCGCAGCCGGTGGGCCACGTCGAGAGTGAACTTGGCCTCCGCGTAACCGGAGTTGGTGGACGTCCCCGTCGTATCGCATTCCTTACGGTTCGTGCCGATGTCCACCTTGCGGTTGATCTCGGCCGTATGACGGAAGTTGGTGAGGTTGTGACCCGGGTCGATGACGACGACCTTGCCCCTGAGCGGGGTGGCGCCGAGAGCCTTGTCGTCGGTGGTGGTCGAGGAGGCGGCCGGGGGAGCTGCCGCGGAGGCCGTCGGCGTGGACACGGCCACCCCGCTCCCGTCGGCCGCACCGCCTCCGTCGGCCGCATCGCCCACCCCCGCGTGGACGAGCCACCCGAGCAGCGCGCCCGGCACGAGCACGGCGAGCGCGACGGTGAGGGAACGGCGCCGGGAACGGCGGGGCTGGGAAGAAGGATCGAAGTCCGGGCCTACGTACGACACGACAGCCACCCTAGCGGCCAGTCACCGGCACGGCAGGGCGGTGGCCGGCGAGCGGGTCGCTTCATCCGAACGGCACCGCCGATGTCGCTCACGGCCGACCGATATGCCGAGAATCGCCCATGAGATCACCTGTGCGTGTCATATCCAGCGTCCTCACCACCGTCGCCGTCGCCGGGGCGGTCGTACTGGGCGCGCCGGTAGCCCAGGCCACCCCGTTCCCCTGCACCCCGCCGGAGGACGCCTGTGCCGTCGACTACGTCTACGGTCAGCCGGGCGTCGGAACGGGCAATGTCATCCAGACCCCGGTCGACATCGACATCAACGCGAAGCCCTGAGGACCGCGGGGCCTCAGATCCCCGCGCTCACCCGCCGCAGCACACGCAGCGTGCCGGCGGCGGAGACCTCCGTGAACGCCCCCGACTGCAGGGCCCGCAGATAGATCCGGTACGGCGCCTGGCCGGTGAACTCGTCCTTGGGGTCCGGGTGCACGTCGTGGATGAGGAGCAGCCCGCCCTCCGCGACGTGCCGCGCCCAGCCCTCGTAGTCGGCGCTCGCGTGCTCGTCGGTGTGGCCGCCGTCGATGAAGACGAGGGCGAGAGGGGAGTTCCAGATCTTCGCGATCTGCGGGGAACGACCGACCAACGCGACGATGTGGTCCTCCAGGCCCGCCTTGTGCAGGGTCCGGCGGAACGTCGGCAGGGTGTCCATCAGGCCGATCTCGGGGTCGACCGTCTCCGGGTCGTGGTACTCCCAGCCGGGTTGCTGCTCCTCGCTGCCGCGGTGGTGGTCGACGGTCAGCGCGGTGACACCGGCCGCGCGGGCGGCGTCGGCGAGCAGGACCGCGGAACGGCCGCAGTACGTGCCCACCTCCAGGAGCGGCAGCCCGAGAGAGCCGGCCTCGACGGCGGCCGTGTAGAAGGCGAGGCCCTCGTCCACCGGCATGAATCCCTTCGCCGCCTCGAACGCGGCCAGGATCTCGGGCTTGGGTGCCGCGGTCATGGGCGGGGGCCTTCCGGTCGTACGTGCGTGTGGGCGCCCCATGCTGCCGTACCCCCTGGTCGGCGGGCGACAGGGGGTACGGCGGGATGCGCCACACGTCAGGGCGCGCCTGAAATATCCAGCTTGTTCACCTTGATGCGAGTGGTGTCGAACTCCCAGGTGACGAAGAACTTGCCCGGCGCGTACTCGTCGGCCATCGGGTACGTGTCCCAGCCCTTGCCGGTGCCGGCCGGTGTCGTGTCCTCCTCGCTCGCGAGGCCGTCGGCGAACTTCGTGGTGGCGCTCCAAGCCGTCGCGCCGGGGCGCTTGGTCTTGTAGTAGAGGGCCAGGCGGGAGTTCTTGTCGCCGGTCGTGTAGATGTACAGGAGCTGGCCGTTGCTGTCCTTGCCGAAGTAGCTCCTGGCCGCGTCGTTGCTCGGCAGACCGGTGGCGGTGGCGAAGGCCGTCCAGTTCGCGCCGCCGTTGGTACTCGTGGCCGTGACGGCTTCGGCTTCTCCGCTGCGGGCGACCATGATCAGCGTGTTCGAGTTGTCCGGCGAGACGGCGACCTGGTTCTCACCGGCCAGGTGGGTGAGCCCGCCCGCCACGGTGCCGGCCGTCCATTTCGTCAGGTCCGCGCCCGAGGAGATCAGCACGCCGTTCTCCCGGCCCGATGCCCAGAACGGGATGACGGTGTTGCCGTTGGCCAGCTTGAGCGGGCGTCCGGAGATGGCGAGGTTCTTGTATCCCTCGTCGATGGTGGTGGTCTCCGGGAGGTCGAGCGGCAGCTTGACGTTGGCGGAGTAGTCCTGCCAGGTGTGCCCCTGGTCGGTGCTGCGCTTGACGACGATGCCGTTGATCGGCAGGCCGTCGTTGTTCCAGGTGTCGCCGTCGCCGTCCTCGTCGCCCGGGTCCGCGATCGGGGTGCGCCCGAGGAACGCGAACAGCTCACTGCCCGACTTGTAGAGCATCACGTAGTGCCAGGCGTACTGGTCGGTCTCCTGGGCCAGCGTCTTCGGGCGGCTCCAGGTCTTGCCACCGTCGGTGGTGTACGAGTACCGCATGTAGCCCATGTCCCGGTTGCCGGGCCGCAGGCCTTCCCGCCACGCCACGACCGCGTTGCTGGCGCTCGTGCTGATGATGTCCGGCGTGCGGGGGCCGTCGCCTCCGGTCACCGTGTTGATGTACACGGACTTCTCGGCGAACGGGTCCTCGGCGGATGCCTGGCCCGGCATCAGGAGGCCGGTCAGGACGGCGAGGACGAGTGCGGTCAGGAGCGCGGTCCAGCCGCGCTTGCGGGTTACCACAGCCATTGCCGATCCGGGTTCGGGGTCACAGCGGTCAGGGCGTCGCAGGTCCACTGGCCCACCTGCACCTTGGGGGTCGGGTCGCTGCCGAGGATGGCGAGGCACAGGCCGCTCTGCGCGTTCCGCAGCTGGTCGAGCTCGTCGTGGATCCAGACCTGCTCGTCGTTCTGGGTCTGTTGGCAGGGGTACTGGATGGCCTTGAGCTTGGTGTCCGCGACTCCGCCGGGGATGGCCAGGCACTGGCCGCTCGCCTTGTTGACCACGTGGTAGCCGCCACCGGTCATCGGCTGGAGGGACCAGTAGTTACTGTCGCTGTTGCTGCACGTGTACTGGAACATGATCGTGCCCGGGTCCTGGTCGGAGAGCGGGTTGGCCAGACAGAGGCCGGTCGCCATGTTGTAGAGGCGTGCGTTGGTGACCGCCTCGGCGGCCGCGGCGGTCGGCGTCGAGCCGGCCAGGGACGAGCCCGCGAGCAGGGGAGTGCTCAGCAGGGCGGCGGTCGTCACAGCGACGACGTGTCTTCTCATTCGGATCTTCTCATTCGGAACGTTCCTCGGTTGCTGTTCGACGAGCAGGGAGCGGCCCTCCCCCGTCATGAGGGCCGCTCCGTTGCCTCCTACCAGAGCCAACTCTGGTCGGCGCTGGTGGAGCAGGTCCACTGGATGGCCTGGGTGCCGTTGGTCGTGCTGCTGTTGGGGATGGCGAGGCACTTGCCGCTGTTCAGGTTCCGGACCAGGTAGCGGTCACCGTTACCGCCTTCCACCCACTCCAGCTGCCACTGCTGCTCGCTGTTGCCGCTGCATCCCCACTGGATCAGGCCGACGCCGTTGGCCGTGCTCGCCTGGGGAACCGCCAGACACTTCGACGTTCCCGAGTTCAGCAGGGTGGCGTAGGCGGTCGCTCCCGCGTTGGCGGGAGTGGAGAAGGCCAGGGCACACACGGCTGTGGCGGCGACTGCCGCGACTCTCGTGATCGTTTTCCTGAACATGACGGCGATGGTTCCTCTGGGCCAGCTGAAGTGATCGGTCGAGTGCGACCGCCTGATCAGCATGGAGGTGGCCATCGGGACTGTCGTTAGCGCTGCGTCCACTGCGACTTGGCGACGCGTCTACAGCCCTCTGCCCGTGCCCCTGGTTCCCGCCACGGCTCAACGGCCCTACGGTCTACTGCTGTTCGGTCGTCGCCCCGAACCGGTGCTCCGTGGGCGAGAGGCCGTAGGCGGCGCGGAAGGCACGGGTGAAGTCCGAGGCGCGGGGGAAACCCCAGCGGGTCGCGATCGCGTGGATCGGCGTGGCACGCAGCATGGGGTCCGCCAGGTCCCGGTGGGCCCCCTCCAGCCGTCGGCCCCGGATCCACGCCGCGACTGTCTCGCCCCCCGTCTGCTGCTGGAACAACCGGTGCAGATAGCTGAGCGAGATGTGGTGCGCGGCGGCGATCAGCGGTGGAGTCAGCCCCGGGTCGTGCAGGTTCTGGCGGATGAACTCCTGGACCCGCAGCCTCATGACCTGCCCGCGGGTCTCCGGCGACAGTGCGGCCTCCGCGTCCAGCGGCTCGGCGAACCAGACCGACAACAGGTCCAGCAGAATCGTGCCCAGACGCGATGTCGCGGACGGGGGGAGGAAATCGGCCTGCCGGTCCAGTCCGACGAGGAAGTCCGCCACCAGGGCACCCGTTCCCTCCCGCGCCGACAGCGGCCTGCTCAGCAGTGCCTCGACCCGGTCCGGTGACACGGGCAGCAACGCCTTGGGCAGCTGCACACCCACCCCGCTGATGACGTGCCCGCGCTCGGTGCCCAGCGATCGCACGTCGCACGGGCGCGAGGTGTCGCACACCCACAGGTCGCCCGTGCTGTAGGTGTTGGTCCGTCCGGCATGCTCGAGGCTGATCCTGCCCCCGCGTATCAGCGACAGCTGGTACTGCTCGGGGTCTTGCTGGCGGACCAGCTTCGGGTTGCGCCGGAACCGTGTCGGCGCGAAGACCGTGGGCCAGACCACCACCGGACCCAGCTCAAGGAACCGCTGCTCCGCCCGGTAGTCGGCGAAGTGGTCACTGATCACCTCGCTGGGGGCGATAGTCCGGCCCATCAGCTCACGCCAGTAGTCGAATCTGTCCGCCACCGGCACGTCCGTGCTCTTGAACAGCGTTCCGATCATCCTGTCCCCGTCCCCGCCCTCGGTCTCCGTCGGAGCCTGTCGACGACTCCGCCCCGCCAGGATTATCGGCCGTCGTACTCGGCGGAGGGACCCTGAGCGGGGCGGGGCGGGGCGGGGGAAGGGCCGGGTCAGCGAACCGCGGCCGTGTCCGACGGCAGCGACAGGTCCACGTCGACCGCGTTGTCGTCGCCGGCGTGGGTCGCGGAGGAGGCGAGCGGGCCGTGGCCGGTGGCGCGGGCGGCCAGGACGTACGCGCCCTGGGCCGGAACGACGAGGGCGTAACTGCCGTCCTCGGCGGAGAGCGTCGCGCCCGCCTGCCGGCCACGCCGGTCGATCAGCGTGACCTTGGCCCGCGGGACCGGAGTGCCTGCGGCGTCCAGGACGCGGCCGCGGAAACCGCTGAGCGTCTCCTCGGCGCGTTCCAGGTTGGCGTCCTCCTCGCTGCTCGCCCGCAGCTGCGGCGCGCGATTCGGCTTCGGCAGGAACAGGGCCATCAGCAGGCCGATCGCCACCGCTCCGGTCGCGATGAGGAAGGACACCCGGAAGCCGTGCATGGTCGGTACGGCGACTCCGCCGACGTTGTTCGCGGTGTTCGCCAGCACCATTCCGATCACGGCGCTCGACACGGACGTACCGATGGAGCGCATCAGCGTGTTGAGACCGTTGGCCGCGCCCGTCTCCGACGCCGGCACCGCGCCGACGATCAGGGCGGGCAGGGAGGAGTAGGCGAGACCGATGCCGGCGCCCAGCACGACCGCGATCACGAGGCTCTGCCAGGCGGCGCTCATCAGACCGAGCCCCGCGCCGTAGCCGATCGCGATGATCAGCATGCCGAGGATCAGGGTGACCTTGGGGCCGTACTTGGCCGACAGCCGGGCGTACACGGGAGCCGTGAACATCATCGTCAGGCCCAGCGGCGCCACGAGCAGACCCGCGGTCACCATCGACTGGCCGAGACCGTAGCCGGTCGCCTTCGGGAGCTGGAGCAGCTGGGGAAGGACCAGCGAGACCACGTAGAAACTGACGCCGACCATGATCGACGCGAGGTTGGTGAAGAGGACGGCCGGGCGGGCCGTGGTGCGCAGGTCGACCAGCGGGGCCTTCAGCCGCAGCTCCATGACGCCCCACAGGACGAGGACGAGCGCGGAAGCGGCGAAGAGGCCGAGCGTGGTGCCGGAGGTCCAGCCCCAGTCACTGCCCTTGGTGATCGGCAGGAGGAAGAGGACGAGACCGGCGGAGAGACCGATCGCGCCCGCGACGTCGAAGGTGCCTTCGGCGCGCGCCGGGGACTCCGGTACGACGAGGAGGGTGAGGGCGATCGCGAGCGCACCGAGGCCCGCGGCGCCGTAGAAGAGGGCGTGCCAGTCGGCGTGCTGGGCGATCAGGGCCGCGAGCGGCAGGGCGAGACCGCCGCCGACGCCGATCGAGGAGCTCATCAGGGCCATCGCCGAGCCCAGCTTCTCGCGGGGCAGCATGTCCCGCATCAGGCCGATGCCGAGCGGGATCGCGCCCATGGCGAAGCCCTGGAGGGTACGGCCGGCGATCATCGTGAGCAGGTCGCTGGTGAGCGCGCTGACCAGGGCGCCGACCACCATCACGGCGAGGCTGAGGATCAGCAGGCGGCGCTTGCCGTACAGGTCGCCGAGGCGGCCCATGATCGGGGTGGCCACGGCGCCCGAGAGCAGGGTGGACGTCAGGACCCAGGTGGCGTTGCTGGGCGCGGTGTCCAGCAGCTGCGGCAGGTCCTTGATGACCGGGACGAGCAGGGTCTGCATCACCGCGACCACGATGCCCGCGAAGGCGAGCACCGGGACGACAGCGCCGGACGCTCTCCGGGTGGGCGGCTGGTCGGTCGGCGTGTGCGTCATGTGAGGGAGGCCTCCGGGCCTGGGCGTCGGGTTACGTGTGGCTTGAACTACGTATGCATGGGCAACTATTCCGATGCTTTGGCGTACTAACGAATTCTTTATGTTCTCTTGGGGAAACGGGGGCGGGGTGGGTGGATAGGGCGGGGTGGGCAGGGCGGGGTGCCTTGGCTGCCTCGGGTGGTTTGCCCGCCCTGCCTAGGTTTGCGTCCTGTCGAGGTCGAGGTCGAGGTCGAGGTCGAGGTCGAGGTCGAGGTCGAGGTCGAGGTCGAGGTCGGGGTTGGGGTCGGCTCGGTTCGGCTTGAGAAAAGTTCTCGGAGTGAGGCAACGGTCCTGGCAGCTCATGGACTCCTTTGGACATCTAGGAGGTCCCATGGGGGATCGGAAGCAGGCTCGGGACGAGGAGTTCCAGAGCTTTGTCATCGGCCGCAACGAGACGACCGTGGTGGAGCGGGTCGCCGCCGGGACCGCCCCCGACGTCCCGGCGATCCGCTCGCCGAAGGGCTCCCCGTACGACTGGTTCGTGTGCCTGGCGCCTAAGGGCGTCGAGTACAAAACGGCGGAGGTGATCGGCTAGAGGCTCACAGCCACCCCTGCTGCCGGGCTGCCCGTACCGCCTCCATCCGGTTGCGGGTGCCCGTCTTGCCGATGGCGGAGGAGAGGTAGTTGCGGACGGTGGACTCGGAGAGGTGGAGCCGGTCCGCGATGTCGGCCACCGTCGCGCCGTCCGTGGAGGCCTTGAGAACGTCACACTCACGGGCGGTGAGCGGGTTCGGACCGGCGCTCAGGGCGGCCGCGGCGAGCCCGGGGTCGATCACGGTCTCACCGGTCAGCACCCGGCGGATCGAGGCGGCCAACTCCTCCACGGGGCCGTCCTTGACTAGGAAACCGGCGGCGCCCGCCTCCATGGCACGGCGGAGGTAACCGGGTCTGCCAAAGGTGGTCAGGATCAGCACCCGGCAGTCCGGCGCCTGGTCGCGCAGTTCGGCGGCGGCGTCCAGACCGCTCATGCCCGGCAGTTCGATGTCGAGAAGCGCCACGTCGGGGCGGTGGATCAGCGCGGCGTCCACGATGGCGTCCCCCGCCGCGACCTGCGCCACCACCAGGATGTCCGGCTCCATCCCGAGCAACAGCGCGAGCGCCCCGCGCATCATGCCCTGGTCCTCGGCGAGCAGCACGCGGATGGACTTGGCGGGGCGATGGTCCCGGGGCATCTCGTTCACGGCCCAAGCGTAGGGCGCGCGGCCGGGAGCGGCAGGGCTGCAACTCCGTCGCGCTGACGCGCAGGCTCCTTGAGAACTGAAGAGTGGACGACTTCCGGGGACCGGACGGGAGCGGGCGGGGAGTTGGGGGGCCGGCCGGGGCGGGTCGGCGGAGCGCCCATGGGGAGCCGGGGCAGAGGGGAGCCGGGGTGGGACGTGGATCGGCTGAGTGCGGCGGGGGAGTTGAGGTGGGGACGGGATTGGAGGGGAGCGGTCGGGGGGTTGAGGTGCGGACGGGTTCGGCGGGGAGTGGTCGGGGAGCAGTCGGGCGGTCGGGGCCGGCGGGGAGCGGGCGACGAGCCCAACGGGCCGATGGACGGGCGGGGAGTGGACGACGAGCGGTGAGTGGACGACGGTCGAGGAGCGGACGACGGTCGAAGAGTGGCTGGGCTGTGCGGCATCACCCGGCAGGTCCCTGGCCACATCCCCCGGCATGTCCCTGGCCACCTCCCCGGCCCGGGCTTCGCGCACAGCCCTCGCCAGGTCATCGGGGTCTATCGGCACCGGCCGGCCCCGCCCCCACTGCTCCCTCAGGCGTCACGGACTCGACCGGCAACTCGGCCCGCACCACAAATCCGCCACGCGGCCCCGGCCCGGCCTCCAAGAGGCCGCCGGCCGCGGCGAGCCGCTCGGTGAGCCCCTTGAGACCGGTTCCGCCGATGCCCAGGGCCGGAGCTGGAGCTGTCGGGGCCGAAGGCGTGACCGGTGGGTCCGCGCGATCGCCCTCAGCGGCAGGCGTTCCCGCGGTCGCCGCCGTGACGGCCGGCGCCCCGGGGCCGTCGTTCCAGACACGCAGACGCACCCGTTCCGTCGAGCCCGCGACGGAGATCTCGCACCGCCGGGCCTCGCTGTGGCGCACCGCGTTGGTCACCGCCTCGCGCACCACCCAGCCCAGCAGCACCTCGGTCTGGGCGGTGAGCGGGGGACCGGAAACGCGTACGACGGGCTCGATTCCCGCGGCGCGCAGGGCGGAGGCGGCCCGGTCGAGGTCCGTACTGAGGCTGCCGTCGCGGTAGCCGGTGACGGCCTCGCGGATCTCGGTGAGTGCCTGGCGGCCGACCGACTCGATGTCGGTGACCTGGAGGAGAGCGGCGTCGAGATCACGCGGGGCGAGCCGGCGGGCCGCCTCCGACTTGACCACGATCACCGACAGGGTGTGACCGAGCAGGTCGTGGAGATCGCGGGAGAACCGTAGCCGTTCCTCCTCCACCGCGCGGCGGGCCAGTTCCTCGCGGGCCTCCCGCAACTGCCGTACCGCCTCCGAGAGGGACATGATCGCGGCCGTCACCATCGTGGAGATCCACGTGCCGTACGCGGTGTCCAGGCCGCCCCAGCCCTCGCGGAGGACGGAGACCGTGCCCGCGACCACGGTCACCACGACACCGACCCAGCGCAGATGCGGAGGCCGCACGACCGCGCCCGTCGCGAGGCCGAACAGAGGGAAGAACAGCAGCCAGTTGCCGCCGTATCCCATCGCCAGACCGCAGGTCACCAGCCCCAGCAGCGCCAGCGCCACCCGCGTGGAGAGCGCGTCGCGGGTCTTCTGGTGGAAGGCGCGGAAGGCGACGTAGATGTAGAGCGAGTTGAAGGCGAGCAGCCCGAAGGCGCCGAACCACGCGTTGGGGGTCTCGCGGTGGAAGAGGTTGGAGAAGGCCCCCATTCCCAGCAGGAGCCACGGCAGCAGTCCGAAACCGCTGCCGCCAACGACCGCGTTCGCGGGCATCTCCCCGGCCTTCAGCGCGGCCTTCTGCGAGGCCTTGTACTCGGCGTTGAGACGCTTCTTGTTCGCCTTGTAGTACCGCTGGTGCTCCCGCGCCCCGCGGGCCCCCTCGCGGATCTCGTCCACGCGGCACGAGAGTTTGCGCGACCAGGACATGACTGTTCCTCCGCTCACACGTTCCCGGCGTGCCGCCGGTACGACAGGACAGCGTACGAACCGAACAACAGCAGCCACACTCCCAGCACCAGGGCCGCGCCGGCCGTGGGCGCGTGGCCCGCCGCGACCGATCCGCCCAACTCGGCGAAGCGGTTGGTGGGGGTGTAAGTGGACAGCGTGCGCAGCCAGTCCGGGAAGAGGTCGACCGGGAACCACAGGCCGCCGAGCACCGCGAGGCCCAGGTTGCAGACCATGTTCGCCACGCCGGTGGTCTGCCCGGTGAGCCGGTAGCCGTTGCCGAGACCCAGCAGGGTGAACGGCACCGAGCCCAGCCACAGCAGTACCGCGAGCGCCGCCCACTGCCACAGGGCGAGCCGTACGCCGTTGACCAGCCCGCCCGCCGCGAGCACCGCCACGATCGCCGGCAGGACGGTCACCGAACCGGTCAGGGCCCGCCCCAGGACCACCTGGCGCGGCGGCATCGGAGTCACCCGCAGCTGCCGCAGCCAGCCGATCGCCCGGTCCTCGGCGACCCCACCGCCGGTGTTCAGCGCCGAGCCGACCGCACCGTAGGCGGCCATGCCCACCATCGCTCCGGTCCTCCAACCGGACTCGTCGGCACCGAGGTTGGTGAACAGCAGGTACATCATCACGGGCATCGCGATCCCGCCGATCACGAAACCGGCGTCCCGCAGGGTCCGGCGGGTCTCCAGCCACAGGTAGTCGAGCATCACACCGCCTCCGGGACCGTCGAGGTGACCTGCGGGGACTGCTGTGCGGTGAGCGCGAGGAACGCGTCGTCCAGCGAAGCCGGGGCGACCGTCAGGCCGTGGATCGCCCCCAGCTCGGCCAGGGCGATCACCGTCGCGTCGGAGTCGTCGGTGCGCAGCCGGGCCCGTCCACCGCGCATCTCCACCGACCGGACGCCCGGAAGCAGGCCGAAGCCCGCGGTGTCACGGCCCGCCGCGTCCACGGCGACGAGGCTGCCGCCCGCCGACCGCCGCAGCTGCTCGCCCGTGCCGTCGGCGACGATCCGGCCGTGGTCGACGACCAGGATCCGGTCGGCGAACGCGTCCGCCTCCTCCAGGTGGTGGGTGGAGAACAGGACGGTGTGGCCGCGGCGCGCGTATCCCCGCATCGAGGCCCAGAAGGCGTGCCGTGCCTCCACGTCCAGGGCGGCGGTGGGCTCGTCCAGGACGATCAGCGTGGGGTTCCCGGCGAGCGCCACGGCGAACCGCACGCGCTGGGTCTGGCCGCCGGAGAGCCGGTCCACGCGCCGACCGGCGAGCTCGGTGATCCCGGCCAGCTCCAGGGCCTCGGCGACGGGCAGCGGCGCCGGATAGCGCCCGGCCACGAAGGCGACCAGCTCGCGGACGGTGACCCGGGGGACCGCCCGCGCCTCCTGGAGCATCGCGCCCACCCGGCCGGCGCGCACCGCGTCGGAAGGGGCCCCACCGAAGAGCCGTACCGTGCCCGCGTCGGGCTCGTTCAGGCCGAGCAGCAGGGAGATCGTGGTCGACTTGCCGGCCCCGTTGCGGCCGAGCAGCGCGACGGTCTCGCCGGGCGCGATCTCCAGGTCGATCCCGTCGACGGCGCGGACGGCGCCGAAGGTCTTGACCGCCCCCGTGAAGGCGATGGCTGTGCTGGTCGCTGTCATGACGTCGACGCTACGAACTCGCCCTGCCCGCCCGGCAGATGCGCTTGTACGGAATCCGGCAGGACAAATGTCACGGGTACCGGACGCGAGGGACGGACAACCCAGGGTTGCCGGTCCCTAGTCAGTGGGTTCCAGCCCGGGATCGGCAGGCTTGGAAACCGACGGGCTCGGGAGCCGCGCACCTCGGGCCGACAGGCCCGGGACCGGCGCACCTCGGACCGGCAGCCCCGGAACCCGCAGCCCCGGAACCCGCAGCCCCGGAACCCGCAGCCCTGGAACCGGCAGGACCGGAACCGGCAGGACCGGAACCGGCAGGACCCGAACCGGCGCACCTCGGACCGGCAGCCTCGGAACCAGCAGCCCTGGGACCGGCAGGACCGGGACCGGCAGGACCGGGACCGGCAGGACCGGGACCGGCAGGACCGGAACCAGCAGCCCCGGAACCGGCAGGACCCGAACCGGCGCACCTCGGACCGGCAGCCTCGGAACCAGCAGCCCTGGAACCGGCAGGACCGGGACCGGCAGGACCGGAACCCGCAGCCCCGGAACCAGCAGCCCCGGAACCGGAAACCCCAGGACCGACGGCCTCGATGACCCGCACACCCCGGACCGGCACCCCTGAAACCGACAGACCTGGCGACCGCTCTACCCCAGGACCTTGACGACCGGCCCACCCCGGGACCCTCGCGACCGCCACACCTCGGGACCCCGGCGACCGGCCCACCCCAAGCCCTGGCGACCGCCACACCCCGAGACCCCGGCGACCAGCACACCCCAAGCCCTCGCGACCGACACACCCCCGCACACCCCGCGACGCACACACCTGGCACCCCACGACGCACCTACCTGACACCCCGTCAGGAGCCTTCACAAGTGCGGTGTGCTCGGCTATACAGAGGGCGCCGGACTGGAACGCGTTCTAGATCGGCCCGCGACGACCTCGGTGCGGCCGACGGTGCGGACGGCCGTACCGGGGTCTTGACTCCGCCACTGTCAGGAGCCGTATGCCCATCGATGCCGCCACAGCCCTCGCCGCCGAACCCCGGACCGGCGAGATCTCCTGGACCTCGAAGGACGTCCAGCTCTACCACCTCGGTATCGGTGCCGGGACCCCCGCGACCGACCCCGACGAACTGCGCTACACCCTCGAATCCCGGCTGCACGTCCTGCCCAGCTTCGCCACCGTCGCCGGCTCGGGCTCGCCGGGAGTGATCAGCGGACTGTCGATGCCGGGCATCGAGGTCGACCTCGCGCGCGTGCTGCACGGCGGGCAGAGCCTCGTGATCCACCGGCCCCTCCCGGCCGCGGGAACCGCCACCGCGACCAACCGGATCGCCGCCGTGTACGACAAGGGCAAGGCCGCCGTCCTGGTCATGCGGACCGAAGTGGCCGACACCGAGGGCCCGTTGTGGACGAACGACGCCCAGATCTTCGTACGCGGAGAGGGCGGCTGGGGCGGCGACCGGGGCCCCTCCGCCCGCCTGGAACCCCCGGCCGGCGAGCCGGACCGGATCGTGGAGCGCCGGATCCGCGAGGACCAGGCACTGCTCTACCGCCTCTCCGGCGACTGGAACCCGCTGCACGCCGACCCGGAGTTCGCCAAGGTCGCCGGGTTCGAACGGCCCATCCTGCACGGGCTGTGCACCTACGGCATGACGCTGAAGGCGGTCGTCGACACGCTGCTCGGCGGCGATGTGACCCGGGTGCGGTCCTACGTCACCCGGTTCGCCGGGGTCGTGTACCCGGGGGAGACCCTGCGGATCCGTATGTGGCACACGGCGGAGTCCACCCGGGTCGCCGTCGGCGCGATCGAGCGGGACGACGCGCCCGTCCTCGCCGACACCGTCGTCGAACACTCCTGAACCCTGGATGACCCTGAGGGGAGCCGCACCATGCGCGCAGCCGTACTGCACGAGATCGGCCAGGAAAAGCTCGAAGTCCTCGACGACGTCGAGGCGGTGGGGTTCGGCCCCGGCAGGGTCAGGATCCGGGTACGGGCCACGGGGCTGTGCCACTCCGACCTGTCCGCGATGGGCGGGGTCCTCCCGCAGCCCGCCCCCTTCGTTCCGGGGCACGAGGGCGCGGGCGAGATCCTCGAAGTCGGGGAGGGCGTAAGCCACTTGAAGCCCGGCGACCGGGTCGTCGTCTGCTGGCTGCCCGCCTGCGGCGTCTGTCCCGCCTGCAAGCGCGGCCAGACCGAACTGTGCCTGGCCGGGTTCATGAACGCGGGCACCCCCAACTTCAGGCGCCCCGGCGGCGACATCTTCGGCTTCGCGGGCACCGGCACCTTCGCCGAGGAGGTCGTCGTCGACGCCGGTTGCGCGGTGCCGATCCCCGACGACGTGCCCTTCGACATAGCGGCGCTGATCGGCTGCGGGGTCACCACCGGACTCGGGGCCGCGCTCAACACCGCCGACGTGGAGGCCGGTTCGTCGGTCGCCGTGATCGGCTGCGGCGGTGTCGGCATCTCCGCGATCCAGGGTGCCCGCCTCAAGGGCGCCGCCGAGATCGTCGCCGTCGACCCGGTCGCCTCGCGCCGGGAGGCCGCCCTGAAGTTCGGCGCCACCCGGGCCGTCTCCCCGGAGGAACTGGCCGACGCCAAGCAGCAGGTCACCGCGGGCGAGGGCTTCGACTACGTCTTCGAGGTCGTCGGCAGGTCGGCGACCGCCCGCACGGCGTACGACACCACCCGGCGCGGCGGCACCCTCGTGGTCGTCGGCGCGGGCGCCATGGACGACAACCTCCAGCTCAACATGTTCGAGCTGTTCTTCGACGAGAAGCGCATCCTGCCGTCCATGTACGGCGGCGGCGACGTCCTGCGTTCCTACGAGCGGACCATCGCCCTGTGGCGGGCTGGCCGCGTCGACCTGGACGGTCTGATCACCCACCGGGTGTCGTTGAGCGAGATCAACGAGGCACTCGACCAGATGCGCACGGGCACCTCCCTGCGCACATGCATCGAGATCTGAGGGCCGCGATGCCGATGTCACTGCCACTTGAGGGACTCACGGCGATCGTCACCGGCGCAGGCCGGGGGCTGGGCCGGGCCGAGGCGCTGGAGCTGGCCCGGCTCGGCGCGGCCGTGGTCGTCAACGACTACGGACAGTCGGGCCGTGACGGTTCCGGTGAGGCCTCCGCGGGCCCCGCCGAGCAGGTCGCCGAGGAGATCCGGGCCTCGGGCGGACAGGCCTCCGCCCACACCGGAGACGTGGCCGACCACCAACAGGCGGGAAAGCTGGTCGAGTCGGCGATCGCCGAGTTCGGCAGGCTCGACATCCTCGTCAACAACGCGGGCATCCTGCGCGACCGCATGGTGTTCTCCATGACCGAGGGCGAGTGGGACGCGGTGATCCGGGTCCACCTCAAGGGCCACTTCAACACGACCCGGTTCGCGGCCGCACACTGGCGGGAGCGGTCCAAGGCGGCGAACGGGCCGGTGTACGGCCGTATCGTGAACACCTCCTCGGAGGCCTTCCTCGCCGGGTCCGCCGGACAGCCCAACTACGCGGCAGCCAAGGGCGGGATCGTCGGGCTCACCACCTCGACGGCGCTCGCGCTCGCCAAGTACGGCGTGACCGCCAACGCCATCTGCCCGCGTGCCCGCACCCGGATGACCGAGGACGTCTTCGCCGGCTTCGAGCAGCCCGAGTCGGGACTCGACCCCCTCGCCCCCGAGCATGTCGCCCCGCTCGTCGGCTACTTGGCCTCGCCCGCCGCCGAGCGCGTCAACGGCCAGCTGCTCGTCGTGCACGGAGGGATGGTGGTGGTCGTCGAACGGCCGCGGGTGCAGGCCAAGTTCGACAGCAAGCAGGACGCCTTCACCTACGACGAGCTGGACGCGCTGCTCACCCCGCACTACGCGCGGCGGCCGACGGGGGAGACGTTCGCGGCGGCGGAAGTGCTGGGACTCAAACGGGAATAGGCCGGTTGTCCGGTGCACCGGACGCGAAACGGCCCTGCCCCTCGTACGAGAGGCAGGGCCGTGTGCCGTCCGCCGTCAGGCCGCGATCTCGGTCTGCTCGACCGACTTGCGGTGACGGCCGCGTGGGGCCGACTCGCTGTCCTGGACCGAGACCGGACCACGGTGCTTACCGTGGCCGGTGGACTCCTGGACGTCGGCAGTCGACTGTTTCGTGCTGGCGTCGCTCATCGGAAGTAATTCACCCCGTCAACATGATCTTTCTTACAGCGGGGCGATTTTAACCAGCGCACCACGGAGCGAATCCAGACGGCCGGACCAACCGGCACTACTTCGTTACAAGATTGCCCAACGGGGCTTGCTGCAGAGGCACCGGGCGTGCCACGACAGGCTCCGGAGGACCCGGTTCCGGCGACCGGGCGCCCCTGCCGCCACCGCTGTCACCGTCCCCTTCCGGATCCTCCGGGCCCGTTTCCCCCGCCCCCGTTTCCCCCGGGCCCCCGGCTTCCCCGCCGAGGACCCCGCTCCTGGATGCAGCCGCCCACCGCGCCACCCCGCACGGCGCGTCCGCCGTGGTGTACGGCAGCAGCAGCTCCCCGGCCTCGGTCCACAGTCCCGCCCCCGCCAACCACCCCTCGGGCGCCAGGAGATGCTCGACCTGCCGGGCCGCGGGCCGCCACACACCCACCCAGCTGCCCATCGGGCCGTCGATGCGCAGCGCCACCCCACAGTTCTCCGGCGTCAGCACCTGCCCCGGCTGGATCGCGAACGGCGTCACCGTGCAGTCCGGCACCCGCAGGCACTCCGGGAACCGCACCGGCAGCGTGCTGCCCAACACCCCCCACCCCAGCCGCTCACGCCCCGGCGAGGGCGCGTCCGAGGAGATCAGCAGCAGCCCGCTGTCCGGGTCGGCAAGCAGCAGCCGGTCGTCGCTGCCGTCGGCGATCTGCAGCAGCGGCGACACCTCCCCGCCCCGCTCCAGATCGACCACGACGGACTTGGTGCGGCCGCCCACCTCCCGGTCGAGCACGAGCATCCGCCCCGCCGTGTCCAGCCACACCCCGCCCGAGCAGCGCCCCGGGATCTCCGCCAGGTGCTCGGGCCCGAAGGCGCCGCCCGCCACCAGCCACACGGCACTGGAGCGCCGGCCCACGGCGAGCGCGTACGCCTTCTCGCCGCCCGGCGCCGGCGGCAGCAGCCGTAGGGCCGTCCCCTCGTCGGGGCACTCGACCGCGCCCAACGGCAGCTCGCCGGTGGTGGGGCCGGTCGGGTACAGCAGCGAGAAGTTGTGCCGCCCGTCCGCGAACCGCCTGATCAGCACCCTTCCGTCGCTCATCGGGTGCACTTCGGTACCGGGCTCCTCGGGCTGGTTGCCGGGTAGTGGCACCGCGTACGGCTCGGGGCCGTCCAGGGTCCAGCGCTCCGGGAACCAGGAGTCGCCGTTCTGGGCGAGGCGGGCCGCGTAGGAGCCGTCGACAGTGATCACGCAATGCGTCCGCGGGCTCTCCCCGTCCTCGTCAGCCGCCGCGGGCTCGATGGCACAGG
The DNA here is from genome assembly GCF_055570355.1 of Streptomyces sp. NPDC031225. Lineage (NCBI taxonomy): Bacteria > Bacillati > Actinomycetota > Actinomycetes > Kitasatosporales > Streptomycetaceae > Streptomyces > Streptomyces sp. NPDC031225. The sequence continues at coordinate 94,603 of NZ_JBVIHJ010000004.1, read as the reverse complement.
CCGTCATCGTCTGGTCACCTCCGGCCACGAAAGTAGTTTTCGCACGCACAGGCGTGGGACCGGCAGGCTTTCGCGTCACACAAAGGGATGGCCCAGGAACGATTCGCCTGAGGAAACCGGGACGACTGTGCTCGCCGGGGCGCGGGTTCCGGTGGACCGACGGCACAGGTTCTACCGGGAAGAACAGGCAGGTAGCCTTGCCCCGTGCCCCGTCTGTCTGAAGTCATCGCCGCGCTGGAGAGCCTGTGGCCCGCCGAGCGGGCCGAGTCCTGGGACGCGGTCGGCACCGTCGTGGGCGATCCCGACCAGGAGGTCACGCGGATCCTGTTCGCCGTCGACCCGGTCCAGGAGATCGTCGACGAAGCGGTGAAGCTGGACGCGGACCTGCTGGTCACCCACCACCCCCTCTACCTGCGCGGTACGACGACCGTGGCGGCCTCGCACTTCAAGGGCCGCGTCGTGCACACGTTGATCAAGAACGACATCGCCCTGCACGTGGCCCACACCAACGCGGACACCGCCGACCCGGGCGTCTCCGACGCGCTCGCCGGCGCCCTCGACGTCCGGGTCGTAGGGCCCCTGGTGCCGGACCCGACGGATCCGTCCGGGCGCCGGGGCCTTGGGCGCGTGTGCGAGCTGGACTCCCCGATGACCGTGCGCGAGTTCGCCGCGAGGGCCGCCGAGCGCCTGCCCGCCACCGCGCAGGGCATCCGCGTCGCCGGTGACCCGGAGGCCACCGTCCGCACGATCGCCGTCAGCGGCGGTTCCGGCGACAGCCTCTTCGACCAGGTCCGCGCGGCCGGCGTCGACGCCTTCCTCACCGCGGACCTGCGCCACCACCCGGTCTCCGAAGCGGTCGCCCAAGGCCCCCTCGCACTGCTCGACGCGGCGCACTGGGCCACCGAGTGGCCCTGGTGCGAGCTGGCCGCCGCCCAGCTCGACGAGATCTCCGACCGCCACGGCTGGGACCTGCGCGTGCACGTCTCCAAGACGGTCACCGACCCCTGGACCAGTCACTCCCCTTCACCTGGAGCCCCCAACTGAACGCCGCGCCCGCCGACCAGATCCGCCTCCTCGACGTCCAGGCCCTCGACGTCCGCCTCCAGCAGCTCGCGCACAAGCGCAGGTCGCTGCCCGAGCACGCCGAGATCGAAGCGCTCACCAAGGACGCCACCCAGCTGCGCGACCTGCTCGTCGCCGCGCAGACCGAGGAGAGCGACACCGCCCGTGAGCAGACCAAGGCCGAGCAGGACGTCGACCAGGTCCGCCAGCGCGCCACCCGCGACCAGCAGCGCCTGGACTCCGGTGCCGTGACCTCGCCCAAGGACCTGGAGAACCTCCAGCGCGAGATCGTCTCCCTCGCCAAGCGCCAGGGTGACCTTGAGGACGTCGTCCTGGAGGTCATGGAGCGTCGCGAGTCCGCGCAGGAGCGGGTCGCCGAGCTCACCGAACGCGTCTCCTCCGTCCAGGCGAAGATCGACGACGCGACGTCCCGCCGGGACGCGGCACTCGCAGTGCTGGACGGCGACGCCGCCACGGCGACCAAGGAGCGCTCGGTCGTCGCGGGCACCGTCCCCGCCGACCTCCTCAAGCTCTACGACAAGCTCCGCGAGCAGCAGGGCGGCGTCGGCGCGGCCAAGCTGTACCAGCGCACCTGCCAGGGCTGCCGCCAGGAGCTCGCGATCACCGACTTCAACGAGGTCCGCGCCGCCGCCCCCGACACCGTGGTGCGCTGCGAGAACTGCCGCCGCATCCTGGTGCGCACGTCCGAGTCCGGTCTGTAAGGAGCTTCAGACGTGCGGGAGTTCATCGTCGAGGCCGACGGCGGCTCGCGGGGCAACCCCGGGCCCGCCGGGTACGGCTCCGTGGTCCTGGACGCGGTGACGGGGGAGACGCTGGTCGAGGTGTACGAATACCTCGGCGTCGTCACCAACAACGTCGCCGAGTACCGGGGACTGCTGGCCGGGCTGCGCGCCGCGCACGACCTCGACCCGTCCGCCTCCGTGCACGTCCGCATGGACTCCAAGCTGGTCGTCGAGCAGATGTCGGGCCGCTGGAAGATCAAGCACCCGGACATGAAGCCGCTGGCCATGGAGGCGGCACGGATCTACCCGCCAGGGCAGGTCACATACGAGTGGATCCCACGCGAGCAGAACAAGCACGCGGACCGGTTGGCCAACGAGGCGATGGACTCGGGAGCGTCTGCCAGTTCGGTGCGGCGGGGGGCGGTCGTCGCGGCGACGGGTGTCGGGGCGCAAGGTGTCGGGGCGGCGAGTTCCTCCTCGGCCGGTTTGTCGGCGACTTCGGCTGGTTCGTCTGCGACTTCGGCCGGTTCGTGGGCGCCTTCGGCGGGTTCGTCTGCGACGGCGAACTCCTCTTCGGCGGGGCTGTCCGCGGCGGGTTCGTCGGCGTGGGCGGGACCTTCGGCGCTGTTCCCGTCCGCCGGCTCGGCGTCACCCGCGGCTGCTTCCTCCGCCGGTTCCTCTTCGTCCCCGGCGTCGTCGCAGGCGTCGTCGTCCCGTCGCGGCGGGGCGGAGACCCCCGGCGGTGCAGCCGCTGGCGCCAGGGCGGAGGCCGACGTGCGGGCGGCTCGTACCGTGGCGAGTCCGGGCTGGGCCCCGGCCGACATGGGCGCGCCCACCACGTTCGTGCTCCTGCGGCACGGTGAGACCCCGCTGACCCCACAGAAGCGGTTCTCGGGAAGCGGCGGTACCGATCCGGCCCTCTCCGACGTCGGCAGGGAGCAGGCGCAGCGAGCGGCCGAAGCCATGGCCCGGCGGGGCACGATCCAGCACATCCTGGCCTCGCCGCTGACCCGTACCCGGGAGACCGCCGCCGCCGTGGCCGACCGGCTCGGCCTGGACGTCACCGTCGAGGACGGGCTGATCGAGACCGACTTCGGCGCCTGGGAGGGCCTGACCTTCGGCGAGGTGCGCGAGCTCTACCCGGACGACCTGAACACCTGGCTGTCCGACCCGGAGGCCGAACCGACCGGCGGCGGCGAGAGCTTCACGGCCACGGCGACCCGGATCGCGGCGACCAGGGACAAGCTCGTGGCGGCGTACGCGGGCCGCACGGTCCTGCTCGTCACGCACGTCACCCCGATCAAGACGTTCGTGCGCCTCGCCCTGGGCGCCCCGCCCGAGTCCCTGTTCCGCATGGAACTCTCGGCGGCCTCCCTGTCCGTGGTGGCCCACTACGCCGACGGCAACGCCAGCGTGCGACTCCTCAACGACACCTCACACCTGCGCCCGTAGCATCCTCAGCCCGGCGGCCTCCCGGGCCAGCGCCTTCACCCGCCCCCAGTCCCGCGAGGCGATGGCATCGGCGGGCAGCATCCAAGTCCCGCCCACACAGCCGACGTTGGGCAGAGACAGGTACTCCGGCGCGTTGCCGGGCCCGATCCCCCCGGTCGGGCAGAACCGCGCCCGCGGCAACGGCCCGGCGAGCGACGTCAGATACGCCGTACCGCCCGCGGCCTCCGCGGGGAAGAACTTCATCTCCGTCACGCCCCGCTCCAGCAGCGCCACGACCTCCGACGTGGTCGACACCCCGGGCAGGAACGGCAGCCCCGACTCCCGCATCGCCGCCAGCAGTACGTCCGTCCACCCCGGGCTGACCAGGAAGCGAGCCCCCGCGGCCACGCAGTCGCCCACCTGGGCCGGCGTGATGACCGTCCCGGCCCCGACCACCGCGTCCGGCACCTCGTCGGCGATCGCCCGGATCGCGTCGAGCGCGGCCGGGGTGCGCAGCGTCACCTCGATCGCGGGCAGCCCACCGGCGACCAGCGCCCGCGCGAGCGGCACGGCGTCGGACGCGTCCGCCACGACCACGACGGGGACGACGGGCGCGATGTCGAGAAGGGAGGCATGCGTGGAGGAGGCCATGGCGTCATCCTGCCGAAGCGATGCGAGGTGCGCAAAGGTCGTTGCATCGTCTGCAACGGCTGGCCTCGTGGTGTCCTCGTTCCGTCCCCGCGGGCGGACCTCAGTGGATCTCGTCCACCAGCACATCCAGGGCCCACGCCTGCCCGGACCTCGCGGGCGCCTGCGCCTCCACCACGTACCCGAGCTCCCGCAGCGCCTCCACCAGCTCGGCCGGGCCCTTCGGGGAGACCCCCGCGGACAGCAGACTCCGCACCATCCGCCCCTTGGTCGCCTTGTTGAAGTGGCTGACGACCTTCCCGGTCGGCGCGTGCAGCACCCGTACGGTCGCCGTCCGCCCCGCGACCTCGCCCTTCGGCTTCCACGCGGCGGCGTAGGCGGAGGACCGCAGGTCGAGCACGAGCCCGTTCCCGGCGGCCTCGGCGAGAACGCCGGCCATCGGCGTACGCCAGTGCGAGCCCAGCGCCCCGATCCCCGGCAGCCGCACCCCCATCGAGCAGCGGTAGGAGGGGATCCGGTCGGTCACCCGGACCGCACCCCACAACCCCGAGAACACCAGCAGCGAACGCCCGGCCCGCCTTTTCGCGGCCGTGTCGAGGGAAGCCAGGTCGAGGGCGTCGTAGAGCACACCCGTGTAGATCTCCCCGGCGGGCCGTGCTCCCGCGGTCCTGAGCTCGACGTTCTTCGCGACCTCGCCCCGCAGCCCCTCGCTCAGCCCCAGCACCTCGCGCGCCTTCTCCTCGTCCCCCGCGCACAGCTCCACGAGCGCGTCGAGGACCGCCTCCCGGCTCTCGTTGAGCCCCGGCAGCGAGAGCGACTCCAGCTTCAGCGGGGCGCCACGACCGGAGGACGCCTTGCCTTCGGAGGGAGGCAGCAGGACCAGCACGGAAGATCTCCTTCTGTTGAACTCCGCCACAGCGTACGGCGTGCTCGCCGGTGCGCCCGGCCCTACGCTCGCTGTATGCCCCGCCGCCGCATACGCGTGACCGACGTCCCGCTACGGGCTGCCTTCGACGCCCTGCGCACCGAACTCGGCGTGCCGTCGGACTTCCCGCCCGACGTGACGGCGGAGGCGCAACGGACGCCTCCGCTCCAGGCCTACGACGACGCCACCGACCTCCCCCTCCTCACCATCGACCCGCCCACGTCCACCGACCTCGACCAGGCGATGCACCTGTCCCGGCAGGGCACCGGCTACCGCGTCCGGTACGCCATCGCCGACGTCGCCGCCTTCGTCGTCCCCGGATCGGCGCTGGACGCGGAGACGCATCGGAGGGTCGCCACCCTCTACTTCCCGGACGAGAAGGTCCCTCTGCACCCGCCCCTGCTCAGCGAGGGGGCCGCGAGCCTGCTCCCGGACCAGGTCCGCCCGGCCGCCCTGTGGACGATCGACCTCGACGCGGACGGCCGTACGACCGCGGCCGACGTCCGCCGTTGCCTGGTCCGCAGCCGGGCCAAGCTCGCCTACGAGGGCGTACAGAAGGCGATCGACTCCGGCACGGCCGAGGAACCGCTGGTGTTGCTGGCGGAGGTGGGCCGGCTGCGAGAGGCGCTGGAGGTCGAGCGCGGCGGAATCTCCTTGCGGGTCCCCGAACAGGAGATCGTCGAGCGGAACGGCACATACGAACCGACCTACCGCGCCCCACTGCCCGCCGAGGGCTGGAACGCCCAGATCTCCCTGCTCACGGGCATGGCCGCGGCCGACCTGATGCTCACACACGGAACGGGAGTGCTCCGCACGCTCCCGGCCGCACCGGACGGCGCGGTCGGCCGCCTCCGCCGTACCGCCCAGGCCCTGCACATCGACTGGCCGCACCACATGTCGTACGCGGCACTGGTGCGGTCCCTGGACCCGGCGATCCCCCACCACGCGGCCTTCCTCCTGGAGTGCACGACGCTGTTGCGCGGCGCCGGCTACACGGATTTCCGCGACGGCGTCCTCCCGGCCATCACCACCCACGCGGCCGTGGCCGCCCCCTACGCCCACTGCACGGCCCCGCTTCGGCGTCTGGTCGACCGGTATGCGTCGGAGATCTGCCTGGCAGCGGTGGCAGGGGCGGAGGTGCCGGACTGGGTTCGTTCCGCGCTGGACGCCCTGCCGGGTGAGATGTCCGAGGGCTCGCGACGGGCGAACAGGGCCGAGCGGGCGTGCGTCGACATCGTCGAGGCGGCACTGCTGAAGGACCGCGTGGGCGAGGTCTTCGACGGCTGCGTGGTGGACGTGGACGAACGCCGACCGACGCTCGGAACGGTGCAGTTGGAGACACCGGCGGTGATCGGCCGGGTGGAGGGGGAGGGGCTGGGGCAGAGGCTGGGAGAGCGGCTGAGGGTCAGGCTCATCGAGGCGGAACTGGCGGGTCCGGGTGGCGGGAAGGTGCGGTTCGCGCCTGCGTGAGCCGCCGCCGACGACGCCGAAGCTGACGGTTGAGCCTTGCCGTTCGCTTGACGGCTAACATCGTTAGCCATACGGTGTGGCTAACGATGTTAGCCGAGTCTGCCGGAGGAAAACCATGAGCACGGTCACCACCACCGGTCGTCCTGTCCGTGACCGCCGAGTCCTCACCATCGTCCGCCGCACGGCCTGGCTCGCGGGCGCACTGTTCTGGTCCGCGTTCGCGGTGCTGGAGGCCGTCAACCACGGCTGGCTCGCGGGCACCCTCGCCCTCGCCTTCTTCGTCCTCCCGGACCTGACCTTCCTGGTCGCCCTCGACGAGGCGCCCGGGATGGAGAAGGGGCAGCTCCCGCCGCGCGCGGTGCCGTACTACAACGCGATGCACCGGGCGGCGGTCCCCCTGGCGCTGATGGCCCTGTACACGTTCGGCCCCGTGACCGCCTGGCCCCCGGCGTTCGCGGCCCTGTGCGGCTGGCTCGCCCACATCTCGTTCGATCGCGCCTTCGGGTACGGGCTGCGGACGAAGGAGGGGTTCCAGCGTGACTGACGCCAACGGTGGACCGGGGGAGCGGGCAGGTGCCGCCGTGGCGCAGGGGCAGGGGCAGGGGCAGGGACAGGGGCAGGGACAGGGGCAGGGACAGAGTGACCGTCCGGGTGACCGTCTCACCCCCCGCGCCCGGGAGATCGCGACGGCCGCACGAGGGCTGCTGGAGGAGTCCGGCCCCACCGCGCTCACCCTGCGGGCCGTTGCCGACCGACTGGGCATCAAGGCGCCCTCCCTCTACAAGCACTTCCCGGACAAGCAGGCCGTGGAGGTCGAACTGGTCGCGCAGATGCTGGAGGAGTCCGCGGAGGCGTTGGAGACCGCGGAACAACGAACCCCCGGCTCCCTGCCGGCCCTGGCCGAGGCCTACCGGGCGTATGCCCTGGCCCACCCCCACCTCTACTGCCTCAGCACCGAACGCCCCCTCCCACGCCCCGCGCTCCCCCCGGGCCTGGAGGACCGTGCCGCGATGCCGCTGCTGCGGACCTGCGGCGGCGACCTGGACCTGGCCCGCTCGGTCTGGGCCTTCGCCCACGGCATGGTGATCCTGGAGATCCACGGCAGGTTTCCGGACGACGCGGACCTGGACGCGGCATGGAAGAGGGGCCTGAAGTCGTTGCACCCTTAGCGATGGACGGGGGCAGGCGATGAACGCACGGGAACAGGCTCTGTGGACCAGGGCTCGGCTGGGCCGCTGCGGCCCACCCCTGGACCTCCTGACCGCCCGCTTCGACCGCCACGTATACGCCCCCCACACCCACGACGAGTACACGATCGGCGTCTGCGTCGGCGGCGCGGAGCTCATCGACTACCGCGGCGGCCACATCCGCACGGGCCCCGGCTCGATCGTCGTCCTGGCCCCGGGCGAGATGCACACGGGCGGCCCGGGAAACACGACGGACGGTTACGCGTACCGGGCCCTGTACGCCGCGCCGGCTCTGCTCACGGACGGAAGCGCGGACATCGGCCTCCCCCACTTCCGCGAACCACTCCTCGACGACCCGGAACTGGCCGCGGCACTCCTCTCCGCCCACACCGAACTCAGCGCCTGCCCCGACCCGTTGGAGACGGAGTCCCGCCTCCCCTGGCTGTTGACGGCCCTGGCCTGCCGCCACTCCACGGCACGCGTGACGACCTGCCCGATCCCGGGCGCGGAGGCGGTGGCGAGAGCGGTACGCGACCGCCTGGCCGACGAGTTGCTGTCACCCCCGTCCCTCGCCGACATGGCCGCGGACCTGGGCCTGTCCCGGTACCAACTCCTTCGGGCCTTCCGTACGACGATGGGGGTGCCGCCGTACGCATGGCTGGCCCAGTACAGGGTCGGCAGGGCGCGCGGCCTACTGGAATCCGGTCTGCGCCCGGCCGAGGTGGCGGGCCTGGTGGGCTTCGCGGACCAGGCCCACCTGACGCGCTGGTTCCGCCGGGTGCTGGGGGTGACCCCGGCGGCGTACCGCAACAGCGTTCAAGACGTAAGTCGTTGAGATGTTGAGGATGGCCGCATGACTGCACGCGGCTGGTTCCTGTTCTCCCTGATGGGAGTGGTCTGGGGCATCCCCTACCTGATGATCAAAGTGGCGGTGGACGCCCCGCTGTCCGCGGCGATGGTGGTGTTCGTACGCTGCGCTGTGGGCGCGCTGCTCCTGCTGCCGTTCGCGATCCGGCAGGGAGGTCTGACGTCGACCGTACGGTCGCACTGGCGCCCCATGCTGGCCTTCGCGGTCATAGAGATCATGGGCCCCTGGTACACGCTTACGGAAGCGGAACGCCACCTCTCCAGCTCCACGGCCGGTCTGCTGATCGCGGGCGTACCGATAGTCGGCGTGGTCCTGGCCCGCTTCTTCGGCGACACGGAACGGCTGGGCGTACGGCGGGTGACGGGCCTGGGACTGGGCCTTGCGGGTGTAGGGGTACTGACGGTCCCGCACCTCACCGGGGGCGACGCGAAGTCGATGGCGGAGGTGCTGGTGACGGTGGTGGGGTACGCGACGGCGCCCCTGATAGCCGCGCGCCACCTGAAGGACGTCCCGTCTCTCCAGCTCACGGCACCATGCCTGGCCTTGGCGGCCCTGGTGTACGCCCCGGGAGCGGCCCTGACCTGGCCTGCCTCAGTCCCCTCCGCCTCGGTCCTCGCCGCCCTCGCGGGCCTCGGCGTGATCTGCACGGCGGTGGCCTTCGTCGCCTTCCTGGAACTGATCAAGGAGGTCGGCCCGACGAGGGCGACGGTGATCACGTACGTCAACCCGGCAGTGGCGGTGGTGGCGGGAGTGCTGTTCCTGTCCGAGCCGCTGACTCTCGGTGTGGGCGTCGCCTTCGCCCTCATCCTGACCGGCTCGGTCCTGGCCACGGCGGGCCCGGTCAAGGTCACCGCGGAACCATCGTGCCCCGAGTCCCCGGTAACATGGTCCCCACGGCAGACGAGCCGGGCGGACGGCCGCGTGGAATCCTCCCTGGGAGGACTCCCCGAGGAACGTCCGGGCTCCACAGGGCAGGGTGATGGCTAACGGCCACCCGGGGTGACCCGCGGGACAGTGCCACAGAAAACAAACCGCCCGGTGCTTCGGCACTGGGTAAGGGTGAAACGGTGGTGTAAGAGACCACCAGCGCCTGAGGCGACTCAGGCGGCTAGGTAAACCCCACCCGGAGCAAGGTCAAAAGGAGCGCCTTAAAAAGCGCTCTGCGGGGACGTTCGAGGGCTGCCCGCCCGAGTCCCCGGGTAGACCGCACGAGGCCTACGGCAACGTAGGCCCTAGATGGATGGCCGTCGCCGGGGGGATCGTGAGGTCCTCCCGGAAACAGAACCCGGCGTACGGCCCGGCTCGTCTGTCGCCACTTACGGACTTGCCTAGGAAAGGGCCTCTGAACTACGACGGAGGCCCTTTCCGGCTTTTCGGAAGCTTGTCGCGTCAGGCGGCGCAAAGTCCCTCGGGAGTCCCCTCGGGCAGCGCTTAAAGTCCCTGAAGTCACAGAGGGTGTAACAGTCCGTCGGACACCCGTGAACGTGAATGTCAGACCGTGATCACTCCGCGCTTACCAAGAGTCAACTTAGGCACGCTGCTCACGAAGGCGTGTGATGCAGGAACGGGCTCGGCTTGCCATGCCAGAAGATGTCGAGACTGTCGCGTGCCCGGGTCGCTGCCACGAACAGCAGGGATCGCGCCCGCTGGAGTTCCCTCCGGTAGCGGGCGGGGTCCACCTGACGCAGCTGGTTGACTTGCTCGCGGGGGACCAGACCGTCACTGACCCCGGCGATGATCATGCGCTGGTATTCCAATCCCTTGAACCGGAACATGGTCCCGATGTGAACTCCGGACCCGCCCCGCGCGCCGTCGGCGCCGATCTCAAGGGCGCGGATGCCGTGTTCCGCGAGCGTGCTTCCCACCTCACTCGCCATCAGGTTGGTGGGAACGCAGATGGCGATCCGCTCGTGCGCGATCCGCTCGTCCGGATGGGCGTCCCAGGCCAGGATGTGTGCGGCGATCGCCTCGCGCTCCGACTGCCAGTCGGGGCACGGGTGCATGCCGGGCGCGCCGCCGCTGAGTACGGAACGGTACCCGGCCAGGGTCTCCGAGCTGCCGTCGAGGTCGTCGTAGGTCTCCTCGCCCAGCACCTCCAGCGCGGAACGCAGGATCTGCCGTGTCGTCCGGTAGCTGAGGCTGAGCTTCGCGGACCGTCCGCGGATGTTGATGCCGAGGCTGCCGAGCGTCACCTGGTTCTTGTAGATGCGCTGGTGGGTGTCGCCTACCAGAAACAGGTCGTCCGCCTCGCGGGCCGTCATCGCCCGCAGCATTTTCCAGTGCGCGGGACGCAGGTCCTGTGCCTCGTCGACGACGATGTGCCGGTACCGGTAGCGTAGCCAGCCGCCGGAGCCGTCCTGGAGGTGGATGTTGTCCAGGCCGCCCGCTTCTTCCCGCTGCTGCTCGATGGCGCGGATACGCTGCTCCCGCCCTATCTCCAGGCGGGCGGCGCGCTCGGCCACTTGGTCCCACGTCTGGCGTCCGAGCCGGTCCAGGCGCTGTGTGAAGCGCTCGGTGAGCTGCCAGATGGCTGCCCGTTCCGACCGGCCTACATTCTTGCCCCGCCCGGCGCGGCGTGCCCGGAAGTAGTCGGTGCGGGTGCCGACGGCCTGCCCGAGGATGACCTGCGTCCACTCGTCGTGGAGGAACTCCGCGTCCCAGCCGCTCTCGCCGAGTTCGTCGAGCATCGCCCGCCATTCCCGTACGGCCTGGCTGTCGTCGATGGTCTGCTTGCGGCTGCCGGGCTCGGCCTCCCGTACGACACGTAGCGCGAGCTGGTCGACGTGGCTCACCTCCACCCGCGACAGCAGTTGCTCGCCGCCCAGTTCCAGGAGGCGGGAGCGCAGGTCGGCGGCGAGGTTCTTGTTGTACGTGGTCAGCAGTACGGGCTTGGTGTGACCGGGCGGCAGCTGCGATACCAGGTGGCGGACGCGGTGCAGGGCGACGATGGTCTTTCCGGTACCGGGGCCACCTCCGACCCGAGCGGGGCCGGAGTAGCGGCGTTCGACCAGCTTGGACTGCGCAGGGTGGAGGAAGACCTTCCAGCGGCCGAAGTCCCCGGCCTCCAGCGCCTCGCGCAGCGCGTCGTCGGACGTGGTGACGACCGTGGCGGGTCGCTCGGCGGCCGTCCGGAAGTCTTCGGGGTCGACGGGTTCCGGAGCGGCTACGGGTGCGGTGACCTCGTCCCGCACCTCTTCGAACGGCTTTCCGTCGTAGAGCGCAAGCAGGACCTCACCGGTGAGCTGCGGCGCGTATTCGATCAGCCCAAGAATCTGCTCCTCGGTGGCGAGGGTCCGGATGACCGGCACCAGGGGTTCCGCCACACCCAGTTCGCTCAACTGCGCGTCGCTCCAGGCGGCGAACAGCGGTTGGGGGGAGGGGGGCGGGGCTTCGACGGGCGCGGCCGGGGTGGTGGGCGGTGGCCCCTGAAGCGGAATGCGCCGCAGGATGCTGTCCTCCACCACCTGGAGGTCGACGTACTCGATGCCACCGGTGACGTGGTTGATCCCGTAGGCCAGCCGGTCGTAGACCTCCTTGCGGTGCTTGACCGAGACGATGAGCCAGTCATCTTCGGCCAGCCGGAGCAGCAGAGCCCGGTACTCGTCGTTGATGCGCGCGGACCAGATCCTGCTGTCGCCCTTGAGTTGCTTGAGCTTCAGCCCCGGAGTGCGCGGGTTGTCCTTGAACTTGTGTTGGAAGTCGAACAGGGCGCCCTTGACCGTGCGTGGCAGCCGGAGGATCTCCTTGTCCGCCTTGTCGAGCAGGCGCAGCGTCACGCCTCCGGTCTTCGTCATGCCGACTCCCCGTTCTCGTTCTTGTTCTCGTTGTGCCCGGCCGTGCCGTTGTCCTGCCCACCGTGATCTGCAGGGCCGTTCGGTGTCCGCTCGGCACTGACGCCGAGACGGGCGGCGATCTCCTCCGCCGTCCACTCGCCCGCCGGCCGTACGTCCCAATGGGCGGCGGCGAATGCACGGTCGCGGTCCTGTGCCTCGATGTCGGGGTTCTCGGGCGTGCCCTGTGGCGCCAGAACCACACCGATTCGGGCGGGTGGCCAGGCCAGTTCGGCCTGCCAGCCGTGTTCGTCGAGTTCGAAGCCGTCCTCGGGTGCGGGAACGCCCAGTTCGGCGAGTGCGTGGGCCAGTTCGGCCAGCCCCGCCTCGTCGGGGTCCACGTACTCCAGTACCGCGTCCCAGGCACCGTCGCGCTTCGGCCGGGACTCGAAGGGCGCTTCCTCGGTCGTTCTCGCCGGTACCGCGGGCAGTCCGGTGGTCACAGCCACCGGCGGCAGGCTGTCCGGTTCCCGTTGTGAGCCGTCGGCGGTGGTCGGGATGATGCGGGTCGAGGACAGCCACCCCGCTCCGCCGGTCACGGTGAGCACGTCCGCAGTGAAGCCGTCCAGGAGCGCGGTGGTGAGCTGTGCGCTGTCCCCTCCGCCGTGCTCCAGGAACTGCAGTACGTTGCTCCAGTACAGCCAGGCCTGCCAACGCCGCTTGTGGGTCTTCTCGTCCGCGACGGCGTGGGCGCTGTCGTCCAGGAGCGTGAGTCCCGTCCAGGTGGGTGGCCGGTGCCTCACGTCGGCGACGAGGACAACCCGGCATCCGGACCGGTCCGTCGCCGTCAAAACGCGGAGCGGCCCGTTCGGAGCGTCGGAAACTTCGCCGCGCAGCGCTCCTTCCACGGCCCGCCCGACCATGTCCGCTCGCACCGGTGTGTCCCGAAGGCCCGGTGTCCCGATGAATCCGGCGACGGCGGCCTCGGCCCGGTGGTGCCACCGCTGGGCGTCGGGGGCGCGGAGGTAGGCGAGCAGCAGTTCGGCCGGGTTGACCCACACGGTCTCCGACAGTTCGCCGGGCAGGCCGCCGCGCGTGCGCTCGTAATAGGCGCGTGCCCGCCCCTGTGCTTCCTGGTCGTAGGGCAACCACACCGGATCCGCGGGAGCGACCCCGGCGTATCCCGTGTCGCGGACCCGGTTCCGCCACTCCTTGATGTCGGGGTAGGTCAGTTGGAACACTCGCAGCCCGTCCGCCCGGAGTCGGGCCCGTTTCGTCGCGTCGTCCGCGAGACGGTTGTACTCGGTGCTCGCGTGGTAGCGGTATCCGTCCAGGTAGACGGCGAGCCGCGGGCCCGGTGCGTCGAGCCGCTCGAAGAGGACGTCGGGCCGAGTCCCGTCGAGGACACGCTGTTGCGAAACTCGCCAGCTCACGGTGGTTCCCTCGCCGGTGGTCAGCCGCAGATCCAGCGCGCGGGTGCCCGCCGGCGTGGTGTACGTGTCCGCCGTCGCCCGGGACTCGGGCTGCTTGGCCCACTCCTCCAACATGTCGACGAACATGACCTCGAGGTCACTCTCCGCCTGTCGCTCCAGTGGGATCTGACGGGTAGTCAAGACTGGGACAGTCTGCCAGCATTCGCCGTGGGCGCCGAGGAGTTCGTCCAACATGGACTGCACCTCCCGGCGGGAGACGCGGTCGTAGTCCGACGGGGGCACCCTGCGCAGCAGGCACTGGTGACAGCCGTCCAGCTCCTTCTGCTGGCAGGGGCAGGTGTCGATGACCTCGCGCGCCTTGAGGAGCACCTCGCGGAAACCGTCCGAGGACGCCAGTCGGTGCAGGTAGCCGGTGCCGCCGGGCAACCGGTCGTAGACGACGAGGAAGCGCCGCGGGAAGTCCGAGCCGAGCTGGTCCGGGCTGTCCGGCATGGAGGCGGCGGCGATGTCGATGTGGTCGGGGTCGCCGCCGTAGCGCGCTGCGATGCCGGCGAACAGCGCCGCGGTGAAGGAGGCGAGCCGTTCCCGGGCCCGTGTCACCGAGGCCGGCAGCAGGATCCGTACGGCTTCCGTGGTCAGCTCGTGGGCCAGCAGCAGCGGTACGTCCTGGCCCGCCCCACGCCCCTGCGCGCCGGCGGATCCGTGAGTACGCCGCCGGGGGCACCACAGCAGATGGTGGAAGCTGCCCTTTGTGGTGGCGGCCCCCGATTCGGTCAGCGCGTGCTGTGGCTGGTCGACGACCGGCTTGCCCTCCGCCGTCGCCCCACCGCAGGCGGTGCAGACGTAGAACGGGTTGATCCGTACTTCCTCGCCGGCCAGCGGCACCGTGGAGCTGCCGTCCTGCCGGTCGAGCCCCAGATTCAGCGTTCTGATGACGGCTTTCCGGGAGAAGTCCACGCCGAAGGTCGCCGTTTCGTGCCGCCAGGAGTCGATGGCGAGATGGTCGGGGTCGATGTCCACGGTGGTGAGCACCGCGTACTGTCGGCGGGCCCGCTCGTCGCGGTCGTCCCGCACCCGGGCATCGTCGCGTTTGTCGCGGGCGACGACCCGGCGCGGCTGGAGCACGTACTGGATACAGCCCGCGTCGGCGATCTCCCGTCCGTCGCAGCGCGGGCAGGCCGAGGTGTCGGTCTGCGCGTCCTGCGTGCGCACGTATCCGCAGGAGGGACACAGCCGCCACACCGACCAGGCGCGGCGTTCCGGACTGCCGATGTCGAGGGCGCGCACCACATGCTTGTAGCCGTTGACGTAGAAGCTGTTGCCGGGGGCCAGTTCGGTGAGGGCTGTTTTGCGGGAGCGTTCGTAGTCGCGGGTCTCGCTGCGGTAAATGCGCTCCGTGCCGGTGGGCGGCCTGGCTTCCCTGGGGGCTCCTGTCTCGGACGGGTCGTCGCTGTCCGAGGGGACCTCGGACCAGTACAGGGTGGCTTCCAGCTGGGTCGTGGTGTCGGCCAGGCTGTAGTTCGGAAGGAGCCCCAGTTCGACGAGTGTGCCGTGCGCGCTGGTCCGGCTCAGCTCCCGCAGCAGGTCCCCCGTGCTGCGGCGCTCGGCAAGCAGTTCCCGCCGTTCTCGGTCCTGGACCTCGTCGGTGCGGGCCAGGGAGTCGACGGCCTCGTCGATCGCGGCGATCCTGCGCCGCAGTTCCTCCCGCCGTCCGGTCCAGTCCTCCTCCGCCTCCTGGAGAGCTCGTACGATGCCGCCGATCGCGTACGTTCGTAGTTCGTCGGCCGCATGCGCCGACACTCCGGTGTCGTCACCGTCGGGCGTGACGAGGCCGTCCGCGGCCGGTGCGGGAGCGCCGCTTTCGGGAAACAGGGCCAGGAACTGCTCGACGAGCGTCGCCCCGTGTGTCTGAGCGGCGTCCGCGAGGTCCTGGCACCAGCCCGTCGTACCGAAGAGTGCGGAGGCGAGCCGGGGCACCGGCTGCAGATGCTCGTCGTCCGAGGTCGAGAGGCCGCCGCGAGCAGCCAGGTCCAGCAGCCACGCGGTGTACTGGCGGCGCAGGATCTCCACCGCCGACAGGTAACAGCCGGGCGGCACGATGTCGCCCGCGATCATCTCTCGCGGCTGGTCCAGGTAGTACAGGTCCCGGGCACGGCGTCCGCCGAAGGCGACGACCAGCGCGTTACCCGTCTTGCGTCCCGCGCGGCCCGCCTGTTGCACATAATTCGCGGGGCCCTTCGGCAGCGAGCCGATCAGCACGGCCGACAGGTCACCGATGTCGATGCCGAGTTCCAGGGTGGGAGTGCAGGACAGCACATTGGGGTCGGTGTAGTGCGTACCGGCGCGGAAGGTCCGTTCGACCTGCTCTCGCTGCGCGCGGGTCAGCATGCCGGTGTGTTCGGCCGTCACGACGCGGAAGGTGCCACCGGTCAGGTACAGCCGCCGGTAGTAGTCGTTCGTGTAGTCGCGCTCCTGGAGTACACCGACGCCCGCGGCCGTGAGGCCCCCGCTGCCGCCGTGCGGGTCGGACCCCGCCGAGCGGTGCATCCCCGGTTGCGGCGGCGTCAGGTATCCCTTGCACCGGTAGCGCGGGCACGGATGGCCGTACCAGCGGGTACGCCGCTCCGGCGGCACGACCTGCTGCCAGCCGCAGTCCTCGCACGCCACGAACGCCTTGTTGACGATCGAGTCGTCCAGCAGCCGTACCTGGATGTGGCCGGGCTGGAGGCCGTAGACGCGCGTGGTGCGGTCCTTCGCCGTCCGCACACTGAGCACATGCTCGTCGGCGAGGGCGGGCAGGAGTCGGCGGAGGTATTCGGTGGCCCCGACGGCGTCCAGCCCGAGGCAGCGGCGGGTCCAGTCCTGGAACCATGCCTGTCGGCCGGTGACCACGTCGAACTCGGTCCTGTCCTTCTGCCCGTCCAGCAGGAACCGAGGAGGCGCGACCCCTTCCGGGAAGGCGGGCATGCCGTCGGGCCGCCGTCCGCTGATCAGGAACCGGTCGGAGCCGGCCTCCCGCATCCACTGCTCCAGCCACCGGTGCCGGACCGCGCCGCGCAACCGCAGCCGCTCCAGGATGCCTCGCACGTAGGCGAGATACCGCTCGGGTGTGGGGAGGCCACCCGTCATCACCATCTGGCCCGGCAGCGCGAGGTGCAGATCGCGCGCGAGGTCGGTGACCCGCTCCGGTTCGTCGACGACGACCTCAGCGGCGGCCGTCCGCGTAAGCTCCAGGGTGCGGCCCAGCCGTGACCGCAGCCCGAACTCCATGATCGTGGCGAACGCCAGCCGTTCACCGATCAGCCGCCAGGTGCGGGCGTCGCCGGTACCGCGGCCCGACAACACCCGGTCGACACCCGGCTCGTCGTGCAGATCCGGGGGTACGACGGCGGCCAGCGCGTCGGGGTCGTCCACCGAGTCGAGTACGTTGCCGATCAGGTCGTTGAGCGCGGTCGCCGCTCCGGATTCGTCGAGGTTGTGCGCGAGCAGCGACCTGAGTGAGAACTTGTACGAGGCGTTGGCGACGTATCCAGCGCGGTGCGCGGCGTCCTGCGTGGAGTCGTTGAACAGCAGTGTCTTGCGTTCCTCCGGTACCAGCGCGATGTCCCCGCCTGTGAAGAGCTGGGTGACCGTGGCCGAGGCCAGCGCCGCCTGTGCCGTACCGAGGAACCGGATGCTGTTGTCGGTGTTGCACGCCGGACAGCGGTCGTCTTTGGCTGCCTTGTCAGCGGTCTTCTTGTCGAGCAGCGCGAGCGCGAACCAGGCGTCCACCAGGTCTCCGTCGTCTCCTGCTATCGGCAGCCGGTAGGTGCCTTGCGCCCCATCGAGTACCACGACGGAGAGGGGGTCGACACCGCTGGCCGCGGGCAGTCGCCCGGCAAGCGCGTCGAGTGCCTGTCGCCGCTCAGGCTCGGTCGCGGAGATGAAGTAGCGGATGCGGCGCTTGTCGCGGCCGACACCGGCCCGCCAGATCCGGTCCTGTGCCATGACGAGCTGCTGCGGATCGGTCTCGGGTGACAGCGCGGCCCAGCCGGAACGCCCACACGCGCGGCAGTACACGGCGGGCAGATGCACCTGCGCGGGGCGCACCGCAGTGTCCGTCCCCGCCAGGGGCTGCGGCCGGTTCGCTCCACCCGAGGACCCGTTGCCCGCGGAGGTGCCGTCCTCCTCGTCCGAGGGCGGCGCCGCGGCCAGGGCGGCGCGGCGGGCCTGCGCGCGGTCGTCTTCGTACCAGCGGAACTCCGGTGTCTGGCCGACCCCGCGCAGCACGCGCGTGACCGGCCGTACCCAGAGATGGGCCTCCACGTGCAACAGAGGACGCGGACGCCGTTCGTCGGAGTCGGGGTCCCGGGCGGCGGATAGCAGGGCCACGAAACGGGACAGGGCTTGCAGCACCAGCTGCGGGTTCTCCCGGGCGGTGCGCCCCCAGGCGTATCCGAAGCGCGCGAGCCGGTCCCGTAGGCCCCACTCGTCCAGCGGCTCGCCGTCGAGCAGCGCGAGCACACCCTGTGTGAAGTCGTGTCGCTTCAGCAGACGGCCGATACGGAACGCGTCGAGGCCCTGCCGCCCCAGCATGCGGGCGGCGAGCCCGTCCAGGTCCAGCAGGTCCGGCTTCGCCTCCACGCCGACGCCACCCGACGCCGCGATGACCTCCTGCGGGGTGGGCGGCTCGGGAAGCGCGTAGTCGACCTCGCCGGTGAACTCCTCGGCGGTCATCCGCTCCTCACCGATGACCGCGTCCGCCGTGAACGGCATGCCGAACACCTGCGCCGCCACGTCCAGGATGCCCCCGGCGGACGTGCCCGCCCGCCCCGCCCCGAGCGTCGCGGAGGTCGCCACGGGGCAGATCCGCCCGAGCGGCCGGTCCGGCCGGCTGGCTCCGACGGCCGTCGCCAGCCGGCGCAGCAGCATGGCCACGTCGGTGCCCTGTGCGCCGTCGTAGGTGTGGAATTCGTCCAGCACCACGTACGCGACGTCGGCGCCCTCCCACAACGCTCGGTCCTCACCGCGCTGCAGGAGCAGGTCCAGCATCTTGTAGTTGGTGATCAGTACGTCAGGCGGGGAGACGCGCATCTCCTCGCGCCGTGTCATGACCCGCCGGAAGTCGGTGTCCGGCCGGTCGCCGATGTACAGCCCCGCGGTCACCTGAGCGAGGTCGGGCGCGGTCAGGTAGTCGCTGATGCGGCCCGCCTGATCGGTGGCGAGCGCGTTCATCGGATACAGCAGGACGGCCTTCACGCCGCGCCGCCCGAGAGCCTTCTGCCGCCGGCAGTGGTCGAGCACCGGCACCAGGAACGACTCCGTCTTTCCGGAACCCGTGCCGGTCGTCACGAGTGTCGGCTCGGCCTCCCTGCCGCCCAGTGTGCTGAGCCGCTGCCACGCCTTGGCCTGGTGCCGCCACGGCGTGAAGCCGGGCCGCCACTCCAGATGCCGCTCCCACCCGTCGTCCGCCTTGTGGAACGGCGTCCTGATCCGCAGATACGGTCCTCGGAAGATCCCCGACTCCGGGTCCCCCAGGAACCGCTCCAGCGCTCGCCGGGTGTCGTCGTCGGCCAGCGCGTAGGTCGTCGTGAGGTACTGCGTCAAACTGCCCCGCAGCTGTGCGGCGGCCAGAGTGGGTTTCACGACGCTCCCCTTACGTCTGCGGATCCCAAGGCGCTTTTGTGGCAGCGGGCGCCCCGTGTGGTGCGGATCAACCGTATAGGGCAGGTCGGACAGTGTGTGATGGGGCTGGTACACCAACGGACCGTTCCCGCCGCAAGAGCCGGTGACAGCCCTGTCCTTCGCCCCAACTGTGGCTGATTGGCGCCCTTTCGGGCTTTCCTTGCTGGTTTCACCCTGAAGGAAAACGAGGGAAGCGCGCAGAACGCAGGAAAGCGAAGGAAGAACCGAGCACGGGCAGCGCCAAGGGGGGAACGCCATGTCCGTACCGCTGTACGTCCCCGTTCTGCCGACCCGGCCTCACGCGGCAGCCGCCTACCGCACCCTGGCGCCGGACGTACAGCGTCAGGTCGCTCCGCTGTGGACACTGCCTCCCCGCCCCGGCATGCTGCCGAAACCACTGGCCGAACGCATCGCCAAGGAGGCCGGTGCCATCTCCACCGCACAGCGCCTCGGCACCGGTTGGCTGGACGCGCCCTTCGCCGACGAGGACGAAGCAGCGGTCCTGGCCGACGTCCTTACCCCCGACTGGTGGGACCACCGCAACCTGCGGCCGGTCACGGGACCCGGGCGGCCCGACGCCCAGCAGTCACTCGCCCTCGCCGCGGCCCGACACCGCGAGGACGGACTCGGTATCCGCGTACGGCTCCCCGGCGACTGGAACGACCGCACGGCCTCGGACGTCGCCGAGCTGCTCGACCGGCTGCCCACGGGGTGCCCCGCGGACCTCTTCCTCGACCTCGCCACGGTCCTGCCCGACCGCCCCGACGCCGCCAAGGAAGCCCTGCGCGCCCTGGACACCCTGATTCAGCTCACCGCCTGGCACACCATGACCGTCGTGGCGGGCGGATTCCCCGAACCGCCCGACGACTTCAGGGAAGGCGTTCCGTACGAGGCCCCGCGCACGGACTGGGAGACATGGCACGAGATCCGGCACAGCGAACGCTCGTACCTGCCCCGACTGCGCTACGGCGACTACGGGATTCATCCCGCCACGTACGTCACCCAGACGCCGCCCGCACGCGGCGGAGGCCCGCCGTGGGGCATCCTCCGCTACACCACCGCCCGCTCCTACCACTTGTCCAAGGTGCCGCACGGCAGGCAGTACGACGACGCCAACCGGGAGGCCGCCAGGTGCTTCACCGGTCTCGTGGAATTTCGCGGCTCGAAGGCGAGTGCGGGGGAGAGCTGGCTGCGGGACCGGTCCCGAGGTGCTGTAAGCACGGGTGCTCACACGACTTGGAACAAGATGGGGAACATTCAGCACATGACGTTCGTGGCCCGGAGTCTCGATGGCTGAGTGGTCTGCGCCGATCCGGATGACCGACCACTACGGGGATCAGGACTCGGGAAACGTCTGCTGGCCGGGAATGGGCGGAGTGGACCGGCGCTGCCTGCGCAAGCGGTTTGCGAGCGTTTTGTCATAGCCCTGGGAGTGGTTGCGCTTGTGCCGCTCCTTCACCGTCTTGCGCAACGGGTCGGTGGCCCGCTCGACGGCGAGGACGACGGACATCTTGTCTTCCTCGGCCCGTTGCGCTCCGAGTTCCGCGAGTTGTTGGATCGTCGTGCCGACGGTGCCCACCAATCCGTTCTTGATGAGTGTGGTGAACTCCGTGTTGGTCAAATAGCGGTCGACCTGTGGATATCCGAGCCGTCGTCCACCGTTGGGGCCCAGCGTGGCGTAATCGTTCAACAGCAGCCGCACGTAGGGCACGGACAGGTACATGCCCGGAGCAGGGCCCGGATCGATGGTTTCCGTCAACGGCCAGTAGGCGAGCTTCACGAAGCATGGGTCGGGACCCAGGCGCCACTCGTGGGGCATGCCTGCCGGGCGGCTGAGGGCTGCCACCCTTTCCAGCCGGTCCAGTTGGCTCAACAGCCGCTTGTCGACACGGATCCATCGTTCTCTTGCCTCGTGTGGCAGGCGCTTGTACTGCACCAGCACGAAGCTTTGCGTGGCCTCGTGGTAGTAGATCATGTCGGTGCCGAGGCGGGTTTCGACGTCGGTTGCGTTGACATTCGCGATCTCAATACGGCGGCCGAGGTGCTCGAAGACGCGGATGCCGCATCGGAAGGAGGAGCCCAGAGAGTTCTCCTCGTACGGGTACCCCATGGACTGGAAGACATCGTCTCCGTCGAAGAAGTGGTGCATGTCGTAGTCGATCAGCGATGGCTCGTATGGTTCTGCGATCAAACCGGCCAGGACTGGTTCGTGACGACCAGCTGGGCGTCGCCAGGCGGCGAGCCGCGCTGGCGGAATTCCGCCGGTAACCAGAGCCAGCCGGGCGGCTTCGAGCTGCTCTTGCCATGATGCGTCCTCGGGCCGACCCTGCGGATCGAGGCGTTCCGGCGTGGCTGCTTCGCCGAGGAATTCGAGCAGTAGGCGCAGCTTCTCGTGTTGCTGGGCGAGAACCGTGAGGAGAGCTTCGGAGATCGTGTCTTCCAGGACTGTGACTTCTCTTCTCGAAGCTGCAGAGAGCGCATCCCGTACACCGAGCGGCAGTTGCTGCCCGACGGAGTGCATCGACACGGGAACCGGGCATTCCCGCAATAGGTCCACGGTCACTCGAGAGTCGACTGCCGCCACCTTCTCTCCGCGTGGCTGTCGTACAACTCCCAGCCAGACCAGTGGGGACGCCTGGTCGGCTTCGGACTGCCGTCTGACCAGCAGAGTGATCTGAGGTCGAGGATCGCGTGGTAGTGAGGCGGCGGCGACAGTTTTGGTGAAGACCTGCTTCAGCCGTAACTCCATGTCTATTCGGTTGAGTTGGTCTTCACTGAGCGCTACGACGTAAACCATGCACGGAGAGTACGCGAGGCATCACGGGTACTCGCGTGTGGGTGAATGGCCGGTGAGAGGGCACCGCACCTCGGCCCACACTGTCTTACCGGGAGCGCCGTGGCGCGATGCGGTCCCCCACTCGTCGGCCAGCGCGGCGACCAGCATCAGGCCCCGGCCGGACTCTGCCTCGCCAGGCGGTTCGTTGGGGGATAGCGTCGGTACGCGTTCCGCGCGAGTGTCGGACACCTCAACCCGAAGAGCCTCCTCTCCGGCGATGAGCCGCACCTCGAAGTCCCGTCCAGGCACGTGACCGTGGCGCACGGCGTTGGCGGTCAGCTCAGCCGTGATGAGGGTCAGCGTGTCGTTGGCGGTGGACGTGTGAGGGTGCCCCCACGCGTCAAGCCGGTCCGCGACCAGGCGGCGGGCGAGGCGGGCACCGCGAGGAGTCGAGCTGAAGCGCATCGTGAACTCGTCCTTCCAGGTGCCCACTTCTGCCGCACCACGCTTCGCGGTCGCTGCCATGGAGGTGGGGGAGTGCTCACTGTTCATGACGCCCACGCTGCCGGGTGCTCCCTGCTGTGCCCAGGCCCGACGCGCACACAGCCAC
This sequence comes from Streptomyces sp. NPDC031225, assembly GCF_055570355.1. Classification (NCBI taxonomy): domain Bacteria; kingdom Bacillati; phylum Actinomycetota; class Actinomycetes; order Kitasatosporales; family Streptomycetaceae; genus Streptomyces; species Streptomyces sp. NPDC031225. The sequence continues at coordinate 72,016 of NZ_JBVIHJ010000004.1, read as the reverse complement.
GCGCCGTAGGCGACGGTGTGTTTCGTGTACGCGGCGGTGTGCGGCGGTGAGTTCCTGGATCTACTCCCCGTACTCCCTCAGCAGCTTGTTGAGGTTGCGGATCTTGTCCACGTCCCCTTTCGGCAGGGGATCGCTGCTGTTGAAGTGCATGACGTTGTTGCGGATCCTGCGGATCTCCTCAAGCCATGCGATGAACACCTTGCGGTCGAGCGGCCATCCGAGTTGCTCCCACAGAACGGGGTTCTCCAGTACGCGTTGGTAGTCGCCGACGGTCATGTCGCCGAAGGAGGTGACGCGTTCGCCATCCGGGTCGCAGAGTTTTGTGACCTCGGGCAGGGTGAAGGCCCCCGCGATGACCTGCCGCAGCCTGCGGTCCATCTCCCCGATCAGGAGGAAATGTCCGGCCAGATCGCCGTAGGCCCGGGCCACGTCTGCTGCGGTGACGATGCCGGCGATGGCGTTTCGCTGGTCTCTGACGAGGACGAAGTCGTGCTCGGCCAGTGTGGGGAGGACATCGATCAGGTCGTGGTCGTAGCGGACCTCCCGTGCGTCAACGATGGCCTGGGAGAGATGGGCGCCGGGATCGGCATGCCGGGCGCGGGCTATCGATTTCCACGAGACGGATCCCCGCAGGTTGTGGGGACCGGCGAGGACGGGCAGTTGGGAGAAGTCGTGGAGCACCATCAGCGTGATGATCTCCTCGAAGGTAGCCGTCGGCTTGACACTGACGACGCCGCCGAGAGCGGACGGCAGGGTGCCGACGGTCAGCCCGGCCTCACGCGATTCCTGTTCTTCGGCCGCACTCGCCGAAACGGTGATCGTCGCTGGAGACTCGGTGAGAGGAATGTCCTTGGTGTCTTCTTCCGCGGCCTTGACCAGGTGGACCGTGGCGGTCAGGGGGATTTTGTCGAATTCGGGTGAGGTGATGAGGCTGTGGTTGGCGAGTTCGGCCTCGATCTGCTCGTTAACAATTCCTCGGCCTGTCGCGCCCCACCAGCCCAGTAGTTCTTGCACGGAAAGAGTGAACGGACTTCCCGCCTCGGCCGACTCGCGGGCCTTCTTCAGCCGGGCATGGCGCTCCCTGGGAGAAAGCGACGTCTGTTGCTCCTCCTCCGGTTCCGTGGGGTCGGCTTCCTCGGCGGCCCGGTCCAGCAGCTCTTGGCGCAATTGCGTCAGGAATCTGCCGTCGTCCACTTGCCACGCCTCCCACCCGTCGAACGACCCATACCCGACGGCGACCATGGCCGCCTTGGACGGCGAGCGGAACTCCTCCCCGTCCGCCAGCCGGATCCATCCTCGAGACGTGACTGTGGCCTCGTGCTTCTCGCCCATCCGGGGCCGAACGAACGACAGATGCTCGCCCGCCACGAGAAGCCCGGCGCTGAGCAGGTCGAAGAGGGTCACCCGGCGTCCGTCCAGGAGGTAGCTGGTGCGGGCCTGCGTCTCTGCGGGACCGGGGGTGGAATCAGTCATGTCACCTGCGCCTTTGCTGGTGGAGAGGGAGCCGGGAGTGTCTGTTTCAGAGATGGCGCCCGATGTGAGCGATGCGGATGGCTTTCTCGTCGTGAACGAGCCGGAAGTAGATGCGCCCGGCGCCGCGGTTGAGGTTCCCATGAAGCTCGAAGCAACGGCTCTCGCCGTCCTGGTCCTCCCAGAAACGGTTCCTGCGGGCGTTCTCATGCTCCGGTCTGATGTTCGGGGCTTCCCAGTGCGGGCCGGTGGGGGAGGTGACCGGGTCCCATGCTGCCGCGCTCGCCTGAAGCTGGCGCAACAACTGGCGCGCACCTTTGAACCACCTCGGGTCCAGGTTCTCCAGATCGTCCTGCACTCGGTCGAGGAACTGGAGGTTGGGGAAGAAGTCAGTTCGGCCCGCCCAGAGTTCAGCTCCGTTTGAGAGGCGGTCCAGTCCCTCCCGGAGGATCCACGCCTCGTGTTCGGCGAGGTGTGCCTTCTGAGAGGTGTGCCGGACCTTGTCCGTGTACTCGTCGGCGACGATGTCTCCGGGCTCAGGCCCCTCCGACAGCTCTTCGATGTCCAGATCCACCCAGGCGGTGTCCCAGTCTGGCGCCAGCGGCAGGCTGAGGGCGAGCCCGTCAGCCATCAAGGCCGCGCGGAGCCCCTGGACGTCGACTCCCTTGAAGCGGTGCCATATGTCGTCCCGCTCGTGCGCTGCCGCTGCCTGAAGGGCGGCTGTGAAGGTGACACAGCGGTCGCGCATCCGATCGAAGTAGAGAACTTCTTCCTTGTTACGGGGGTCATTGCGCCACTGCGCGTAGTAATAGCCTCGCGCGAGTTCTGACTCGCTGAACGGCTCACGCGTGGCGAGGCTGATGCCGCGCTGGCGCTGTAATTGCCTGAGCACTCCTACGAAGGCGCGCATTCCCTCCGCGACGTCGTCCACCCGGCACTCGGACGCACAGGACAGCTCGTTTAGAAACACATGCAGCGGCACGCCCCACCCCATTCTCGTTCCGCGCCAACGGCCCCGACCCCCCCCCCCGGGGCACGTTCGTTGACTTCGTGTGCCTACTCAGTCGAGCAGTTGGTCGAGGGAGTTCTCCCACTCGTCGAAGAAACCCTTCGGCCACTCGGAGAGCCGTCCGTCGACCCCGATGACTGGGCTGACGACCTCCGAGGTCTGATCCTTGCGACGGAAGTAGTGCACGGCGGTAGCGTCGGGGCTCAGCAGCTCTTGCTTGACGCGGAGTCGCAGTCCGTTGAGTACGTGGTCGCTGTGCGTCTCCATCACGATCTGCGCCCCGCTCGCGGCCGCCGCGCTCGCCAGGTACGCCATCCAGGTCTGCCCCTGCGGGTGCAGGTGCGCCTCCGGATTCTCCAGCAGGATCAGCGTCCCCGGCTTGGCCGACAGACAGGCCACGACGATCGGCAGGACGTACGTGAGCCCGAACCCGACGTTGGTGGGGCGGTACCGGTTGGACTGGGAGACACCCGATCCGAAGCGGTAGCTCAGCCGGACAGAGTCGGTGCCGTCGATGCCGGCCGCCTCCAGGCTTACCCCGGGGCAAAGTTTCTGCATCCAGGCTTCTGTCTGACCGAGCAGCGTGACGGAGGTGGAGTCCGGGACGAGGAGCGCTGACGCTTCGACGGTGTCGTCCTGGTGAGCGCGCAGGTAGTTCACGGTGTGCTCACCATGCGCGCCGAGGAAGCCGCGGGTGGACACGGCGTGGTGCGAGCGCGGGTAGCTGACCTGGGGTGAGACACGGTCGGCTTTCAGGTACTGGAAGCCCGGCCCGAAGAGGGTCGGTAGCAAACCGGCAGGATTCCGGCTGTCCCTGTCCTCGTCCTGCAGCAGCTTCAGATGGTCGGCTTCCCGCTCGTACACGGCCCTCCACTGGATGGAAGCGCCGTCACCACGCACCGCGAGCGCGATGTGCGGACCGGTCTCGTCATACGACTCGTGCCGTACGTCCTGCCCGATGCCGAGCTGTACCAGCTCCTCGTTGAGCAGTAGCCCGGCCTCGCCGCCGCCGACTGGGGCAAGGTCACCGGACTCGAAGGACTGCCGTAGCAGCGCCAGGGACTGGAGTACGGAGCTCTTGCCGGAGGAGTTGAGTCCCGTCAGCAGGGTGAAGTGGGCCAGACGGAGTTCCTGGTGGGCGAACGCCTTGAAGTTGGTGAGAGTGAGCGACTCAAGCATCCGTGGACTCCAACACCTCGCGGAACAGGTCCGTCATTGACTGGAAGCGGTAGTTGACCTTGTTGGCATCGCCGGTGCCTGAGGAGATGGCGTCGTAGAAGGCCGGATCCTCCATCAACCTCTGGAACTTCACCGCGACGGTGTCCGCGCGTTCGGACAGCGCCTTGGCCTCTTCCGGTGTACACCGAGCCAGGGTCACGGCCTGCACCTCGAAGAGTGCCTTGTTGATCGGATAACGACGTACCGATGGCCCGAACCGCTTGCGGAACGCCTGGTCACCGAAGACCCGCTCGCTGTCGACCATGGCGAGACAGAAACGGGCTTCCAGGTTCTCCAACTCCGCCGGAGTGAGCTTGTTGATGCGGTGCATCGCCGCGCGCAGGAAACCGTCGAAGTCCTGGGTGACATATCGCCCGGGCCGAGTCAGCCAGAACGCCAGAAAACGCAGGCACAGTTCTCGATCCGCCATGCGGCTGGGGGAGACACTGCCTGCGGTCGCGGTGAGGAAGAAGGGGCTCGCGGCGAGCCGGGCCAACAGATCTCGTGCAGCGCCCGGAATGAGCGCGTGCCGAAGCTCTTGCTGGGAGAGGGGCAGACCGCCGGTGTTGATCCGCGTGAAGATGTTGAACCGAGCCTCTTCGGGCGTGCCCTTCCGGATGAGCAACAAGGACAGCTCGGTCTCCAGGATGCGGGTCTGCATGCGCCCCGGCAGGTCCTCGAACGTCTTGTCGTTGTAGTCGAGGTACTCCAGATTTCTCAGCACCAGGGGTTCCAGCCCGGCGGCCTCAGGCTTGACGAACCGGACGATGGTGGTGAGCCGCTGCACGCCGTCCACAACGGTCCAGGAGTCGTCGGCCTCCTCCGCCACATAGATCGTGGGCAGCGCGATGCGCAGGAGAAGCGACTCGATCAGTCTGCTCTGGGCCGTCTCGTTCCAGATGCCGGAGCGCCGCTGGAAGTCGGGTTGCAGATCGATGAGTCCTCGTTTGAGGCGCTGAAGCATCAGGTCGATGGTCGTCGCGCGCGGATAGACGTCAATCAGTTCCGGGTCGAACGGCGCCCGGTGGCTCGGACCGAGGTCCTCCGCTTCGATGCCGGCGCTGAGTCCGGTGTCGGTCAGTTCGACGAGCGGTTCGTCGTTCCGCGGTGTCGCGGACACGGTGGACGCGGGGTCCGGTGACGACTGTTCCGGCTCCGGCCCGGGAGCGCTGCCGACCAAGATGTGCCCCTCCGCATACGTACATACCGCCCATGAATCGAACGTGTCCGTACAGTAGCTGATCGACTACGGCCAGCGCCCTGCGTTCCGCCCGGAAGAAGCCGCGCTGTTAAGGCAGCACCCGGCTGGACTCAGCGGCCGATACCGCCATGGTGGGAACAGGTTCCGCGGCCGGTGGATCCGGAGACCCAGCCGTCGCGGCACACGGCTCCGGGAAGGGCAGGCGCGGGCGTCGGAACTGCGAGGGTGGCCAGCGGCGTTGATGTGGCCGGTAGCGGTGGCAAGGTATTGACGGCGGTCCAGCAGTTTCCTCGGTCACCGATCCAATAGGCCTGAGGTGCGGTGTCCGGACAATCCCCGTACGGAGTGCCGGCGGGTACGAGGCCGTGTTCCACGAAGAGGTCTACCGCCGTGTCCAGAGCACTTGCCGGGGCTTTCGTCGGAACGACCTCACGCTTCACCTCGACGAGGCGGACAGCCACCCCGCGGCCGTCGGTCGGCCGTACCCCGTAGGCCGTCCTCGACATGGTCGCCGAGGCCCTCACGTGGCCGAAGTAGGTGTACTCAGTGGCGAGCGAGTGCTGCTCGGAGTCGATGAACTCGACGGTGACGTAGTAGTTGGCTTCGCTCGTGCCGGTGTTCTTCACTGTGATGTCCACAGCGCTCATGCCCGAGTCCGCGTCCGAGCACCGCACGCCACCCAACTCGACCTGGCGTGAGGGCCCGGATGTGCGTATGGGGTGGGCTGAGATGTCGGAGGCGACGGGTGGACAGGCGCCGCTCTCGGCCTGACCGGTGCTCGGCTGAGCCGAGCAGCCGGTGGCGAGCAATAACGCGACTACGGTGACGACCGACGACCTCACGCTTTCCACTGGTGGCCCCTATCGCTGTCCGGCCACCCTGGAGGACAACTGCGTACGTTGGCGCCAGGGAGGGGTTTCCATGTCTCTGTCTGCCTATGCAGCGGCCTTCGCTGCCCGACGACCGGCGGCTGGGTCCGTCATGTCGTACACGCTGTCAGGCTATCCATGGGGTCTGACCATTCATATGGCCTTGCCTTTGCACGAGCGGCCCAGGTGTTCGGCTCAGCACCACCGGGAGTGGCGGCAGCCGCCCCAGCCACTCCCGCCGGCCGAGCCGTTCGACGAGCCACCTGAGCTGCTTGAGCCACCCGAACTTCCGGTCAGGCCGTCCGGGAAGGTGCTGTTGCGGTTCCGGTCGCCGGGGAACGGGTCGTGGTAGTCCGGGTCCCAGTCGTGGTCGCGGTCGGGCAGCTCCGCCGATCCCTTGGCCTCCCCTGCATGCGCGGGACAGTCGTTCACCGGCGCGGACAGCCACAGCGTCACTGACGGGCTGTCGGTGATCGGTTCGTCGCGGGTCGGATCATGTGCGCACACCTGCCACTCGTCGTACTGACCCTCGTCGGGAAGAGTGTCGTTGCCGTAGCTCGTGCTCGCATAAGTGCGGTCGGACGGGATGTCGAGAGTGGCGAGCTTCTTCTGCGCCGTCTTCCAGGTCGCACCGACCAGGTCCGGCATCTTCGGCCAAGGGATGGGGCCGCCGTCCCTTGCGGGGCACGGGGCGCCGGTCTGCACTGCTCCGAAGTCGATCGTGCTCGTGCCACCCGACGATGTGCCGACCTGCTGAAAGCAGACGGTCCAGTTGGAGCGCATCCAGATGGCGTTGTTCTGGTCGGACGCGTTGTGGTCGCCGACGGTGAAGCCGTCGGCCCGTGCCCTGTCCTGAGCCTTGTCCAGCCGCAGGCCTCGGTAGTCGGGGACCGCCGGATCGGGCTTCGCCTTTGCTGCCTGCCCGTCCTCCGTCGTGCCGCTCGGGGATGGGGAAGGGGAGTTGACCGAGCCTCCGACGTTTCGCGCTTTCGCGTCTGGCCCCGCCACAGTGACCGACGCCGTGTCCTGGGGTGTCGGCGGCAGGACAGCCCCGAACAGGACCCCGGCCGCGACAGTCGCGGCCGCCTTCCATCGCTTTCGCCAGGCATTGCCCCACCACAGAAGGAAGACCGCAACCAGCAGCATGAGGAACCCGAGGAACGTGTTGAGCCACCCGAGCAGAGGTACGGCCAGGACGAAGCCGCCGCGTGCCCATCCGGTTCTCCACCAGGGCGTGGGCGGTACGGGAGGCGGATCGGTGGGCGCCGCCGGGGAACCTGGGACGGGTGCGAGGCGAGGCATGGCAGGGCCCTTTCGAAGAGCGGCAGTTGGTTCGTATGGCGGTGATCCGTACGACTGGCGGGACCGCTTGCGGGCCATGGATCGTAGTGAGCAGCGGGGCGCTTCCCGTGCCCGTGGAGAGGGCTGAGAGGGGCTGCGTAGTGGGCCCGGCTGCCCGCCGACGGCAGGTGGAGAAGTGCCCCACCGCGCGCGATCCAGGGGGGCAAGGCGGAAGTCGACCAGCTCGGGGACAGCGCATTTGCCCAGCTCGGCACCGGGGTGCGGGGTCCCGTGCCCTGGTCCTATGCGGTGTTCTTCAACGCCCTGCGGGAGACAACCCACCCACCGAACCGGGCTTACTCAACAGCGAGTTGCGACGCCACTCGTTCGAGGTATGGGAGCTTCGGTCGGTGGTGCGAGCTGGGTACGTTCGCGGCAAGCAACCACAGCCCATGTCAATTGGCTCGCTCGCCCATTCGGCGTCACCGGTCGTGGCCTCGGATCCAGTCGGGTCCGTGGACCTCGGGCCCATATTCTCGCCCTACTTGGCCGCCTCGATGGGGATGTGGCGCCGCCGTTTAAGTTCATCGCGTTCAGCGTCAGGGATCGTCATCGACTCGGCGAGCACGGCGGCGAGCGCGTCCACTTGAGCGTTGTCGATGTCAGCCTGGAAGAGCCACCGGATGTTCTCGTCGCGCGTGATGACGTCGATGGCCAAGCGCGTGTTCTTGTCCTGTGTCGTCGCCGCTCGGACGTATCGCACGTGGTCGATCGGGATGACCTGACGGATCTCGCCTTGCTCGAGGAACGTGTTCGTCCTGGCCGTGATGATGCGGCGATCCGTGACGGCGACCAGTGTCTTCGCCGCGGTCTTGTCCCTCGCCGCCGCCAGCTTCTCCTTCGCCCCGCCGAGGATCGCGGAAATCGGACCGAGGGCATCGAGCTGGTCGGGGAAGCCGAGGACACGTACGGTCTCACCGTCCTCGAGGAACCATTGCAGGATGCGGAGGTACGGCTTGGAATCCAGCGATGTGGGTGCGCAGACGACGTCCGGAGCCTCGAGCGGAGGGGCCGGCGGATGGAGAGCGTCGGCAAGAGGCTCGATCGCCTCCAGAAGACGGGCGGAGACGTCGCGGGCTGCCTTCACGTCCTTCCGCTTCCCGGGCAGCGGCCATGCGTCGGGTCCTGGGAGCTCGGCGATGATCCGCAGCTCTCGCGTCAGCGCGCCGACGAGGCTCGTCGTCTCGGCGAGAGCGGAGTCGAACTCCGCACGGGTGTCGCGCGCGATGACGTCGACGAGCCGTGCCTCGTCAGCGTCTTCGCGTCCAGTTGCTCTCGCCCTCCCGGCGCGGAGCGCCTGATACCCGGTCCATGCCTTGAGGGAGGACATGAGGGCGTTGGCGTCGAAGACGATTGCCTCGGCGTTCGACTGGAGATACTCCCGGCGGCGACCCGGGTCGGTCTCGTCGATCTGTCCGACGTGACCACGGACGTTCAGCCGGTACAGCTCAAGCTGCTTACGCAGCGACGCCTCACTACCCGCGACATTGTCCCACAAGGAGGTGGGGACCGATTCGATCTCCCGCGCCTGGTCGACCGCGCGATCGATGGTGGTGACGAGCCCCGTCAGTTCGGTCCACTGCTCGTTGCGGATGGCCGCGAGCACCTGGCGTGTCAGCGCGATGTTGGTCTTGACAAGGCCCGTGACCTCGTTCAGCTGCATCTGAAGGCCGACCATGGCCAGCGCCGGTCCGATCGAGGCCGCGGTCTGTGCCGTGCTCACCGTAGCGACGGGGAGGAGGCGGGCCTGATGGACGATTTTTCCGTTGGCGAACACTGCTCCGAGGTTCGCACCGTCCTTCACGGTGAGCGTTGCGCCGGCATTCAGCCAGGCCTGTGTCCCGGCGCCGAGCCTGTAGAGCCCCTGCACGCTGGCGAATGCGTGTCCGAGGTTGCCGGCCACGGTCGCCGTGTTCCCGATCGAGGCGAGCACGGTGGAGATCTGCTTGCGGTCGGTGGCCGACACGATGCCGAAGTCGAGGAGATCGGGCTTCAGTTCCGCTGGAACCTCAACGCCACAGACGACAGCAACTCCTGGAATCACCTCCACCAGGACCGTCGATACCGTCGTCGAGTTGATGTCCGAGTCGGGTGTCGGATCGTCCACAGCAGGTGAGTCGGCGGTATTGCTCCGACCGTTCTCCTCAGGCTCGGCGATCTCCATCGAGTCCGAAAGGTCCTGCATGCGATTCCTCCCCCAAGAGCGCGCAACGGCCGGACATCGTCGGCGTTCGCTGCCGAAGTCTACGGCTCGATACGCTGCGGGCCCGCTCGAATCCATCAAGCTGATCCCGGTCCTGCCTGGTGCCAGGAATGGGCGCGCCCGGCGCGCGGGACCGCTTCCGTGCCGCCCGAAGCCGCCTGGGAAATTTCCCTGTGGGCGGCGTCCCAATGCCTCGCGATTCCCTCCTCGCAGGGATGACGGGACGTCGAGGGAAGCCGGGTGGCCTGCTGTCTTCCCAGCTCGTCACCGGGGCGCGGGATCCCGTGACTCGGTGGTGCGCGATGTTCTTCAAAGCCCTTGGGGAAACTACCGACCCCACCAAACCCGCCCTATCGGACAGCGAGTTGGGGCGCCACTCGTTCGGGTGATGGGACCGTCAGCGGGTCGCGCGGGTGGGGTACGGTCGCCGCACACAACCGCAAACAGAGAACGGCCCCCGGCAGGACGGCAATCCCGGCGAGGGCCTGACCAACCAGGAAGATGATGGCTTCCCGATGGCTGATCCGCAGTCTAACGCGGCCCTGCCCGCGTACCCGTCGCCCGAGCACTCACCGCCCGCGCCTCCGGAACTCCCGCCGGACGCGCCCCGCGCCGGAGTTCTCCACGTACGGCACCGCCACACCGACCGCTACACCGTCGTCGGCAACCACCTCGCCCAGCACCCCCGCCTCTCCGCCATGGCGATCGGTATCGGCGTCCACATCCAGTCCCTGCCAGATGGCGCATCGGTCACCATCAAGGCGCTGACCCTGCGCTTCCCGGAGGGCGAGGTGACGATCGGCAGGGCGCTGCGCGAATTGGAGGCGGCCGGGTATCTCGTCCGCCGCCGGGTGCCGCTCGGGGGTGGGCGTATCGCCACGCGTACGTTCTTCCTCGATCATCCGGGGGTGGTCGTACGAGCCGCGGTGCGGGGCAGCGGCTCGGAGGCGGTCGCCGCCCCTGTCCCGTCCCCTGCTGCCGGGGATGAGGCCGAGGCTCGTCCTGCTCCGGCGCCGGTGGCTGTTCAGGGTCTAGCGGAGGGCTCGCGGCCTGACTCGCCGCCGGCTTCCGTTCGTACGAGGCGTGCTGTTCCCGAACCCGTTACGGTGCCCGACGGACCGGCGGCCGACCTGCTCGCGCGTCTGCGTCTCGCCGACGCCCGGCTGTTGCTCTCCGAACGGGACGTTCAGCGGCTCGTGCCCGCTGTCGAGGCATGGCTCGCTCGTTCCGCGACGCCGGACCAGATCACCCGCACGCTCACTGCGAGCCTCCCATCCGAGGCCGTCCCCATCCGCAACCCGGCAAGCCTCCTCGAATACCGACTGACCACCCTTCTCCCGCCACCGTTGCCAACAGCGCCTCTTCGTACGACTGCGACGCCCCCGCCACAGCCGGTGCCGCTGATCACCTGCGACGGCTGTGAACGCGCGATTCGCACGCACGATCCGCACGCCCTCTGCCGGGAGTGCAGGGAGCGCCATGGCTGCCAGAAGGCTGAACCGGTCCACTCGGCCGCCTGAGCCCGTACCGACGCTGAGCACTTGTGCGGGTGAACTTTCGAGGTTCGGCGGTGTGGTGAGCGTGTGCTTCCTAGCGTGGGCGTCGGTCGGTAGGGGCGGTGGAGGTGAGCGGACGCGTGAGTGAACTGGCACGGGAGCCGGACGGAACCGGGGCTGCGGACACGGACTCGGACGGCGAGACGGAGGCTTCGGCGTCGCCAGAACCGGGCTCGGGCATCCTCCGGGTCTTCGGACGGCAGCTGAAACGGTTCCGGCTGCGGGCGGGCCTGGAACGCGCCGAGTTCGGGGCGCGGACCGGGTACTCGGCATCCACGATCGCGGCGTTTGAGCAGGGGAGGCGGGTGCCGTCGCCTCGGTTCATCGACGTGGCGGACGATTTGCTGGACGCGGGCGGGGTCTTGCAGGAGATGAAGGGGGAGGTCGCGCGGGCGCAGTTCCCAGCGTTCTTTCGGGATGCGGCTCGGTTGGAGGCGGAGGCGGTTGAGCTGCACGCTTACGACACGCACGTCATCAAAGGGCTCTTGCAGACTGAGGAGTACACGCGAGCCCTCCTGCGCATGCGGAGGCCGCTCCTGACTGAAGAGATCATCGAGCAGCGAGTGGCCGCTCGGCTGGCACGACAAGAGGTCTTCGCGAGAGTCGACAGACCGCTGTTCAGCTTCGTGATGGAGGAGTCCGTGCTATTGCGCGGACTCGGCGGTCCGGATGTCAGGCGGGGACAGTTGGAGCAGATTCTTCTCATCGGTCAGCAGCGCAACGTCGAGGTCCAGATAATGCCGTTGGACCGAGAGGACAATGCAGGCGTCGACGGAGGCTTCACGCTCTACACGCGGAAGGGCGGGGAGCAGGTGGGCTATTTGGAGACCCAGGGACGAAGCACACTGGTCACCGACCGAGAAGAGGCGCGTGTGCTGTCGGCGCGCTATGGGATTATCCGAGCGCAAGCACTCGCTCCCCGTGAGTCGTTGTCCTACGTCGAGAAGTTGTTGGGAGAACCATGACGCCCCGAACCAAGAACACGGCGGACTCGTCTCTGACCTGGTTCAAGAGCAGTTACAGCGGGGCTGAGGGCGGTGATTGCGTCGAGGTGGCCACCTCCCCGCAAACGATCCATGTGCGGGACTCCAAGGACACTGCCCGCCCTGGACTGACTGTTGGCAAGGATGCCTGGGCGATGTTCGTCGAGTACACGAGCTGAGCTACATGACTAGGCCGTGAACCGCTCATCTACGGCGCGGACTCGGGACGGAGGCTGTAGACCACTGGCCGAGTTCGTGGACGAAGTCCTGGTAGGAGCGGTTCGTACCGGTCGGGCCCGAGGCCAGTACGCCTAGCGACCGGGCCTGCTCGGCGACCTTGAGCCCGTCACTCTCCCGGAAAGCCGGGGAACCGAGCTTGCGCTTGAGTTCTTCCTTGGGGCTCTTGATGGTTCCGGTGTCGCGGCCTTGGAGTTGCGCGGGAACCTTCCAGTTGGGTCGGACGGCCGGGAAGGCGTCCGGGAAGAGTAAGAGCCAGGCCTCCGACTCCCAAGCGGCAAGCGCCAGCGCCGAGTTGCAGGGGCTCTCACGGGAGAGGGCTCCGGCGACGTTCGCGCGGATACGGGTGTACTCGGCGTCCGTGTAGCCGTCCAGATCCTCGTGGATCACCAGGCCGACCAGCAGGCCCTTCGCCCGGAGAGCGCGACCCTTCGCCTTGCCGATGATCGTGCGGATGCGGGCGGCGAGTTCGGGACCGGTGGCCGTCTTGAGCCGGGTCTTGTCGCTGATCTCGACGAGCCGGGCGCTGCTGATGTCAGGGTGGTGCTGCTTGATGATCTCGGCGACGATCCGGCAGTCGTTGGAGTCCTCGCCGGCAAGCACGATGACATCGCGCCCCTGCGGTCCTCTGCTCCTAGCCGTCACAGCTCGTCCCCCGTGAGGTCGCCCCCGAGGACGCCGGAGAACCAGAGTTCGCCGAGCGGCAGGTCGCCACTCTCCTCGACGATTGCGCGTACGTCGCCCGTGGCGATGGCGGGGATGAGGGAGGCACCGTCGTCGTCACGCTCACAGATCACGATTTCCTCAGGCCGGAGGCGATCTGTGAGAGCGGGGGAGTGGGTGGCGACGATGAACTGGGTGCGCGTGCTGGCCTCACGCAGCCGTTCCACGATCAGCCGCAAAGCCTGCGGATGAAGACCGTGGTCGATCTCCTCGATGCACGTAAGGGCGGGAGGAGCCGGGTCGTAGAGCAGAGCCAGGAGGCCGAGGAGGCGGACGGTCCCGTAGCTGGCGTTGGCAAGTGGAGTGGGGCGCCGCAGACCGCGTTCGCGAAGGAAGACCGTGATCTGGTCGGCCCCGCCTCCAACCTTGACGAACTCGATATCCAGCAACTGGGGAAGCACGGAACGCGCGTCGTCCACCAGCCGGTCCCAGAGATCTTCGTCCCCCACGTGGTTCCCCATGCGAAGTACGTAGAGGAAAGCGGCCAAGTTATCCGCGTTGGACGACAGGTCGTCGTAGTGGACCCGGGACGGCCGACGTGCCGCGTCCACGTTCACATCGAATACTCGGAACGAGGAGAGTTGATGCGCTACTCGGGCGACCTCGGTGCCGCCTTCCGCGCTGGCCAGGCGGGGAAGGGTGGACAGGCCGCTGCTGAGTCGCTGGATGCCGAACTCGCTGCTGTCCTCAAGGCCGCTGGTCGGCCGGGTGTCAACCACGGTGGCGCGTTCGCCCGACACGGTGATGCGGCGCCCTCGCCCCCGCGTCCGCTTGAACTGGAAGCTCTCGCTGCGGGTGAGTCGGTAACGGCCGTTGTCCTTGTTGCTGGGGGCCGAGTAGCGCCGGACCTTGAGGTCGTACTCGTCGGGGGCGTTGGGGCTGGAATGGGTGGTCCAGGTTGCCTTGAGCCGAATACGGAGGGTCGTCGGCGGCTTGGGCCCGCCCCAGAATGCGACCTCGTCGAACCCGCCTCGGGTTTCGAGGGCGGGTTCGAGGTCGGTGCGGATGATGTCGGCGAGCAGGTCGAAGACCTTGAGGACATTCGATTTGCCGACACCGTTCGCACCGACGAGAACCGTCAGGGGACCTAACGGGATGGTCACATCCCGCAGACTCCGGAAGTTCTCCACGTGTAGTTCTAGCAGCTGTCCTGGCATGGACGGAACCTACCTGGAGGCGTGGGACGGCATGAGGTACGGCAGGTGTGGCGTCGGCACGCGCCGCTGACGGTCAGCCATCCACCGGCACCTCACGCCCACTGTCCGCAAGCTGGGGCGGAGCCCACCGTCCTGCGGCAATCTCGGCGTCCAGCCGCGCTTGGAAGTGCGCGTGGGCGCCTCGCATCTCGGCCTCGCGGTCCGCCTTGTAGAACGGTGGCTCGTATCCCCCCGGGGGGGCGATGGCGTTAGGGGATTCGAGGTGGGCGAGGAGGGCGGGGTACGTTTCCTTTGTTTGGCCGAAGCCGTAGGTGTGATGACTTGCGGCGATCTTCCGGCCGTTTGCATCGAAATACGTTTCGGATTCTCGCTGAGTCAGGATGTGGTATCGGGAGTGCAAGATTGCGATCAACTGATCGGCGCTGATGCCTAGCCAGACGGAGACAAGTGCATCTAGTTCGACGAGTGCTGCTCGGCGTTCGTACTCCGTTCGCAGAGGCGTGTGGTACTCCCAGGTAGGAGTGAGTTTGCCCGCCAGAGGCTCGATATTCGGCCAGCTGTCGTATGCCCAGTTCTCATACCCGGGCCAGGTGGGATGGAAAAGCTCTTCCCAAAGGGAAGAATAGGCGGCTGTCAAGGCATTGAGCCGGAGCGTACGGATAAGTAGAGGATTAGCCAAGGGGTGGTTGGGGAAGGGGGCAGGCATCTTTTTCGCGCCGGCTGGCGTGAGGTCGGCACGTCCCGTGATTCGCAGCAAGTAGTCCAGGGGGAGCGCTGCCCAAAATCCTGCATTCAATGTCGTCAATCGGTTATCGCCTAGAGTCATTGAGTGGAGGGTATTGATATGGGCGGGGCCGGGCGGGATTAGAGCTGCGAAAAGGCTGCGTTCGGTATCGAACGGAATCATTCGCCTCCAGGCAAGGCGAAAGTAAGTGCTGTAGGGGTGGTTGCCCCAGGTGTCTTGTGCACTTAGGAACTGCTGGGTAGTGCAGGCGCGCGCGTAGTTAGTGTGAGGGATTACATCTGAAGGAATCCTGGTGAGGTCGAAGTCTTCGTAGTCGTTGCGGTTCCTTAGAGGGATGTGCGGCTGCTTCTCGAATGGCGTAGCAATTCCGACATGGGGGCCTTGCAAGATCAGCTCGGAAAGGTTTGATGCCGGGCTTGAATCCCAGTGAAAGTATCCATCTCTCCTGCCGTTTGATTCGTGGTAGCCAGAACTGATTTGGGTATTGAATCCGCCCGCTCGAATTGAGGTTTCCGAGAGGACGGTGATTGCTCCTTGCTCATCCTGTGTAACTGGATAGAGGAGTGGAGCTTGAATGTCTGGGGTGCTGCTCTCTGAGGTCAGTCTGTTCCAGGCGGATAGCTGTTCTAGGTTTACATGAACCAAACGAGAAGGGTGCGGTCGCAGGTCCCATTCTCCGTTATGCTTGATGCCCGGGAGCTGTGTGGTAGTTGTTTTTGCTTCAGTTAGTGAGGAGCTGAGGGTTTCGGGTGAAAATAGCCAGCTTACGTGGGGGAAGGAAACCCTTGACCTGGCCTTTCCATAGATGTTTGTAGAGAACTGCCTTGTCTCCTTGATCTCGGCGAATAGGTGACGTTGGTTCCAGTAGTGAGCATGGAAGCGGAGATGCTCATAGGTTGTGGCTCGCAAGTGGCCTTCTCTTACGCCGCCGAAGTGTGTATCGGGATGGATGAGGCCGGCCATCCCGAGGGGGCTGATGTTTGTCCACGTCCGGCACATAAATGCGCGGTACAAATCTGATTGGGTGCCCACCAAAAGTGGATAAGTAGCCGCGCTTCCGAGCGTAGCTGCGATGCCCGCGCTTGCCGAAACTTCGGCAAGGTAGACGTTGGTGGTCTTCTGGGATCCCAGAAGCTCTGCCTTTCGGAATTTCCATTCGCCGATTTCTGGCTTTTCTTCGAGGGCGAACCATGGATCCAACTCAGCAAGGACCAAGTTCTCCTTCCAAGTAGGCCGAACCCAAGGCGGGTTCCCCACCTGCAAGTCATACCCACCCCGAGCAAACACCTGCGCAAAGTCCAGTTCCCAATGGAAGAACCCCTGCGCACTCGCCACATCCCCCGCCACCGAAGCCCAGGGAAACCGCAGCTCAAGCTGCTGAAAATGCTCCATGCCCATCAAATCCGGCAGCGCATCCTCATAAGGCTCCAACTCCGCCAGCGACCCGAACTCCGCCACCAGCGAGTCCGCCGGCACATCCTCCGTGCCGATCAGCGCCTCCGCGAACTCCAGCCAGTCGTCCAGCCCCGCCAGCGGCACCACCGCCCGCTTCCGGGCCCCCCCGATGGCCTCCTTGCGGCGCCCCGTACGTCGGCGCTCCACCGAGGCCGCCGTCAGCTCACCGCCGCCCGTGATCTCGCCGAACAGATCCTCCGTCTCCCAGGACATCAGAACACCGGACTCGTCCGCCGCCCGCAGCCCCTCCGCCACAGCGCCCGAAGGAAGCTCCTCAGCCCCACGCTGGTACACCGCCGCCGTACCGTCCAGCAGCCCAGCCTCCTGCACAGGCCAGAACCACAGCGCGCACCACGCGTCCATCAGCGTCTTCAGCCGCCAGTACGGGGTGTCCGGAGCCGTCAGGTCGGCGACGACCTTCTCCCGCTGCACCGCGACCTCCGGGGACCGTAGCCAGCCGTCCTCCACACCCCACACGTCGATCCGCCGCGAGATGTCCCGCTCGGAGATCTCCAGGCGCCGTACGACCAGCTCCCACAGGAACTCGACCCGTCGGGCCAGGGCCTGAAGTCGTTCCGACTGCTTGGCGGTTGGCGTCCGCGTGATCATCTTGCGCCAGTTGCCCAGCGTCCGAGCCGCCTCCGGGGCGAGGGCCTTCGCCTCCTTCTCAGCGGCGACCGCGCCCCACTCCTTCGCGGGAAGGAGGAAGTGGTGGACGGCGTTCTCCGTGACCCGCTGTACCGACCCGCTCCGGTTCGTGCGCTCGGTCACTGTCACCGGGAGGCCGTTCGCCGCCTCCGTCAGCGGGAAGCGCTCCGGCGTGGTCCCAAGCCAGGCCGCCTTCTTCAGCTTCTCCGGCGGGTACACCTCACGCCGGCCGCCGATCAGCGAGTTGCCGCGCCGCAGGTGCAGGCCGAACCACGGGGCCTCCATGCCGGGGTGCATGGTGTTCAGCCACAGTGACACCTCCGCCAGCTCCACCGCCGTCTCGTTGAGGTCGACGCCGTAGGAGTTGTGCAGGGCGACGTACGCCTTGGCCTTCTGGAGCTCGATCGCGTACTTCTCCGTGTCGATCGGCGTGCCCAGCTCCTCCTGGCGGCGGCGCAGGTACTCCGCCGCGACCTGGTTGATCGCCTCGTTGAGGAACGCGCCCGAGCCGAGCGCCGGCTCGCAGATCTTCCAGTCGAGCAGTTCGCGCGCCTCGGTCGTCGTACCGTCCTGGTCCAGGCGGTGCTGGAGGGCCAGTTGGACCGTGACCTTGGTGAGGGACTCGGGGGTGTAGTACGAGGCGGAGGTCTGGCGGTCGCGGCCGGAGAGGCGGTAGACGAACGAGCCTGGGGCGTAGCGGACGCGGACGTCCTCGCCGGTCTCCTCGTCGCGGCGGGGCACGAAGACATTGGGCAGGTAGTCGTCGATCTTCGACTTCGGGATCAGCCAGGAACCGTCCTTCGGGTCGCCGTTCTTCGCGACCTCGTACAGCTCCTCGTCACCCGCGATGAACCCGCTGTAAGACATCAGGCCCTCGTACACGGCCCCGAGCTGGTTGATGCCGAGCTGGGCGTACGAGATGAAGCCGCCGCGCTCGCCCTTCTTGCCGCGCGTGATCATCAGCAGGCGCAGCACCTTGTAGAGCGTGGCGTTCCGCAGCCGAGTGTCCAGGAGGCGGCCAGAGCTTTCAAGGCCGAGCTCGTCGTCGTCCTCGTCGGCGTCGTCGTGGGGGTGCGGGATCGCGCCCAGGCCGATCAGCCGGATCGACTCCCGTTCGAACAGCTTGGAGTGCAGCGGCTCGAAACGCAGGCCCACGTCCTCGCTGGCCTTGACGTCCACCTCGACGCCGTCCTCCTCCGGAGCCGAGGGGCCGTGCGTCCGGCGGGAACGGTAGCCCTCCTGCACCTTGCGGAAGAGCAGGTCCAGGGACTCGTACAGGTACGTGCCCTGCCGGGACTTCTCGTCGACCAGGTCGCGTTCGGCGATCAGTTCGCCGAGGCGGCCGAGGCCGTAGCCCTGCTGGTACTCGGGATAGTCGGCGGGCAGGATGCCCAGCTCGGGGCGGGCCTCCGCGTAGAGGAGGAACAGGATGCGGTAGAGGTAGCGGAGCGACTCGCGGGTCAACTGCTTGCCGAGATCGGACAGTTCGCCGATGTCCTCGGGGCGTACGCCCTGCTCGCGCAGTCGGGCCAGGACCTCGCCCGCGATGAGTTCGACGCTCAGGCGCAGGCCGTCGCGCAGCTCGCTGGAGACGCCCACCGCGTGCTTGGTGGATTTGTCGACGAGTTCGGAGAGGGGGTTCTCGCCGCCCTCCTCCGGGGTGCGCAGCGAGTCCGCGCCGAACAGGGCGGCGATCGTGTCGAGTTCGCCGCCCGCCTTGGTGTCGTTGCGCTGCAGGGCCGCGTCCAGGGAGACCGCGAGGTAGCGTCCCTCGCCCCACACCATCCGGTCCGCGAGGACGACGACACCGCCGACCAGCAGCAGCACGTAGCGGGGCGCGTCCTCGCAGGCGAAGAGGAACGAGGCGAGCTTCGAGCCCGTCGGTACGGTGTTGCGGCCGTCCAGCGGCACCGGCTCCAGGAGGCGGCCCGGGCCGTCCGAGTCAAGGGCGGCGTCCGGTTCGGCGGCCCAGCCGCAGTCGACCGCGACCAGGCCCTTCTCGGCGTGGGCCACCCGCACCTCGTACGGCTGGTCGGCTCGCGTGACCGTCATCGTGCGCGGCTTGGCGTCGTAGCCGAGTGCGCGCAGCACCTCGGCGTTCAAGGTGCGGACCCGCTCGCACCAGGCGGGGGAGTCGTACGTCGCCGAGTCGTCCTCGGTGTCCCTGGCGGCCGCCGCGCCGTCCTCGTCCTCGGGGAAGGCGAAGGAGGAACGGGCCCGGAAGTAGGGGCGGCGCAGCTCACGCAGGCCCGCACGAGGGGTGACCGGCAGAGCGTCGGCGTCCGGTTCCCCCGGCGTCGCTCCGGACGTCCCGTCGGCCCCCGCCGTGGCCGCCCGCTCGGCCTCCGCCTTCGCTTCGTCCTCGCGCTGCTTCCAGGTGGCCAGCAGGCCCGACTTGAGGTCCTTGGGCAGCACCTCGGCGAGGTAGTGCGCCGAGAAGTAGTCTCCTCGGCTGACCAGGGAGTCGTACGTCATGTCCGGTCTCTTCTCAGGGAATCTCAGGTCAGCGGGCTGGCGATGGGGGAGCCGTGAGAGCCGGCTCAGGCCGTGGTCGGCGGCGTGGACGCTTCCGGGTCGGGGACCAGGACGGCGAGGACCCGCATCAGTGGGCGGCCGGTGGTCAGCAGCGAGTCCGCGAACGAGGCGAGCGACTTCTTCGTCCGCTCCCCGGCGAGGGTGGGCTGCTCCCAGCCGCCCAGGCGGGCCTTGTAGTCGTCGATCGGCTTGCGCAGCGGCTCGTCCCAGGCGTCGCGGTGCCGGTCGAGGAAGTGCTCGGCGGCGGCCAGGGCGTCGGGAATGCCGGCCTCCAGTACGGTCGCCGGTTCGCTGTGGCGCATCGGGTTGGCCATGGTCGGTCCGACTCCGGAGCGGTGCAGCAGGCCGACCATGTCGTCCTCGACCGTGCCGCCCCGCGTCACGCCCATCCACTTGACGACGGTCGGACGGCCCAACGCGTTGGAGTAGACGCCCTGGACGAGGTACGTGGGCTCGGGCACGTCGGCCGTGATGATCAGGGCCTCCTGGCGGCCCAGACGTACCAGGACCTTGTCCGTCAGCCACTCGACCACCGGATGCAGATCCGTGAGGAGGGAGATCTCCGGCCAGCTGGAGTTGGACGACTCGCGGGCCCGCTTCAGGGAGTGCTCGGCGAGCCGGCGGTTGAAGGTCACCAACAGCCGTTCACGCAGGCGTTGTTCGCGTACGTAGTCCAGCGGGAGCGCCTTGAGGCGGTGCACCAGGTCGGTGGGCGGGCGGAACGACAGCAGACCCGACTCGGTGTCCCGGTGCAGGTCCAGGCTCGTGGTCGCGTCGGGGAACACCTCGCGCAGCGCCTCGTCGAGGAACTCGGCGGTCGACGTGAACAGCCGGGGCACCACCGCGTTGCCCGCTCCAGCGCCGTCCGGTGCCGACGCGTCGGCACCACTTTCCTGGGCGTCCTGCTGACCGCCGTCCTCCGCGCCCGGTTCGGCGTCACCCACCGAACCGAAGAAGTCCGCAAGGAAGTCGTCCATGGCCGCGTCCGCCTCGGCCTCCGCCCGGCGCGTATCCAGCGACTCGTCCACCGTACGGCCGCGCAGCAGATCCTGGATGAGGGACTTCTCCTCGGCCTCCGCCCGGTACAGGCCCGTCACCGCCTCGGCCGTGCCCAGCGCCCGGTGCGCCTGATCCTCCCGGTCTAGCAGCCGCTCCGCCACCACCGTGTCGTCCTTCGCTCCCTCCACCTCACTGGTGAGGATCAGCGCGCGGAACTGCGGCTGGTGCGCCTGCCCGTAACGGTCGATACGGCCGTTGCGCTGCTCGATGCGGATCAGCGACCACGGCACGTCGTAGTGGATCAGCTGGTGGCACTGGCGGTGCAGGTTGACGCCCTCGGACGCCACATCGCCGGTCAGCAGGACGCGTACGGGGGAGTCCGCCAGGCCGAAGTCCTCCACGCACTGCATCTGCTGCTCGTCCGACAGGCCGCCGTGCATCACCCGCGTCGACTCCTCGGCCGCCCGGCCCCGGAAACCGAGCGCCGCTGGGAGCACCGTACGCAGCCACTCCAGGGTCTGCACCCGCTCGGAGAAGACCACCACCCGCGCGTCCGACTTCGGGCCGACGCCGATCGCCCTCAGCTGCTCGACCAGCACCGCGAACTTCGCCGAGTCCGCCTCCGTCAGTGGCGCCACCAGGTCCTGGAGCGTGCGCAGTGCGGCAAGTTCGGCATGTGTCGCTGTCGGGTCGTCCTTCTTCTCCAGCGTCTTGATGCGCGCGGCCACTGTCGCCTTCAGAGCGGCGTGCGAGGACAGGAACGACTTCAGCAGCGTGTACGGGAAGAGGGGCACACTGCTCACCGAGGTGCCGTTCTCGCCGGGCAGCCAGACCGCTGCCAGCTCCTCGAAGATCTTCTCCTCGGCGGGAGTGGCCGCACACCGCACAGACTGGGAGGGGCCGCGGTCCGCCCACTGCCCCTTCATCTGCTCGCGGACCTCGGGGCTGATCTTCGTACGGCGGATGAAGAGATGCTCGATGTCCTCGGCGCGGTAGTGCTCCGGATCGCGGATCGCCGCCGGGTCAAGGAGGCTGATCAGCTCCGCGAACGACTTCGCGTCACCGTTGTGCGGGGTCGCCGAGGCCAGGATCAGGGCGTCCGTGCGCGGGGCGAGGATCTGCGCGAGCTGGTTGCGCAGGGAGCCGCGGTTGATCAGGTTGTGCGACTCGTCGATGACGACCGCGTCCCAGTTGATCCGCTCCAGATGATGCTTGTACTGGTCGGTGTTCTTCAGGGTGTCGATCGAGACGATGACCCGCTTGAAGTACGTGAACGGGTTCCGGCCCGCCGGGATCTCCCGCTGGATCCGCTCGATGCCGACCGAGTCCAGCCGTACTAGAGGGATCGCGAACCGGGTCCACAGCTCGTGCTGGAACTGCTCCAGGACGTGCTGCGGGGTGACCACCAGGATCCGCTCGCCACGCCCCCGCCGGATCAGCTCGGCCAGCGTCAGACCGATCTCCAGGGTCTTGCCCAGACCGACCACGTCGGCGATCAGCAGCCGCGGGCGCAGGTTGCGGCCCGACAGGGCGAGCTCGGCGGGGCGGCGCTGGTAGGGGAGGGAGTCGAGGAGGAACGAGTCGGCGAGGGCCAGCCGGCGCTCGGACTGCGGCAGCGCGGTCTTGCGCAGGACCGCCTCCAGGAAGAGACGGGAGCGGCGGAAGTTCGACGACTCGTCCCGGACCAGCTTCGTACGGCGGGGGTCGATCAGCTCAATCGTGTCCAGGCCGGTGAAGAACACGGCCTCCTGGTCCCGTACGAAGTCGGACACGCCCACGACGTCGACCTTCGCGCCGTCGTGCTCGGTGCGCACGGAGTTCCGCACGAGCCACACCTCGTCGCGCACGAAGACCTGCGCGCCTGCCGGAAACTGGTCCTCCCCGGAACCCACCGGTGCGGTGCTGCTCTGCTGGGCGGTCACCCGCTGCCTCCCGTGTCCGTCGTGCTGTGCTGTTGTCGCGGTCGCCGCCCCTCACGGACAGACATGCCGCTCACGCTGTTGTACCGCTCTACTGTGCCGTATGGGCAGCAAAGCGTGTGAACCACCCTCACCGGGACAGACCCGCAGGTCAATGGCTCGCAGTGCGCAGAAGTCGCGGCGCGGTTCCTATGGAGGCGGGCAGCGCTACCGAGTGTGGACGCCGTGGAGTTCAGAACGCGGCTCGCGCTGCGTAGGCCTCGCGTAGCTGCTGGGCTGTGCGCCTGGCCTGTGCGGAGTGGCGCAGCGAGCGGGCGGGGGGCCGGCCGGTGCCACGAGCACGCCGTGGCACTTCCTGCCCAATTCCCGGGTCCTGCGTGTCCGGGTTGGCCTGCTCGTCCTGTGCGCTCTGTGGCGACAGGACTGTCGGCTCCGGTTGGGCGGGCGGCCCGGCAGCGGGTGTCTGATGCGGTGATGTGAGGAACCGAGTGGGTTCAGCTTCCAAAGCGGACTCGCCCACGGGCGCGAACTGTGCCCCGTCAGCGGGGGGCGCGTCCGCCGGATGGGACAGAGAGGGGACTGGGGCCACGACGTCTTCCGACACCGGTGCCGGAAGCAGCGTGAGGAATTCCTGAGGCGGCGCGGCAGTGTAGGTGGTGAGACGTCGACGGGCCTGGGCGAGTTTCAGTCCCTGCGCCTCGACCAGGGCACGGCACTGCTGGACGACCTCGCTGACCGTGGGCCGGGCATGAGCCGAATGGGACAGCATGGAAGTCAGCAGCGGGACCAACTCGGGCGGGGCGCCAGTGAGATCGGGCGTGGTTGCCGGATCGGTCACCATATGGAACAGCACATGGATGTTGTTCGCGTGGTACGGCAGATGGCCCGTCGCGGCGAACAGCAGCACCGTCCCGAGTGCGTACACGTCTACGGCGCTCGTGAGCGGCTTCTCGCCGTTGGCCTGCTCGGGTGGCATACAGGACGGCGTGCCGACGACGGTGTTGGCCGCCGTGAGGGAGGCGCTCGACTCCGCGAAGACGGCGAGACCGAAATCGATGATTTTAGGGCCGTTCGGTCCGAGCAGGATGTTCGCGGGCTTCAGGTCACGGTGCAGCAGCCCCTGTTTGTGTACGTACCCAAGGCCTTCGGCGATGGTTGCGCCGAGCGACAGGACGAGTAGCGCAGGCAGTGGGCCGTGCGTCATCACGTGCTTGCTGAGATCTGGTCCTTCTACGTACTCCGTCGCCAACCACGGCTGCTCAGCGTCCGCGTCCGCGTCGAGAAGCTGTGCGATCCGCGCGCCCCAGACCGTCTTCAGGATCTCGATCTCCTGTGCAAAGCGCAGTCGGGAGGTCGAGTCGACAACTGACGGTTTGATCACCTTTACTGCCGCTGGTTCGCCCCCCGGAGACTCACCCAGGAACACCTGACCCATACCGCCCTGGCCGATCCTGCCGAGCAGCTCGAAGCCGCCGATATGAGCTGGGTCCTCGGGGCTGAGTGGCGTCGGCTGCACGTCTGTCCTTCGATCGGGTCCGTCGGCGGGAGCTGTCGCAATGGCTGTGCCACAAGCTAGCCGATCCTGTTGACAGTGCACCGCGTTCCTCCAGCACTTCCATTTGGTGCTGTGAACGCACCGTGGTCACTGAGGTCACGTCTCTCGAAAGACGCTGTTAGAAAAACAGGCGGGCGCCTGTGCGGGGCGGAGTTGGGGGTGGGGGAGTCCCTGACATGTCGAGTGGTGCTTCGGCCGACTGGGGGTCGGCGCGCACGACGTCGAGTGCAGCGGCGACGAGGACGTGCTGCAGGCTGACTTTGGCCAGTCCGCGGTAGTCAGGGTGTCGCAGGGCGCAGAGCCAGAGTCCTTGTTGCCTGATGAATCCCTCAACGCGAGGTTGGGGTGATTTGAGCCGACTTCCCAGGCGGCCCGTCGAGGCTGCCGGGATCAGCAGATAGCCTGGTGTTCCTGCCTCGGGGGCAGGCCAGGTTTGTGAACGTGGTCCTTGAACGGTTGCACCATTCATCCACTGGGCGGCTACCAGCGGATGCTGCCATGAGCTGCGTCACTCCGATGAACTCGATCGTGGGGATGGATCGATGGGTCCATGCGTTGGCCTCATCTCCCTTGGGGTAAAGCTCAGTTGAAGGCGTCGCGTCTTTCATGATCCGATACTTCCTGTCATACTTTCAATGCGATCATGAGTAGAGAGTTGCGGGGGCGCGCAGCGTGGTGCAGAACCAGCGGAAGTGGTTAACAGAGGCCGTGTCGGCCTTCGGCGCGTCGAGCAAGCCGCTGCTCGACGGTCCTGGATGGCCTGAGTTCGCCATCCGTTCGCCGCTTGAGAAGCTGCTGCAGACCGCTGGTGCTCAGTACAAACTGCAGGACGTTCTGTGGCATGCGGAGACTCCTCTGCCCGACCTCGGGGTCCGCCCCGACTATGCAGTCGAGGTCCACGGCGCGATCATCGGGTACGTCGAGATCAAGAGGCCCGGCCAGAGCGTTGACCCGAGCAAGTTCACTGGCCGCAACAAGGAGCAGTGGGAGCGTCTGCGGGACCTGCCGAACCTGCTCTATACGAACGGCACCGAATGGCGACTGTTCCGGCATGGAGCGGCAGTCGGTGACCCGGTGGCCTTCGAGGGCGATCTGGATCGAGCCGGCGCAGATTTGAAGATTGTTTCTCCGGACGCGTTCCACACCCTGCTGCAGACGTTCCTGCATTGGTATCCCGAGGAAATTCGGCAAGTCTCAGTGTTGGTTCGGCGTATCGCACCATTGTGTCGACTACTGCGGGCCGCAGTGCTGGAGCAATTGGAGACCGAGCGACGTGCGGCAGCTGATGGAGCGCGCCCACAGGATCTACGATTCACGGGCTTGATGGGCGATTGGCGCAAGCTCCTTTTCCCGACTGCCGATGACGCCACCTTCGCTGACGGCTACGCCCAAACCGTAACCTTCGCGCTGTTGCTCGCTCGTACTGAAGATCTGCGCCTGACCGACACCAACCTGCACGAGATCGGTCGCAAGCTTGATGCCGGGCACGCTCTGATGGGCAAAGCCCTTCAATTGCTCACTGACAACGTCACTGAGAGCTTCGACGTGACGCTGGATCTGCTGGTTCGCGTGATTGACGCGGTGCAGTGGGACTCCATCCGCAAGGGCCGACGTGACGCCTACCTGCATCTCTACGAGTCGTTCCTCGAGGTGTATGACGAGAAGCTTCGGCAGAAGAGCGGCTCGTACTACACCCCGCGCGAGGTCGTGGAGGAGATGGTGCGACTGACGGAGGACGTCTTATGTTCGCGTCTGGATCGGCCGCAGGGTTATGCAAGTCAGAACGTACGCATCGTCGACCCGGCTATGGGGACGGGTACTTATCTCCATGCGATCATCGAGCACGTGGCTGAGTGGACTGGGCGGAATACTGGCCCCGGCGCCGTCCCGGATGCCATCAGCAGTCTCGCTCGCCGCTTAGTAGGGTTCGAGCTTCAAATGGGCCCCTTCGCGGTGGCCGAGCTGCGTACTTCCGACCTGTTGAAGCGTCACCGTGCAGTGCAGCCGAGGGAAGGCCTGCAGCTGTACGTCACGGACACGTTGGACAACCCTTATGTGGCGGAGGAGTCCCTAGCCTCAACGTACGGGGTGATATCGGAGTCGCGGAAGCGGGCGAACAAGGTGAAAGCCACGACTCCCGTGACGGTGGTGATAGGGAACCCGCCATACGATGACAAGGCCAAGGGGCGCGGCGGATGGATCGAGAGTGGTGCCACAGGGCGTGGTGCGCCGCCGATCGATGATTTCAAGCAGCCGGGCAACGGGCGCTATGAGCACATTCTTAAGAACCTCTACATCTACTTCTGGCGTTGGGCGACGTGGAAGGTTTTCGACGCGCACAATGAGGACCAGCACGGTGTGATCTGCTTCATTACGCCTTCCGGATATGCCAGTGGACCCGGCGGTCGTGGCATGCGGGACTATCTGCGACGTACTTGCGACGAGGGTTGGATCATCGACGTCTCACCGGAAGGTCACCGCCCCGACGTCTCCACCCGGATTTTCCCAGGTGTCGCCCAGCCGCTGGCGATCTGCATCTTTCTACGGCGCACCGATCACGATCCGAAGCGCCTCGCGCGGATTCACTACCGCACCGTCGAGGGCAAGCGGGCTGCCAAGTACCGTCAGTTGAAAGAAATCCGTCTGGATGATGACGGATGGCAGGACACGCACACCGATGGTGCCCAGCCGTTTAGGCCTACCACGGGGACCGGCTGGGCGGAGTATCCCGAGCTGAACGACCTCTTCCCCTGGGGAAGTCCAGGCATCAAGGCCAACCGCTCGTGGGTGAATGGCCCGGACCGGGACATCCTCCGGCGGCGGTGGGCCCACCTGATCTCGGAGAAGAGCCTCGTAAGGAAGGCCGAACTACTTAAGGAGACCCGCGACCGGACTCTCAATAAGAAGCCGCAACCTCTGCCCGGTCAACCCGAACATGCGAGGGCTATCGGTCAGGAGACCGTGTTGGAGCCCGAGTTGATCAGGATCGGGATGCGTAGCTTCGACCGCCAGTGGCTCATCTCTGACAGCCGTGTCGTTGACTTTCCGCGCCCGGATCTGTGGGAGTCGCTCCAGGCGGACCAGCTGTTCCTCAACCAGCAGTCCTCTCACGAGATCAACTCGGGACCCGCGGTCGTCGCCACGGCTCTCCTGCCGGACACGCACCACTTCAATGGGCGTGGCGGCAAGGCCATGCCCATCCTGCACCCCGACGGAACGCCCAATCTGCCACCCGGCCTGCTTACCTGCCTCGCCACCGAGCTCGGAATCGCCCACGTCACTGTGCACGATCTGGCTGCGTACGTAGCGGCAGTGGCCGGGCATCGGGGGTTCACCGAACGTTTCACCGAAGAACTGCTCACACCGGGCGTACGCGTGCCGATCACCCGCGATCCGCAGCTTTGGAGTGAGGCCGTGAGCGTGGGTTCGAATGTGCTGTGGGCTTCGACTTACGGAGAACGCTATGCGGCACCTGAGGCGGGCAGGCCCGCGGGAGACGTGTGCTATCCCCAGGGCGACCTGCGGCGCGTCCGCTATCGGCAGGCTGTAGGGCAGGTGCTTCCCGCTGAGATCCAGTACGCCGAGATGACCCACACCCTCCACTTGGGCTCTGGGGAGTTCGGTCCCGTCCCACCCGAGGTTTGGGCATACGACGTGGGCGAGATGCAGATCGTCAAGAAGTGGTTCGGCTACCGCAAGGCAAGCCCCAACAGCCGGAAGACCAGCCCCCTGGACGATATCCATGCCGAGACGTGGTTGGCCCATTGGTCGGAGGAGCTCATGGAGCTTCTTTCAGTGCTGCGGCGGCTGGTGGAGCTGGAGCCGGGGCAGCGGGATCTCCTGGAGCGCATTGCGGCCGGCCCTGTGATCACCAAGGCCGACCTCGCGAAGGCAGGAGTGTTGCCCGTCGTTCCGAAAACACGGAAGCCACGTCGTGGGATCACCACTATTGGTCTTAATGCCGCGGGTGAACCCGACACGCTCGTATGACGTCGGGCTGGCGCGGTCCGCGATGTAGGTATGCGGTCACTTCGAAGGGCCAGTCGGTATACCCGAGACATACCGTGTCGCCTGCTCCAGCGACCAGATTCCTTGGGCAACTTGACGTACAGCGTGTGTTTGGTGATCAAGGGCGGGAGCTAGACGTTCGAGCTCGTCAGTCAACGTGCACACGTCAACCAGACGTGCTGACAGTTCTTCGGCCTCGGACGCGTAGTGCGCTGCTGTGCCGAGTGAAGTGATCGAAAGGCGGCCACCATCAGCCGCCACCATCCCTCTCCACGTGAGCGACAGTACGTCTTCGTGCACGTGCTCTTCGTCGAGTCCTCGCACAGCAAGCGGGGTTGCATCGTTGAGGGTGTAAGGGATGTCCGCCAGTGCGAGATGGCGCAGCAACCGGGCTTCTGAGGCGGAAATGGACAGATCCACACGGTAGTTGTAGCAGAAGTTGGGAACGTCCTTGTTAGGGCTATGGCTGTACGACTCAGCGCAACGGCCTGGAGCGCCACAGCCACGTCCGCGTAGACGACCCCAAGCGGCCGCTTCCTCGGTCTCCTCCACCTGGTGGCCGCCTGGACGCCGGGTGGGGGATGAGCTTGCTCAAGAGCCATGAAACGGGGGCAGGTGTACCGAGCCCTCGCCGCCCGCCGGGAACCCCTGGCTGTCCTCCGAGCCCATCAGGAACTCGCCGCCCGGAGAAAGGCGCCGTTCCGTCGGAGACGATTCGTTGGCCCGTTTCCCGCTGCAGCGGTCGTAGCGGCTGCGGCGGGAGACCGGTCGATGGGGTGGAGCAGGGTGTGACGGTATAGAGCGTCGGGAAAAAGCTCACTCCACGACCGCCATCCCCTGCCCCGTCGAGTTCAGGCGTCGCGCCCCCTCCGCCGTGCACGTCACGACGTCCTCGATCCGTACGCCGAAGCGGCCCGGCAGGTACACCCCCGGGCCGATCGAGAAGCACACGCCGGGCATCAGCGGGGGCTCCTCGCCCTCGGACAGATACGGCGGTTCGTTCGTCGTGATGCCTACGCCGTGACCGGTGCCGTGGGCGAGGTACGCGCCGTGATCGGCGTCCTCGATCACCCGGCGGGCTCTGCGGTCGACGTCCTGGCAGGAGACGCCGGGGGCGACCGCCTCGAAGGCCGCCTGCTGAGCCGTACGGACGAGGTCGTGGGCCGTGCGTTCGTCCTCCGTGGGCTCGCCCACGTGGACCGTGCGCGTGAGGGAGGAGCCGTAGCCGTCTACGAGGCCGGCGATGGCGAGGACGACCGTGTCGCCGGGGTCGATGATCCGGGCGCCGGTCTCGTGGTGCGGGTTCGCGCTGTTCGGGCCGGAGGCGACTGTCGGGAAGTCGACCTGGGCGTGGCCGTGTTCGTGCAGCAGGCGGGTCAGGTCGGCGGCCACGTCCGTTTCGCGGCGGCCGGTGAAACGGAGGGTCAGGAGCTCCTCGTACGCTGCGTCCGCCGCCGCTCCCGCCGCCGCGAGGCGGGCCACCTCGTGGTCGTCCTTCACCGCGCGCAGGAGTGGGAGTGCGACGTTCAGAGGGCGGTAGGTCGTCAACGGCAGGGCTTCCTGGAGGCCGAGGAGGTGCAGGGACCAGGTCGTGTCGGAGACGCCGTAGCGGCCGTTGGGGAGGAGGAGGCCGGTGGCGGCGGCGTAGGGGTCCTGGCCGTCGCTCCAGTCGGAGATGCGGACGTTGTCCGCGCTGGGCGCCGCTTCCGCGTCGGGGCGTTCCAGGGCCGGGACCAGCAGGCGGGGTTCGGAGCCGGGGACGAGGACGAGGAGGGTGAGGCGTGCCGTCGGCGGGGTGGGGCCGTAGCCGCACAGCCACACCATGTCGGGGCCGGGGGTGATGAGGAGCCCGGCCAGGCCCGCCTCGGTCGCTCCCCTGACCGCCCGGGTCATACGGGCCGCGTAGTCCGCCTCAGGGGTGTCGTTCACGGGGCTCCTCCGACCGCTGCCGTCGTCCGGTTCATCGTCCGAGGGGTGCGGTGCGGGGTGCCCGGGGGCGTAGGCCGATCGGGTGAGGGGTCAGGCCGCCTCGGGGCCCAGCGAGCGTTCCGTCACCCGGGTCAGATGGCGGTGGAAGACCTCCCTGCTGTCGGGCGTCAGCGTGCGCAGCGCCACCAGGGCCGTGATGACGACGTCGCACAGTTCGCCCTGTACGTCCTCCCAGGTGTGGCTGACGCCCTTGCGGGGGTTCTGGCCCGTCGCGCCGATGACGGCCTCGGAGACCTCGCCGACCTCCTCGGAGAGCTTCAGCATGCGCAGGAGGAGGCCTTCGCGGCCGCCCACCGGCTGGTCTCTCTCCAGCCAGGCCCACAGGGCGTCCACGGATGTCCAGAGGTCGTCGGCAGGCGTGCTGCCGTAGTCAGTCATGCGGGGCAGCTTCCCATGAGCCGCTACTCCCCGAACAACGCCTCCTGCTCCTCGAACAGGGCGGTCTGCGTGTCGTCCTCGTCCTTCTTCTCCCGCAGTCGCCGGTTCCGCGCCCCCACGACCAGAGCCGTCACCAGTCCCGTGGCTCCGAGCGCCGCCGGCACCATCCAGCTCCGGTTGACGGTGTGGCCGAGCGCGTGGTCCAGGGAGAGCCGGCCCGGGCCCGTGACGGCGAGGCCGGCCGCCGTCAGACCCAGCGTGGCCGCGTACTCGTAGCCGCCGCTCTGGGCGAAGAAGCCGTTGGGCACGTGCACCGCGGACGCGCCGGCCATGGCGCCGGCCGCCGCCGCACCCGCCGCCGGGGTCGCGAGGCCGAGGGCGAGCAGGGTGCCGCCGCCCGCCTCGGCCAGGCCCGCCGCCGTCGCGCTCGCCCGGCCCGGCGCGTACCCGACGGACTCCATGAACTGGCCGGTCCCCTCGATGCCGCCCCCGCCGAACCAGCCGAGCAGTTTCTGCGCGCCGTGGGCGGCCAGCACACCCCCGGCTCCCAGCCGGAGCAGCAGCAGGCCCAGATCACGTCGGTCGTAAGCGGTCACGATGACTCCCAGTGCGAGAAGTGCGAGAAGTGCAAGAAGCGGAACGGGACCCCCCTCGCGTTTCCACCGTTGCACCGCTCACACCCGCCGGGGACACCCGAGCCGCCGTTCGGGTGGCGGCCTCGCGGGGGCGGTGTGAGTCTGACTGGCATGACGATTCAGACCGCCCGACTGCGCGACCCTGCCGTCCGCGCCTTCGTCACCGCCGTCAACGCCCATGACCGCGAGGCCTTCGGGGCGTTGCTCGCGCCCGGCGCGACCATGGCGGACGACGGCAGCGACCGCGACCTCGACGAGTGGGCCGACCGGGAGATCTTCTCCTCCAACGGCCACCTAGACGTCGACAACGAGTCCAACGGCGGCCGTTCCCTCCTCGCCCACTACCGCAACGACGCCTGGGGCGAGATGCGCACCCGCTGGGACTTCACCGTCGGTGAGGACGGCAGGATCTCCCGCTTCGAGACCGGGCAGGCATAAGTTCTCGTACGGCTCTTGCCCTTGAGCGCACTCCAACTCCTAGCGTTCATGGGCATGGAGAGCAAACGCGAGACCACACGCACTCTCGGCCGTTCCGGCATCGAGGTCAGCGCGCTCGGCTTCGGCTGCTGGGCGATCGGCGGCGAATGGCAGGACGCCGAAGGGCAGCCCCTCGGCTGGGGCCGGGTCGACGACGAGGAGTCCGTACGGGCGGTCCGGCGCGCTCTCGACCTCGGCGTCACCTTCTTCGACACGGCGGACACCTACGGCGCCGGGCACAGCGAGCGGGTGCTGGGGCGGGCGCTGGGCAAGCGCCGGGACGATGTCGTCGTCGCCACCAAGTGGGGCAACGTCTTCGACGAGGACACCCGCACCCTCACCGGCAGCGACGACACCCCCGCCTACGTCCGCCGTGCGCTCACCGCGTCCCTGGGCCGTCTCGGCACCGACCACGTCGACCTCTACCAGCTGCACCTGTCCGACCTGGACCCGGCACGCGCCGCCGAACTCCGGGACTCCTGCGAGGAGTTGGTGAACGAGGGGCTCATCCGGGCGTATGCGTGGAGCACCGACGACCCGGCCCGCGCCGCAGTGTTCGCCGAGGGGGAGCACTGCACGGCCGTACAGCACGCGCTGAACGTCCTCCAGGACGCGCCCGGCATGCTGTCCCTGGCGGAGGAACTGGACCTCGCCAGCATCAACCGCAGCCCGCTCGCGATGGGTTTGCTGGCCGGGAAGCGCCAAGGGTCGCAGGACGCCGGCGACATCCGCAGCAGGCCCCCGGCCTGGCTCCAGGGCTTCGGGAACGGCTCGCAGGCCGACCCGGAGTGGCTGGCGAGGATCGACGCGCTGAAGGAGATCCTCACGAGTAACGGCCGTACGCTCGCCCAGGGTTCGCTCGCCTGGCTGTGGGCCCGCAGCCCCCGCACGGTCCCGATCCCGGGGTTCCGTTCCGTGGCCCAGGCCGAGCAGAACGCGGGCGCGATGGAGAAAGGGCCGCTCACCGCCGAGCAGTTGACCGAGATCAACGTGCTTCTGGAACGGTGAGCGGCCCGCCCCGGGCGAGCGGCCCGCCCCGGGCGAGCGGCCCGCCCCGGGCGAGCGGCCTGACCTGGGCGAGTGGCCCGCCCCGGGCGAGCGGTCCGACTCGGACGAGTGGCCCGACCTGGGTGAGCGGCGCGCTCCGGGCCGGCCCGCCCCGGGTGAGCGGCCCGAACTCGACGAGCGACTGCTAACCCTGCGCGAGCGGCTGCCGGGACCGCTGCGGCTCCTGCTCGGTCAAGGTGATCTGCCCCGCCTTGATCGTCGCGAGCCGCGGCGCCCGGCGGGCGATCGACGAGTCGTGGGTGACCAGGATGAAGGTCAGTCCGTACTCGTGCCACAGCCCTTCCAGCAGGGCCATGATCTCGTCCCGCATCGACTCGTCGAGGTTGCCGGTCGGCTCGTCGGCGAGCAGTACCTTCGGCTTCTTGACCAGCGCACGCGCGATGGCCACCCGCTGCTGCTGCCCGCCGGACAGCTCGGAGGGCGCGTGGGTGAGCCGTTCACCGAGGCCGACCGAGCGGAGGGCCTCGGCTGCTCGCTCACGCCGTTCCGTCCCCTTCACTCCCAGCGGGACCAGTGCCGTCTCGACGTTCTCCTGCGCGGTCAGCGTCGGGATCAGGTTGAAGGACTGGAAGATGATGCCGATCTTCTCGGCGCGCAGCCGGGTCAGCTTGGCCTCGCTGATCTTCGCGAGGTCGACGCCGTCCAGTTCGACGCTGCCCTCGGTCGGCCGGTCCAGTCCGCCGATCATCTGGAGGAGGGTCGACTTGCCGCCGCCGGTCGGGCCCTGGATGACGAGCTGGTCGCCGTCCTCGATGGTGAGGTCGACACCGCGCAGTGCCTCCACCGTCTCCTTGCCGCGCGTGTAGCGCTTGGTGACGCCGGTGAGTCTGTACATGAGAGCTCCGTAGAGAGGCCGTATGGAGGCCGTATAGAGGCCGTGGACAGGAAGAGGGAGTGGGGCGCCGCGTCCCGGGGGAGTGGAGGCGGCGCCCCGGCACAGGGGTGTTACGACACGCTGCGCAGCGCGTCGGCGGGCCGCATCCGGGAGGCACGCCAGCCGCCCATCGCCCCGGCGATCAGACCGCCGGTGACCGCGAGGCCGACCGCGAGCGCGATGGTGGTCATCGAGACCGGTGCGGTCAGGGCGATCTCCATCGTGCTCTGGGTGGACTGCCGGCCGGGGCCGCCACCGCCCGGGCCGCCCGCACCGCCGCCGCCGGTGTTGCCGAGCTGCGCGGTCAGCTTGGGGCTGACCATGGTCACGGCGTACGCGGCCGCGAGGCCCAGGCCGATGCCGAGGGCGCCGCCGAGCAGGCCGTTCACCATCGACTCGCCGACGACCTGCCGGGTCACCCGGCGGCTGGGCCAGCCGAGCGCCTTCAGGGTGCCGAACTCACGGACCCGGCGGGAGACGGCCGAGGAGGTCAGCAGCGCGGCCACCAGGAAGGCGGCGACGAGCACGGCGACGGAGAGCCACTTGCCGACGCTGGTCGCCAGGTTGGAGGCGGTGGACAGGGAGCCGGACACGGTCTCCGCGAGGTCGGCGGAGGTCGTGACGGTCGTACCGGAGATGTTCTTCTGGATCGCCGCCTTGACCGCGTCGATCTGCTGGGAGTCGGTCGCCTTGACGTAGATCGTGGTGACCTGGTTCTTGGCGTCGGCCAGCGTCTGGGCCTGCTTCAGCGGCAGGTAGACGTCGGTCGTGGACTCGCTGCTGTCGGGTGTCGCGATGCCGATGATCGTGTACTTGGTGCCGGAGATCGTCAGGGTCTTGCCGACCTTGAGGGAGTTCTCCTTGGCGTACGACTTGCTGACGACCGCGACCTTCGCGTTCGTCTGCGTGGCCGTGAAGGTCTTGCCGGTGGTGATCTTGGAGCCGGCCAGCGGGCCGAGCGTCTGGTCGCTGACGTCCACGCCGGCGACGGAGTAGGAGTTCACGTCGAAGTTGGCGCCACCGCCCTGGACCTGCGGTGCGGCGGTGCTGCCGCTGCTTCCGCCGTTGCCGCCGGGACCGCCCTGGCCGCTGTTCCCGGTGTTTCCACCGGAACTCTGCGCCTTGCCCTGGGTGAAGGAGCCGTCGACCTTGGTGACGTTCAGGGTCAGCGCGCCCACCGCGCTCGCCACGCCGCTCTGCTTGGCGACCTTGGTGACCACGCTGGACGCCAGGGCCTGACCGCCCTGGGTCATCACGCGGTCGGAGCTCTGTGTGTCGTCGCTGTCGTTGGAGTTCGCGTCGAACTGGAAGTTAGGTCTGCCCGAACTGCCGGACGTCGGGGCCGTCCTGGTCTTGGTGACGGTCATGTCGGTGCCGAGGCCGTAGAGCGACTTCAGGACCTTGTCCTGAGCCTGTGTCATACCGGCCGACACCGAGTTGACGGTGATGACCAGCGCGATACCGAGCGCCAGACCCAGAGCGATGACGAGGGCCGCCTTCTTGCGCCGGCCCAGCTCGCGCTTGAGATAGATGCCAAACATCCCGTTCCTCGAAGGTTCTTGGCGCCCGCTGTGGGCGCGCCCTCAAGGTATGGACGAAGGATTGCGGAGCCGTGAGTAAGGCTTGTGTGCCGGCTGAGAAGGGTTGTGTGCGAGCTGAGAATGTGCGGCGGCCGTCCACGGACCGGTGTGCATCCCGGGGTCCCACCCGAGATCCACCCCCACCCGGTCCATGGACGGCCGCCGCCTCCCCCCTCGGGCGGTAGGCGGAATGCGATCCCTCCATATGTGTAGCTCTTATGGAGTAGATGTGATGAGCATAGGCCGCCGACCGGCGCCGGAGGGGCCGGACGAACAGATTCCGCTTGTGGAAATCGACCGTCAGGCCGCGACCCGCACCGCTCAGCCCCGCCCCACATACGGCATCGCCGTCGCCAGCACCGTCGCGAACTGCACGTTCGCCTCCAACGGCAGCTCCGCCATGTGCCGCACGGTGCGCGCCACGTCGGCCACGTCCATGACGGGCTCCGGTACGACCTCCCCGTTGGCCTGGAGCGCCCCGGTCCGCATGCTCGCGGTCATGTCGGTCGCCGCGTTGCCGATGTCGATCTGCCCGACCGCGATGCCGTACGGCCGCCCGTCCAGCGACAGCGCCTTGGTGAGGCCGGTCAGCGCGTGCTTGGTCGCGGTGTAGGCGACGGAGTGCGGCCGGGGGGTGTGCGCCGAGATCGACCCGTTGTTGATGATCCGGCCGCCCCGCGGCTCCTGGTCCTTCATCTGCCGGTAGGCCGCCTGCGCGCACAGGAACGCCCCGTTGAGGTTGGTGTCCACCACGTGCCGCCAGGCGTCGTACGGCAGCTCCTCCACCGGCACCCCGCCGGGACCGAACGTCCCCGCGTTGTTGAACAGCAGGTCCACCCGACCGAACCGGTCCACGGCGGCGGCGAACAGCGCGGCCACCTCGTCGGGCCGCGAGACGTCCGTGCGGACGGCGAGACAGGCACCCTCGGGCATCAGGGCCGCCGTCTCCTCCAGCGTCTCGGTCCGGCGTCCGGCCAGCGTCACCGACCAGCCCGTACGCAGCAGTTCCACGGCCACCGCGCGGCCGATCCCGGAGCCCGCGCCGGTCACGACGGCGGTCCTCACGTTCTTGACGTCCATGGGCTTCGTGATGTCCATGGCCCCGCAGCGTAGGTGAGCCGCCGCGCCACACAGGCGACTGTCCGCCATCCGGGTGCTGCCGCCCCGGTGAGCGTGTGTCGTCGCCGGGTCGCCGCCCTCTCCTCCCTCAACTGTGACGGGAGGAAAAGAATGACCATCACATCAAGCTGGTCGCAGGGGCACACCCGTGAACTGCGCGCCGCCGCTCGCTCCATCGGCCGCCGCCGCTTTCTGGGCCTCACCGCCGCGGCCGCCGCGCTCGCCTTCGCCGTCGACCTGCCCGCGACCGGTACGGCCGCCGCGGCCGAACTCGACGCGGCTCGCATCGACGACTTCCCCTTCACCCTCGGCGTCGCGTCCGGGGACCCGCAGCCCGGCTCGGTGCTCCTGTGGACCCGGCTCGCACCCGCCCCCTACCAGCCCGACGGCGGACTGCCCGCCGAACGCGTCGATGTCGACTGGGAGGTGGCCGAGGACGAGGCGTTCGCGACGGTCGTCGCCAAGGGCACCGCCGTCGCGCACCCCGAGTTCCACCACACCGTGCACGTCGAGGCCGAGGGGCTGGACCCCGGCCGCGTCTTCTACTACCGCTTCCGCGCGGGCACCTGGCTCAGCGAGACCGGCCGCACCCGCACGGCGCCCGCCGCCGACGGCCCCGTCGCCTCGATGACCCTGGCCGCCGTCTCCTGCCAGGCCTACCACGACGGCTACTTCACCGCGTACCGCCACCTCGCCGAGGACGACGTCGACCTGGTCCTGCACCTCGGCGACTACCTCTACGAGTACGCCGTCGACGCGGTGGGCGGTGCCCGCGAGTACACCGACCGCGTCCTGCCCAAGCTGTTCGACCACGAGACCGGCACGCTGGAGGACTACCGGCTGCGCTACGCCCTCTACAAGACCGACCCCGACCTGCGGGCCGCGCACGCCAGGCACCCCTTCGTGGTCACCTTCGACGATCACGAGACCGAGAACAACTACGCCGGCTCGATCCCCGAGAACGCCGTCCCGCCGGCACAGTTCCTGCTGCGCCGCGCCGCCGCCTACCGCGCCTACTGGGAGAACCAGCCACTGCGCCCGCCGCAGCTGCCCGTCGGCCCCGACATGCAGCTCTACCGGCGCCTCCAGTGGGGCACGCTGGCCCGGTTCGACGTCCTCGACACCCGCCAGTACCGCTCCGACCAGGCCTACGACGGCGCACAGCACGTCCCAGGACCCGACTCCGAGGACCCGGCACGGACCATGACCGGCGCCGCCCAGGAGAGGTGGCTGCTGGACGGCTGGCGCGACTCCCCGGCCCTGTGGAACGTGCTGGCCCAGCAGGTCTGCTTCTCCGGCCGCAAACTCGACCTCAACCCTGTCGCCAAGGTCTCGATGGACGCCTGGGACGGCTACCCCGCCGCCCGCCGCCGCGTCCTCGACGGCGTCAGGGCGGCCGGGATCGAGAACCTGATGGTGCTCACCGGCGACCTCCACCGCGGGTACGCCTTCGACATCAAGGACGACTTCGACGACCCGCTCTCGCGCACCCTCGGCACCGAGATCGTCACCACGTCCGTCACCAGCGGCAAGGACGGCAGCGAGAGACCCTCGAACTGGACGACCTACATGACCGCCAACCCCCACCTGAAGTTCTACGACGGCAGACGCGGCTACACGACGGTCACCCTCGGCCGGACCGAGGCCCGCGCCGACTTCAGGACCCTGCCGTACGTCACCACCCCCGGGGCGCCCGTCACCACGGCCGCCTCCCTCGTCACGGAGGTGGGAAACCAGGGGCTCACGCGCGCGTGACCGCCTCCCCGCCGGCCTCTCCCGGGTAGCGGACGCCGATCCGGTCCCGCACCGCGTCCAGCGTCCGCATCACCGCGAGGGTGCCCTCCAACGGCACCAGCGGCGACTGCCTCTCACCGGCCCGCAGCGCCCGCATCACCTCGCGGGCCTCGTGCCTGAGACTGTTGCGGGGCCCGTCGGCCGGGTCGGCGACGAACTCCTCGGGGTCGCGCCCGTCGCGGTGCAGCACGAAACGGTCCGGGTGGAAGAAGCCGTTCGGGATGTCGATCCGGCCCAGCGAGCCGGTGACCGAGGCGATCGTGGCGGTGCCGCCGGTCAGGGAACAGTGCAGCGAGGCGAGCGCCCCGTCGTCCCAGGACAGCAGGGCGCCCGTCTGCAGATCGACGCCCTCCTCGGACAGCACCGCCTTCGCGGTGACGTCGGAGGGCTCCCCGAGCAGCAGGTGCGCGAACGACACCGGGTACACCCCGAGGTCCAGGAGCGCGCCGCCGCCCTGTGCCGGGTCCCGCAGCCGGTGCGAGGGCGGGAAGGGTCCGGCGAGCCCGAAGTCGGCCTGCACGGTGCGTACTTCACCGATCGCGCCGTCGTCGACGAGGGCCTTGAGCCGCCGGATCAGCGGGTTGCAGTACATCCACATGGCCTCCATGAGGAAGCGGTCGTGGTCCTTCGCCAGCGTGACGAGTTCCCCGGCCTCCCGGGCGTTGAGCGTGAACGCCTTCTCGCACAGCACGTTCCGCCCGGCGGCCAGGCACAGCCCCGCGGCCGCGCGATGCGCCGCGTGCGGGGTGGCGACGTACACGACATCGATGTCCGCGTCCTCGGCGAGGGCGCCCCAGTCGCCGTACGCCCGCCCGATCCCGAACCGCTCCGCGAACGCCTTCGCCGAGGCCTCGGACCGGGAGGCCACCGCGACCACCTCCGCGTCCGGAAGGTCCACCAGGTCCGCGGTGAAGGCGGCCGCGATCCCGCCCGTCGCCAGAATCCCCCAGCGCACGCTCTGTTCCGTCATGCCCGGCTCCACCCTCGCTCACCTGATCCTGGCCACCCTGTACGAGCTGAGAGCATAGGTGGCGGATCCAACGAAGAGGGAGGGGCACATGCCCGAGCAGGGCGCACCGACACCGCACCTGGAGCAGCAGGCGGACGCGAGACCGGACCCGGGCCCGGCGGCGTCCGTCGTCGCCGTACGCCGCACCGGCCTGCTCGTCACCCTGCTCCTCGGCGGTCTCACCG
The DNA here is from genome assembly GCF_055570355.1 of Streptomyces sp. NPDC031225. Lineage (NCBI taxonomy): Bacteria > Bacillati > Actinomycetota > Actinomycetes > Kitasatosporales > Streptomycetaceae > Streptomyces > Streptomyces sp. NPDC031225. The sequence goes on along the minus strand of NZ_JBVIHJ010000004.1, from coordinate 33,077 downwards.
CCACGCCACCGCTGGCGATGGACATGTACCTCCCCTCGCTCCCGGAGGTCACCGGCGCCCTGCACGCGCCCGCCGCCACCGTCCAGCTCACCCTCACCGCCTGTCTGCTCGGCATGGCGCTCGGACAGCTGGTGGTCGGCCCGATGAGCGACCGCTGGGGCCGCCGCCGCCCACTGCTGGCCGGTCTCGTGGTGTACGTCGTCGCCACCGCCCTGTGCGCCGTCGCGCCGACGGTGGAGTTCCTGGTCGGCTTCCGCCTTGCGCAGGGCCTCGCGGGCGCCGCGGGCATAGTGATCGCCCGGGCCGTGGTCCGGGACCTGTACGACGGTGTGGCGATGGCCCGCTTCTTCTCCACCCTCATGCTGATCGGCGGGGTCGCGCCGATCGTGGCGCCGCTGATCGGCGGGCAGATCCTGCGGGTCACGGACTGGCGGGGCGTGTTCGTGGTCCTCACGGCCATCGGCGCGCTCCTCGCCGCACTCGTCTGGGCGCGGCTGCCGGAGACCCTGCCCCCGGCCGAGCGCCACACGGGTGGCGTCGGCGAGGCCCTGCACTCGATGCGCCGACTCCTCTCCGACCTGCCCTTCGCCGGCTACCTGCTCACCGGCGGCTTCGCCTTCGCCGCGCTGTTCGCCTACATCTCGGCGTCGCCCTTCGTGATCCAGGAGATCTACGGCGCCTCTCCGCAGACGTTCAGCCTGCTGTTCGGCGTGAACTCGGTCGGACTCGTCGTGGTCGGCCAGATCAACGGCAAGGTGCTGGTGGGACGGGTCGGCCTGGACCGGGTCCTGGGCGTGGGCCTGCTGGTCGTGACCGCGGCGGCCGCCGCTCTGCTGCTGATGTCGACCGGCGTGTTCGGCGAGGTGGGCCTGGCCCCCGTCGCCGCCGCGCTGTTCGTCCTCATGTCCGCGATGGGCGTCGCCCTGCCCAACGCCCAGACCCTCGCCCTGCTGCGCACCAAGCACTCCGCGGGCTCCGCGTCCGCCCTGCTCGGCACGTCCTCCTTCCTCATCGGCGCGATCGCCTCCCCGCTGGTCGGGATGGCCGGAGAGGACACGGCCGTCCCGATGGCGGTCGTCCAACTGGCGGCAGCACTGGTAGCGCTCACCTGTTTCATGACAATGTGCCGTCCTTGGAACAGGCGTGCGACTACGGAGGGGGCGGAGAGCTGAGCGCACCGAGACTGCGCACCGACACACCGGAACGGGCCGGGCTCGACCCCGGCGAACTCCGTCGGCTGGTCCGGGAGTTCCACGCCCTCACCACCGGTGAACGCCCCTGGGCCGCGGGCGCCGTCCTGGCCGCCGGGCGCGGTCCGGTGCTCGCCGTGCAGGAGGCGTCGGGCTGGGCCGTCCGCTACTCCTCCTACGACCCCGAGACCGACGCGGGCGTGGAACTGCCACCGCAGGCACGAGTCCCGGCACGGGTGGACACCCCCTTCGACCTCGCGTCCCTCACCAAACTGTTCACGGCCGTGGCGGCGGTGCAGCAGATCGAGCGGGGCACGCTGGGCATAGACGCACGGGTGGGCGCCTACCTGCCGGAGTTCACGGCGGCGGTGACCTACGGCATCACCGTCCGTGAACTGCTCACCCACACCTCGGGTCTGCGTCCCGAGCTCCCCTTCCACGACTGCGCCGACGACGAGGAACGCCTGGGCCTCCTGCGCGCCGAGCCGCCCATCGGAGTCCCCGGCACCTACACCTACTCTGACCTCAACCCGCTCCTCCTCCAGCACGTCCTCGAACGCATCACCGGCCGCTCCCTCGACGTCCTCGTCCACGAGGGCATCACCCGCCCCCTCGGCATGACGGCCACCCGGTTCGGACCCTGCCCGCAGGCGGCGGCCACGGAGGACCAGCGCCGGCCGTGGGCCAAGGCGGACCGGGGGATGCTGCGGGGCGTGGTCCACGACGAGAACGCCTGGTCCCTGGGCGGGGTGGCCGGTCACGCGGGCCTGTTCTCGACGGCCGGGGACCTGGCGATCTTCTGCCGCACCCTGCTGTCGGGCGGTGCGTACGGCCCCGCCCGCATCCTCGGCCCCGACTTCGTGGAACTCCTCCTCACCCCACCGGGCCTGGGCTTCGCGATCGACCAGAAGTGGTTCATGGGCGACCTGGCGGGCCGGGGAGCTGCAGGCCACACGGGCTTCACCGGGACGTCCCTGGTCCTGGACCCGGCCACGGACACGTTCGTGGTCCTCCTCGCCAACACGGTCCACCCCAGAAGACGCCCCCCGGACAACCGCCCGAGGGCGGAGGCGGCGACGAGAATGGCGCGAGCGGTGAGAGGGGCGTGACGATCCAGCCCGTCCGGCGTTTGAGGACGAAGCCCTCAGGGGCCGAAGGGGGGTCTGGGGGCACAGCCCCCAGGGACGGGACGGGAAGGGGCGGCGGGGGCGAGAAAAACCCCTCACCGCCCGCCATAGAATCACCGGGTGACCGCCCCCGCACCCCCGGCCGAAACCCTCCGCACCACCCTCGCCACCCTCCTCGAAGGCCTCCCCCCGAAGCAGGCGGCCCAGGCGGTGGACCGCCTGATCGCGAACTACCGCGGAGCCACCCCCACCGACGCCCCGATCCTCCGCGACCGCGCGGACGTGGCCGCCTACGCCGCCTACCGCATGCCCGCGACCTTCGAGGCGGTGCACGCCGCGCTGGAGGCGTTCGCCGACGCCACCCCCGACTGGACGCCCTCCGGTCACACCGACGTCGGCGGCGGTACCGGCGCCGCCACCTGGGCCGTCACCGCCACCTGGCCGGGCGCGCGCACGGTCACCGTCCTCGACTGGTCCGACCCGGCCCTCACCCTCGGACGTGAGATCGCCGCCGCCAACCCGGCCCTGAAGAACGCCCGTTGGCAGCGCGCCAGGATCGGCAAGGACCTCACCCTGGCCCCGACCGACCTGGTCACCGTCTCCTACGTCCTCAACGAACTCACCCCGGCCGACCGCACCGACCTCGTGGACACCGCGGCGGCCTCGGCACAGACGGTCGTGATCGTCGAGGCCGGCACACCGGCCGGCTACGCCCGTGTCATCGAGGCCCGCGACCGCCTGCTCGCCGCCGGCTTCCGCATCGCCGCACCCTGCCCGCACAGCGCCGCCTGTCCGATCGCCCCCGGCGAGGACTGGTGCCACTTCGCGATGAGGGTCAGCCGCTCCTCCCTCCACCGCAAGGTCAAGGGCGGCTCCCTGCCGTACGAGGACGAGAAGTTCAGCTACGTGGCGGCCACCCGCCTCCCCGCCGCCCCCGCTCCCGCGCGGGTGATCCGACGCCCCCAGATCCGCAAGGGCCAGGTCCTCCTCGACCTCTGCGAGTCCGACGAACACCTGAACCGCCGTACGGTCACCAAACGCCACGGCGACCTGTACAAGGCGGCGAGGGACGCGGCCTGGGGCGACCCCTGGCCCCTGCCCTAGCTCCGGCGTCCTTCCCGGCGTACGGCGAGACGCCCCGTCTCACCACCCTGCTACCGTCGCCCCATGGTCAAGCAGCCCGCCCCCGACACCGCCCGCCGCAGCGAGAGGTCCCGCCGCGCGATCTACGACGCCGCCCTCGCCCTCGTCGGCGAAGTGGGCTACCCGAGGACCACGATCGAGGGCATCGCGGCCCGCGCCGGCGTCGGCAAGCAGACGATCTACCGCTGGTGGTCCTCGAAGGCGGAGGTGCTCCTTGAGGCCTTCCTCGACCTGAGCGAACAGGCCTCGCGGGAGGCAGGCCCAGACGACACGTACGCCATCCCGGACACCGGTGACCTGGCCGCGGACCTCAAGGCCGTACTGCGGCTCACCGTCGACCAGCTCAAGGACCCCCGCTACGAAGCACCGTCCCGCGCCCTGGCGGCCGAGGGCGTCGTCGACGAACAGCTCGGCCGGGTCTTCGTCGCCAAGCTCCTCGCACCCTCGCTGCAGCTGTACGTCGACCGGATCCGCTCCGCACAGGAGGCCGGCCAGGTCCGCCCCGAGATCGACCCGCGCATCGCCCTCGAACTCTGGGTCTCCCCCCTCGCCCAGCGCTGGCTCCAGCACACCGGCCCGATCACCCACGACTACACCGACACCCTCGTCGACTACGCCCTCCACGGCCTCGCACCCCGCTGACGCGGCCCGGTACGTCCCCCCTGATGTCGGTTCCGGGCCCCCGGAGCAAAGGAAGATGGGACGATAGGGCATGCTGTTCCGCACGACAGCTAGGCGAGGGTGGTATATGAGCGCGGAGTCGGAGGGCCGGACCGGCCTGCGGGGCACAATCTCCCACTGGCTGCGCGCACGCGGGCCGAAGGAGGCCGCCGGGAACACCGGTGACCGTGAGGCCCTGCTGCTGGCCGCCGCCGGAGCGGGCCTGCCGCTCGCACCCGCCGCGCATCCCACACTCGACTACCGGTGCTCCTGCGACCGCGTGGGATGTCCCACTCCGGCCCGCCACCCGGTGTCGTTCGCCTGGCAGACCCAGTCGACCACCGACCGCACGCAGATCGAGCGCTGGGCCCGGCACCAGCCGCAGGCCAACTTCATCACCGCGACCGGCATGGTCCACGACGTCCTGGACGTCCCCCTGGAGGCCGGGCGCGAGGCACTGCAGCGGCTGCTCGCCGACGGCATCGAGGTCGGCCCGGTCGCCGAGAGCGACGACGGCCGGCTCCTGTTCTTCACCCTCACCCGCGGCACCCCCGAGGACGAGGACGAGTGGTGGCCGTGCGAACTGGACTGCCACCCCGAGACGGCGGACGAACACCCCGGCCTGCGCTGGCACTGCCGCGGTTCCTACGTCCTCATACCGCCCGCCCGTCTGCCCGGCGACCAGGCCGTCTACTGGGTACGCGGCCTCGAACACCCGCTGCCCGACCCGCTGAGCCTGCTGGAAGTCCTCACCGACTGCAGCGCCCGCCATGTCGGCGAGGAACCGGACCACGCGAACACCGCCTGGCCCCTGCGCCGGTAGCGAGCCGCCGCCCGCCGGTCGCCACGAACCCCGCCGGTTCCTACGAACCCTCTGCGGACGTCAGCCCCTGGATCCGCCCGAGCACGTCGACCTGCTGTCCGCCCGCGCCCTTCGCCGGGTCGAGGGCCGCCTGGTTGGAGACGAACTCCATGGTGAGCGACTGCTTGATCTCGCCGGCCGTCAGCGCGAGCACGGCCTGGCCGGGGGTCGGGATCGCCGCACCGGAGTGGGCCGTCTGCTTCTCGTAGTGGTGCGTGGCGAAGAACACCAGCGCCCCGCCGTCCTTCGTGCGCAGCGCCAGCGGCGTGTAGCCGCCGTTGGTCACCGGTTCGTCGATGTACTGGGTGGCGAGGCCCGGCCTGGTGGCGTCCTTCGCCCGCTGCGCACGCCACACGCTGGTGTGCGTGCCGTCCGCGAAGACGTCCCCGCCGCTCTTCAGATAGCCCGCGTAGTCCTTGCTCAGGTCCCCGGGCGCGGCGGCCAGATCGGTCGTGTTCGCCGGGACCGCCTCGGCCCAGCCGTCCGCGTCCTTCTTGAACTCCGGCACCTTGCCCTGGGTCACCAGGGTCAGATAGGCCACCTGGAACGGCTCGTTCAGGCCGTTGCGGGTGAACACGAGCAGCCAGCGCGCGGTGCCGCCCTTGTTGCCGGCCGCGTCGGCGACGAACCAGCGCGGCCAGCCCGCCTTCTTCGGGATGGTGTACGTCACGTCCGACAGCTTCAGCGGCGTGTGCGAGGCGTTGCCGCTCGGGCTGTTCGCCTTGCCGGCCTTCAGCCGCGCCGCGTCGATGGCGGCGAGCGCGCCGGTGACATGGGTGGCGTCCAGCGAGCTGTCGTACGCCTTGTCCGCCGCGTTGTACGCGGTGGTGAACTGCTCAAGTGCCTTGGCGGCCTCCGCCCTGGTCGTCGCGGGCAGTACCTCCCGCTCGCCGTGCACGACCATGCAACCGCTCGCCGTCAACGACAAAGCGGTCACAGAGGCTGCTGTCAGTGCGCTCCGGTCAAGCCTGCGGAGCCTTCGAGGGCCGCGATCCCTGCTCATCAGGTGCCTTCACCTTCCCCTTCCCGGAGGCGAACCCTACCGGGGCGAGGAACAGCGCGAGCGTCGGGATCAAGTACAGCAGCCACACCGTGACCTGAAGAACCGTCGGGTCGGGCTGGAAGTTGAACACGCCCTTGAGGAGGGTGCCGTACCAGCTGTCCGGGGGGATGGTGTCGCTGATGTCGAAGGCCTTGTTGTTCAGCCCCGGCAGCCAGTCGGCCTCCTGGAGATCATGGAAGCCGTACGCCAGCACACCCGCCGCCACGATCACCAGCATGCCGCCGGTCCACGTGAAGAACCTGGCGAGGTTGATGCGCAGGGCGCCGCGGTAGAACAGCCAGCCCAGGACGACCGCCGTCAGGATGCCCAGGGCCACCCCGACCAGCGGGCGCGGGGTGCCGTCACCGGCCGCGCGGACCGACGCCCACACGAACAGGGCGGTCTCCAGGCCCTCCCGGCCGACCGCGAGGAACGCGGTGGCGACCAGGGCACCCGTGCCCATCGCGAGGGCCGCGTCCAGCTTGCCGTGCAGCTCGGACTTGAGGTGCCGGGCGGTGCGCCGCATCCAGAACACCATCCACGTCACCAGGCCGACCGCGAGGACCGACAGGGAGCCGCCGAGGGCCTCCTGCGCCTCGAACGTCAGCTCCTGGGAGCCGAATTCGAGCGCGCACCCGAAGCCGAGGGCGAGGGCGACCGCGACGCCGATGCCGATCCAGATGGGCTTCAGCGCGTCCCTGCGGTCCGTCTTGACCAGATAGGCGATGAGGATGCAGACGACGAGGCTGGCCTCGAGACCCTCGCGCAGACCGATCAGGTAGTTGGAGAACACGGGTCAGGCCTCCTTCGAGAACAGCGTGCTGCCCCACCAGTCGTCCTTGTCGCGGACGCCGGGCGGGACGGCGAAGACCGCCGAACCCACGTGCTGGATGTACTCGTTGAGGGCGTCCGTGGCCAGATGACGCTGGATCCGGATGAAGCCCTCGCGGACGTCCTTCTGGTACGCCAGGAAGAACAGGCCCGCCTCCAGCCGGCCGAGGCCGTCCGTGCCGTCGGTGAAGGAGTACCCGCGGCGCAGGATCGTCGCCCCGCCGTTGGACTCGGGGTGCGCGAGCCGGACGTGCGCGTCGGGCTTCATCGCCGGCAGGAACGGCTTGTCGCGCTCCTTGGCCTTGCCGACCGGGGCACCCTCGCCCTTGTCCCGGCCGAAGATGTCCTCCTGCTCCTGCAGGGAGGTGCGGTCCCAGGTCTCGATGTGCATACGGATCCGGCGGGCGACGAGATACGAGCCGCCGCTCATCCACGGGGCGTCCTTCGTGGAGTCCGCCCACACGAACTTCTTCAGCCGGTCCGTCTCCGTCCCCGCGATGTTGCGGGTGCCGTCCTTGAAGCCCAGCAGGTTGCGCGGGGTCTGCGCGTCGGGCGTCGTCGACGACGTCTTGCCGAAGCCGAGCTGCGACCAGCGGATGACGACCTTGCCGAAGCCGATCCGGGCGAGGTTGCGGATCGCGTGCACGGCGACCTGCGGGTCGTCCGCGCAGGCCTGGACGCACAGGTCGCCGCCGCTGCGGTTCTTGTCGAGGTTGTCGCCGGCGAACTGGGGGAGGTCGACGAGGGCCTCGGGCCGTTCCTTCGCCAGGTCGAACCTCTCGAAGAGGGACGGCCCGAAGCCGATCGTCAGCGTCAGCCGTGAGGGCTTGAGCCCCAGTGCCTCACCGGTGTCGTCCGGCGGGGCCTCGGCGAGACCGCCGTAGGCCCCTTCGCCGACCGCCTTGCCCGCGGTCATCCGCCGGGCGGCCGCCGTCCAGTCCTTCAGCATCTGCACGAACGCGGCGCGGTCGTCGGTCGTCACGTCGAACGCGGCGAAGTGCAGCCGGTCCTGCACGGGCGTGGCGATGCCCGCCTGGTGCGTGCCGTGGAACTCGACCGCGGCACCGGTTTCGGCGGCGGTCGGCTCCAGTTCGTCGCCGGTGCGGGTCATCGCGACCGCGCCACCGGCAGCGGCGGCACCGAGCGCGAGCCCGGCCCCGCCCCAGCCGATCAGCGCACGGCGGGAGGGAGTTGTGTCCGTCATGGCCCCTGCCTCAGGAAGACTTGGTGACGACGGCGGCGGCGAGCTTGGACAGCGGCTCCGCGAGCGCGTTGACACCGTCCGACAGCTTCTTGCGATCGTTCTCGCCGACCGTGTCGTACGAGACGAAGCCGTCGGACGTCTTGTCCGTCCGGTAGCTGTCGAGCAGCGTGTTCAGCGCGGCGAACTGCTTGTCGAGCTCGGTGACCAGGGCCGCGTCGTTCTCCTTGGCGACCGGCTTCAGGAGCTCGTACGCCTTCTGCGCGCCCTCGACGTTGGCCTTGAAGTCGCTCAGGTCGGTGTGCGAGTAGCGGTCCTCCTCGCCGGTGACCTTGCCGGTGGCGACCTCGTCGAGGAGCTCCTTGGCACCGTTGGCCATCGAGGTCGGAGTGATGACGGCCTTGCCGACCCGCTGCTGCCAGTCCTTGAGGTCGGTGACCAGCTGGGCCGCCAGGGTCTTCTGCTCGGCGCCGATCTTCTTGTCCTGCCAGAGGGCCTTCTCCAGGGCGTGCCAGCCGGTCCACTTCTGGCCCTTCTCCAGGCCGTCGGCGCGGGTGTCCGTCTCGGGGTCGATGTCCCCGAAGGACTCGGCGATCGGCTCGGTGCGCTCCCAGCCGACGCGTGAGGGGGCGTAGGCCTTCTTGGCCGCGTCGAGGTCGCCGGCCTTGACGGCGGCGGCGAACGTCTCCACCTTCGGGATCGTCGCGTCGGCCTGCTCCTGCGCGTACTTGCGGTACGCGGCGACGGCCGCGTCGAGCCGCGGGTCGCGCTTGGCCGCGGTGCCGCCGGTGGCCTTCACGTTCTGGCGGATGCCGTCGCCCTTCATGCCGGGCTTGCAGGCGATCGTGTAGTCGCCCGCCTTCACCTCCGCGGTGACCCGCTGCTTGGTGCCGGGCCCGATGTTCTCCCGCTCGCTGACGATCCGGTCGTCCGGGAAGAGGAGGTAGACCTCGGTGACCTTGGAGCCCTTGTTCTCGATGGCGAGTTCCAGGTGACCGGCCGGGAACTCCTTCGTGGAGACCTCGCACTTGCTGTCGGTGGCGGTCACCTCGATGACGCGGCCGCTGCCGCCCGAGCTTCCCTTCTCCGTGCATCCCGTGACGGCGGTCAGGGCCGCCACGGCGGTGGCGGTGACGACGGACAGTCTGGCGGCTCGCATGCGGGCTCCTGGTGCTGGCTGAAACATCGCGTGATGGTCATCACAGATATTGGTGAGGCTCGCCTAACTTATCTGAGGCTTACCTGAGTGATACCGCGGGATGGCCTAAAACAGACACCAAGGGAAGGTCAAAGGAGATTCAAAGGTTCCGTTCCCCGTCATGCCCGGTGACGCAGATCACCGGCCGACCGCACCCGGCGGACGTGCGGAACCGGGACCCCCGCCGCAGTGTTTCAATCTCCCCGTGACTGATTACGACGTGCTGCGCGTCTTCTGCGCACCGAACGGCGGCTACGGCAATGAGCTGGGCGTCGTCCGGGAGGGGTCCGTGATGCCGGACCGGGACGAGCGGCAGGCGTTCGCCGCGAAACTCGGGTTCAGCGAGACCGTGTTCGTGGACGACCCCGAGCGCGGTGTCATCGACATCTACACCCCTTCCGTGCGGCTGGCGTTCGCCGGATATCCGTGCGTCGGGGCGGCCTGGCTGCTCGACGTGCCCGAACTCGTCACGCCCGCCGGAGTCGTCGGCACCCGGCTGGACGGCGAGTTCAGCTGGATCGAGGCGCACGCGGAGTGGGTGCCGCCGCGCACGCTGCGCCAGTACGCCACGGCGGCGGAGGTCGACGACCTGACCGTCCCGCCGCCCGGGGAGTGGATCTACGCGTGGGCCTGGGAGGACGAGGCGGCCGGCCGCGTCCGGGCCCGCGCCTTCCCGGGCCGAGGCGACGGTATCGACGAGGACGAGGCGACGGGCGCGGCGGCCCTGCTGCTGACCGACCGGCTGGGCCGCGCGCTGAACATCACTCAGGGCGCGGGCTCACAGCTCCTCACGGCTCCGCAGCCGGGGGGCTGGGTGGAGGTCGGCGGACGGGTCGTCCTGGAACAATGACCACCAGAGGGTCGTGGTCGATCGGGCGTCCGTTCGCGTGGTCCCGCGGGTGTGCGCGGCGACGAACGGGGACCTCTGGGCGTGACCACGGAGTCAACGTGAGCGGAAGACCATGCGTATCCGAGCAGCCCTGACCGCCGTCGCCCTGGGCGTCGCCCTGACCGCCGCCGACGCGTCATCCGCCGTCGCCGACAGCGGCCACCATCACTTCGGCGGGGACGACGACATCGTCTGCAGCCCGTACTGCGGCGCCATCGACCTCGCGCCGGGCGGGATCTTCTGGGGCGGCGCGCACTGCCACAACCACCGCTGACGCGGTACTGGGCCCCCTGCGTCCAGGGGGCCCGGCCGGCGGTCGTCACGCCGACAGCGGGAACTCCTCGCCCAGCGCCCGGAAGACGTTCGTGTTGAGTGCGAACGCCCGCTTGCACTCGGCCACGATCCGCTGCTTCTCCAAATCGTCCGCGCGCACCGCGTCCAGGAGTTCGCGGTAACCCCGCTTGAAGGCGGCCGGGTTGGGGATCTCCTCGAAGACGTAGAAGCGCACGCCGTCGCCCTTCTTCTCGAAGCCCCAGGTCCGCTCCACCCGGTCGCGGATGATCTGGCCCCCGGAGAGGTCGCCCAGGTAGCGCGTGTAGTGGTGCGCGATGTATCCGGCGGGCCAGGACCGCGCGCACTCGCGCACCCGGTCCGCGTAGACCCGCGTGGCGGGCAGCGCCGACACCTCCGCCCGCCACCCCGGGCCCCGAAGATGCGCCAGGTCCCGCTCCAGCGCCCGCAGCCGGAACAGCTCGGGCCGGATGAAGCCGCCCGCCACCGGGTCAGATCCCAGCTTCTCGGCTCCGGCCTCCAACGCCTCGTAGACGAACCACAGTTGCTCGGTGTAGCGCGCGTACGCCCCGACGTCGAGGCGGCCGCCCAGCAGGTCGCTCATGAACGTCGAGGTCTCCGCCTCCAGGTGCTGTTCGTGGGAAGCGGTGCGGATGAGTGATGAGAACGAGTCCACGGGCAGATCCATGGGTGGATTTTCTCTGGTTAGGCTTACCTAAGTCAATGGTTTGCCGACAGGTTGTCGGCAAAGGCGCACAAGAAAGGACCCGCCCCTCGGGGGCGGGTCCAGGCCCTGCTGACCTACTACGGCAGCGTGAGGATCTCCGCCCCGGTCTCCGTCACCACCAGCGTGTGCTCGAACTGTGCCGTCCGCTTCCGGTCCTTCGTGACGACCGTCCAGCCGTCGTCCCACATGTCGTACTCGTGCGTCCCGAGCGTCAGCATCGGCTCGATCGTGAACGTCATGCCGGGCTGGATGACCGTCGTCGCGTGCGGGCTGTCGTAGTGCGGGACGATCAGGCCCGAGTGGAAGGACGAGTTGATGCCGTGACCGGTGAAGTCACGGACCACGCCGTAGCCGAAGCGCTTGGCGTACGACTCGATGACCCGGCCGATGATGTTGATCTGGCGGCCCGGCCTGACCGCCTTGATCGCACGGGTCAGGGACTCCCGGGTGCGCTCGACCAGCAGCCGGCTCTCCTCGTCGACCTCGCCCACCAGGTACGTCGCGTTGTTGTCGCCGTGCACCCCGCCGATGTACGCCGTCACGTCCAGGTTGACGATGTCGCCGTCCCGGAGCACGGTCGAGTCCGGAATGCCGTGGCAGATCACCTCGTTGAGGCTTGTGCACAGCGACTTCGGATAGCCCCGGTAGCCCAGCGTCGACGGGTAGGCGCCGTGGTCGCACATGTACTCGTGCGCCACCCTGTCCAGTTCGTCGGTGGTCACCCCGGGAGCGATGATCTTCGCCGCCTCCGCCATCGCCCGCGCGGCGATGCGCCCGGCGACCCGCATCGCCTCGACGGTCTCCGGGGTCTGCACCTCCGGTCCGGTGTACGGCGTCGGCGCGGGCTTGCCGACGTACTCCGGGCGACGGATGTTTCCGGGCACGGAACGGGTGGGAGACAGCTCCCCGGGCACGAGCAACGACTGGCCAGACATGCCGACGAGTCTATCCAGCGCCGATGGGGGAACATGTCGGTGGCGAGAGGAGCAGGTCATGCCCTTGTTCAAGAAGCGCACGGTCGGCAAACCGGGCGAGTGGTACTACTGCCTGCAGCACAAGAAGGTCGAGGAGGGCCCGGAGTGCCCGGCCAAGGACCGGTTCGGGCCGTACACGAGCCGCAAGGAGGCCGAGCAGGCGATGGCGACGGCCCGCGAGCGCAACCTGGAGTGGGAGAACGACCCCAAGTGGCACGACGCCACCGCGAGCGCCGAGGACGACTGAGCGGGCCGCGACGGGTTCAGACGCGGCAGCCCCGCGTCTGATCACGTCTCCGTTCACGCCTCCATGGGGGCCGGCGCGGCTGCCTCACGCTGCTTCCGCAGCCGCGCCGCGTGCTCGTCCGTACGGACGTCGTACGCCATCAGCTTCGGCAGACAGAGCGCCAGCAGTCCCACGGCCCCCGCACACAGCAGGCCGCCCGACCACACCGACGTCCGCACACCCCACCACGCGGCGAAACCGCCGGCCCTGACCTGGCCGACGGTCGGCCCGACCGAGTACGACAGCAACTCGATCCCGGCGAGCCGCCCGCGCAGCTCGTCCGGGATCGTCTGGTTCCACATGGCCCCGCGGAACACCCCGCTCACCATGTCGCAACCCCCGGCCACGGTCAGGAACAGCAGCACCAGCCATACGTCGTCCACACTGCCGGCGGCCGCGATCGCCAGACCCCAGAGCGCGGCCGACAGCACCACCATCCGGCCATGGCGGTGGACCCGCGAGGTCCAGCCGCTGGTCAGGCTCACCAGCAAAGCTCCCAGGGGCACGCTCGCGTACATCAGCCCCAGCGACCACTCGGCGTCCAGCTCGTCCGCCAGGAACGGCAGCAGCGCGAGCGGCATCGCGAGGAACATCGCGGCCAGGTCGACGGCATAGGTACCGAGGAGTTCCTTGCGGCCCCAGGCGTACCGCGCTCCCTGCGCGATGGCCCTGAGTGACGGCTTGGCGGCCTCGTGGGAGGCGGGGGAGGCCGCGATGCGGACCATGAGGACGACCGAGACGACGAAGGTCAGCAGGTCGGCGCCGTACGCCCAGCCGAGGCCCGCGTAGGCCACCACCACGCCCGCCAGCGCCGGGCCCGCGACCCCGCCGACCGTCCAGCGGAAGGCGTTCAGCGAGGCCGCCGCCGGGAGGTGGTCGTGGGCCACGATCCGGGGCCACAGGGAGTCGAGCGCGGGGCGCTGCACCGAGACCAGGGCGGAGGAGAATGCGGCGACGACGTACAGCGGCCAGACGGTGGGGTGCGGGAGGAGGGCGTTGACCAGCAGGCCGACACTCAGCAGGCCCTGTCCGGCCTCCGTCCACAGGATCAGTTTCCGCTTGTCCCACGCGTCGGCGAGCGCGCCGCCGTAGAGCCCGAAGACGAGGAGGGGCACGAGTTCCACGGCCCCGATCGCGCCCACCGCCGCGGCAGAACCGGTCAGGTCCTTCAGCTGGACCGGCAGCGCGACGAACGTGAGGAAGCTCCCGAAGTTCGAGATCAGCCCCGCGTACCACAGCCGCCGGAAGTCCCGGGAGGCCCGCCAGGGGGCGAGGTCGGGCAGCATCGCGCGAAGGCCGGAGGGGCCGGAAGGGGGTTCGGGGACGTCGTCGGTCACGAAGGGCCATGGTCGGGGAGGGGAGCGGGGCGGGCAAACGCTTTTTGGACGGGGATGTTGTTTGCGCCGCTGCTGGTCGGTGGATTGGTGGGTGAGCCGCTCTGTGGCTCGCCGGCTGATCGGCTCAGCCACCCCCGTGTCACCAACCGGCCGGCGGCGGCGCCGTCAGGTGGTCTGCCAGCCTCGACAGGCGGTCCCGGAAACGCCGTTGGCCACGGGGTGCGGGCACGGCGTTCTCGCCGGCCGCCGCGCTCACCAGATGCTGCACGGTGTCCAGATCGAGATCGGTGGCCTCCGGCACGGCGAGCGACTCGTGGGCCATCGCGGCGAGTTCGCCCTCGCCCGGCCCGAGGGACAGGATCGTCGCCCCGGCCCGCCGGGCGTCGTGGACGTGTTCCAGCAACGGGGCGCCCGGCCCGGCCGGGGACACCACCAGCAGGGTCTCCCCGCGCCGGGCCGCCGCCAGCCGGCCCGGGCCGACCGACAGATGCGCGGGGTCGGAGGGCCGCGCGTCGTGCCGTACCAGCGTCGGGGCCAGCTCCGGAGTGCCCGACCAGGCCGCCTCGTCGACCAGGTGGGCCGCCAGGTGCCACGGTTCGTACTCCGGGGTGCCGACCAGCAGCAGGCCCCCGCCGTGCGACACCACCGACCCCCGCAGCACGCCCGCGAAGCGGCGGGTCGCTTCCAACCACTCGGTCCCGGCGAGCACTTCGCGCAGCAGCGCGACCCGTACGGCGTCCATGGCGTCGCATCCTGCCGCAAACGGCCCTTCGTGACCCGTGGTTCACCCCGGATTCGCCCGAACCGGGCAGCGAGACGGCCCGCCCCCGTGCGGCCCCGCACCGGCCCGTGCCCGCCGGCTGCGAGCGGAACGCGCCCCGAGGTCCCCGTGACGCGGCTCACCTGACCGGTCGGGTCCGGCGGGGCGCACGTAAAGTCGGCCCATGACCTCTACCGACAGTGCACAGAAGGCCCCCGCCAAGGACCCGTGGGACCTCCCCGACGTCTCCGGTCTCGTCGTCGGCGTGCTCGGCGGGACCGGCCCGCAGGGCAAGGGCCTCGCCTACCGGCTCGCCCGCGCGGGCCAGAAGGTGATCATCGGCTCGCGGGCCGCCGACCGCGCCCAGGCCGCCGCCGACGAACTCGGCCACGGAGTCGAGGGCGCCGACAACGCCGAGACCGCGCGCCGCAGCGACATCGTGATCGTCGCCGTTCCCTGGGACGGCCACGGCAAGACCCTGGAGTCCCTGCGCGAGGAACTCACGGGCAAGCTGGTCGTCGACTGCGTCAACCCGCTCGGCTTCGACAAGAAGGGCGCCTACGCGCTGAAGCCGGAGGAGGGCAGCGCCGCCGAGCAGGCCGCCGCGCTGCTACCGGACTCCCGGGTCGCCGCCGCCTTCCACCACCTGTCGGCCGTGCTGCTCCAGGACCCGGAGATCGAGGAGATCGACACCGACGTGATGGTGCTGGGGGAGGAGCGGGCGGACGTGGAGATCGTGCAGGCGCTCGCCGGCCGCATTCCCGGCATGCGCGGCGTGTTCGCGGGCCGGCTGCGCAACGCCCACCAGGTCGAGTCGCTGGTCGCCAACCTGATCTCGGTGAACCGCCGCTACAAGGCGCACGCGGGGCTGCGGGTCACGGACGTGTGAGCCGATGGGGGACACTGGTCGTCGTAGCGCTGCAGTGTCCCCCTGACAGGAGCCCGTGGAAATGCCCCGCCTCGCCCTCTACGCCCTCGCCGTCTGCCTCCTCGCCGTCGCCGCGGCGGTCGTGTCCTTCGTGCAGGGCAGCTGGCTGGGGATCGTGTGGGTGCTGCTGGCGGGGCTGTCGTCCAACATGTGCTGGTACTACGCGAAGCGCGAGAAGATCCGCAAGTCGGTCACCGGCTGACCTGGCAGAACTGGCTCGTGTCCTCCCAGAACCGGTACAGGTTCTGACCGCAGTACGTGTCGAGGTCGCTGATCCCGAGGCTCTTGAGGATCGCGTCGATGACGTCGAAGAAGGCGCTGTTGACCGACGGCACCCACAGCAGCGCGAACACGAACAGCAGGCCGAACGGCGCGAAGGGCTCCACCTGGCGCTTGATGCCGTACGACAGCCAGGGCTCGATGACGCCGTAGCCGTCCAGGCCCGGCACCGGCAGGAAGTTCAGCAGCGCGGCCGTGACCTGGAGCAGTGCGAGGAACGCGAGAGCGAACCGGAAGTCGCCCGGGACCCCGTCGAGGGCGTCCAGCCAGAACGGCGCCGTGCACACGACGGCGAACAGGACGTTCGTCAGCGGGCCCGCCGCCGAGATCAGACTGTGCCGCCAGCGGCCCTGGATCCGGTTGCGTTCGATGAAGACGGCACCGCCGGGCAGACCGATGCCGCCCATGATCACGAAGATGACGGGGAGCACGATGCTGAGCAGGGCGTGGGTGTACTTCAACGGGTTCAGGGTCAGGTAGCCCTTGGAACCGACCGTGATGTCGCCGCTGTGCAGGGCCGTACGCGCGTGTGCGTACTCGTGCAGGCACAGCGAGACGATCCACGCGGCCGTCACGAACAGGAAGACGGCGACGCCGGGCTTCTCGGCGAAGCCGCTCCACGTGGCCCAGCCCGTCACCGCCGTCACGGCGACGATCCCGAGGAAGACGGGGCTGATCCGTCGTTCGCTGTGGCGGGTGGTGGCGGTGGTCATGGGGCTCCCTGGACTGAACACGCACGCGGTGGGACTGCCCGACGGTACCGGGCACAGGTGAGAACGTCTCGCGGTGGGGCGCGGGTTCCGTGGAAGAGTGGACGATCCGCCGGACCACATCGGCCCGACAGCCGGCCTCGGCCGCCGCCCCGGCACATTCGATGACGGCGTGACCCGGATCGCCGGGACCCCGCACGCCGATATCCGCACCCGACACTCCGTGACCGGCCCCGGCCTCACCTGATTCTTGCGGGCATGCCTCGGCGTTCGTGCAGGGGAGCATTCGCATCCCGTGACGGCGACGCGGAGCGTGCCTGTGTCCGGTCTCCTGGGGCGCGGAGCGCCCGCAAGGCCGTCGAGGGAGCCAAAAAGCGAACGGGTGTACCTACAGTCGCCGGGTGGGGTGACGTTGCGGTGGTGGGGGTACGGGTGTGCGTGTGTCGCACGTACGGTCTCTTCCTGGGGTGATCGGGCGGGGCGTGGGAGGGGGATGTCGTGTCGGTGGTGAAGGAGGCCGGGGACGCCGGGCATGCCCGGTGGGCGTTTCGGCTGCGCGTGTCGTCGACTGCCGAGCGTGCGCTGCTGGCGGAGTGGGACCGGTGCCGGTGGATCTGGAACGAGTCCGTGGCCAAGTCCAGGCAGATCCACCTCTGGAACCAGAACCGCCCCGAAGGCACGGAGAAGGCGACGTGCGGTCCGGCCCAGCTCGACACGATGCTGACCGAAGCCCGCGCGAAGACGCCGTGGCTGCGTGAGGGCTCATCGGTTCCTCAGCAGCAGATCATCCGCGACTTCGGCAGGTCCCGTGCGAAGGCGCAGAAGGACATCAGAAAACGCCTGCCCCAGCAGCAGCGGGCCGGGATGCCCCGCTGGAAGAAGAAGCGCGAGGCCGAGCCCAGTCTGAACTACACCAAGCGCGGGTTCCGCCTCAGGGACGGGCGCCTGCACCTCGCCGGACACATCGTCCTGAGCGTGGTGTGGTCGCGGGACCTGCCCGCCGCACCGTCATCGGTGCGCGTGTACCGGGACAGCGTCGGCCACTGGTACTGCTCCTTTGTCGTGGCCGCCGAGGTGCAGCCGCTACCTCGGACCGGCGCGGTGATCGGGATCGACTGGGGTGTGAAGGAGACCGCGACCACTACCAGCGACACCCACGACCTGCCCCACGCCGGGTACGGGAACAAGACCCGGGTGAAGCTGAGTGGGTACGACCGGATGATGGCCCGCAGGAAGCCCGGGAAAGGACAGCCCGGATCGAAGGGCTACCGCGAAGCGAAAAAGTGGCGGGCGAAGGCGTACAAGAAGGCGGCCCGGCAGCGACAGGACACCGGCCGCAAGTGGGCCAAGAAGGTCGTGACAGACCATGACGCCATCGCGGTGGAGGACTTCCGTGCGAAGTTCCTCGCGAAATCGACCATGGCCCGCAAAGCCGCCGACGCGGCGATCGGCGCCACGAAGCAGGCCCTGGTGCAGATGGCCCGCAAGCACGGCAGGATCGTGCACCTGGTCCACCCCGCGCACACCACCATGGACTGCGGCCGGTGCGGAGCGAGAACCAAGCACGCACTGCCTCTCTCAGAACGTACCTACACCTGCACCGCGTGCGGAACCGTGTCCCCCAGGGACAAGAACTCCGCCCGTGTGATGCTCGTCCGGGCTGGTCTCAACCCGGCTGGTGCTGATGGCAGAAGACCTCCCGGGGCGCGGCTCCGGGAGGCGGTCTGAGCCAGGAATCCCCTCCGTTCACGGAGGGGAGGATTCAACAGAGACAATGGATTCCGTGCGCTATCGCATCCTCGGCACCACGCAGGCACTCCGCTCCGACGGCACGTCCGTCCCGGTCGGCGGGGCGCGGCTGCGTGCGCTGCTGACCGTTCTCGCGCTGCGGCCCGGCCGTACCGTCCCGGTGAGCGTTCTGGTGGGCGAGGTGTGGGACGGCGACCCGCCCGCCGACGCGACCGGCGCGGTGCAGGCGCTGGTGGGGCGGCTCAGGCGGGCGCTCGGGGCGGAGTCGGTGGCTTCCGTGGAGGGCGGCGGGTACCGGCTGACCGCGACGCCGGACGACGTCGACCTGCACCGCTTCGAGCGGCTCGCCGGTGACGGCACGCGGGCGCTGG
Source organism: Streptomyces sp. NPDC031225 (assembly GCF_055570355.1). NCBI lineage: Bacteria > Bacillati > Actinomycetota > Actinomycetes > Kitasatosporales > Streptomycetaceae > Streptomyces > Streptomyces sp. NPDC031225. The sequence goes on along the minus strand of NZ_JBVIHJ010000004.1, from coordinate 14,522 downwards.
CCGACGGCGACGCGGCGAAGGCGGCCGTGGTCCTGGACGACGCGCTCGCCCTGTGGCGCGGCCCGGCGCTCGCCGACCTGCCCGACCGTACGGCCGAGGCGGCCCGTGCCGAGGCCCGCCGCCTGGACGCCCTCCGCGCCCGGCACACCGCCGCGCTCGCCCTCGGCCACGCCGACCAGGCGCTCCCCGAGCTCACCGCCCTGTGCGACACCCACCCCCTGGACGAGCCCCTCCAGTCCCTGCGCCTGCGCGCCCTGCGCGACGCGGGCCGCACCGCGGAGGCGCTGGCGGCGTACGAGTCCGTACGGCAGCTGCTCGCGGACCGGCTCGGTGCGGACCCCGGGCCGGAACTGCGGTCGCTGCACGGGGAGTTGCTGCGCGCCCCGGCTACTGCCCCCGCTGCCGCCGCACCGCCCGCCTCCTCGTCGAGCCCCGCCACCACCCGCACTCCCTCCCCCTCCGTCGCCCCCGCACCTCCCGGCAACCTCCGTGCCCGTCTCACCTCCTTCGTCGGCCGGGAAGCCGACATCGAGGCGATCCGGGGTGACCTCGCGGCCGCGCGGCTCGTCACCCTGCTCGGGCCGGGCGGGGCCGGGAAGACCCGGTTGTCGCAGGAGGCCGCCGAAACCCTGGGGCACGCGACGCGGGACGGGGTGTGGCTCGCCGAACTCGCGCCGGTCGACGACCCGGACGCGGTGCCGGAGGCCGTGCTCACCGCCGTCGGTGCCCGCGAGACCGTGCTGTACGGCGCCGGTGCCGAGGCGATGCGGGCGGCCGGGAACGAGCGGCACGACGACCCCGTGGAGCGGCTCGCCGAACACTGCGGCAGGCGCCGCATGCTGCTGATCCTGGACAACTGCGAGCATGTCGTCGACGCGGCGGCCCGTCTCGCCGAGACGCTTCTGGAGCGCTGTCCGGGCCTGACGGTGCTGGCCACCAGCCGTGAACCCCTCGGTGTGCCGGGGGAGTTGCTGCGTCCCGTGGAGCCGCTGCCGGAGCCGGTCGCGCTCCGGCTGTTCGCCGACCGGGGTGCCGCGGCCAGGGCGGGCTTCCGCGTCGACGACGACGCCGAGGCGTGCGCCGAGATCTGCCGCCGTCTCGACGGTCTGCCCCTCGGCATCGAGCTCGCCGCCGCCCGGCTGCGGATGTTGACGCCTCGTCAGATCGCCGACCGTCTCGACGACCGTTTCCGCCTGCTCACCTCCGGCAGCCGTACCGTGCTGCCCCGGCAGCAGACGTTGCGGGCCGTCGTCGACTGGTCGTGGGACCTGCTCGACGAGGAGGAGCGGGACGTGCTGCGGCGCCTGTCGGTCTTCGCCGGTGGCTGCGGCCTCGCCGCCGCCGAGGCCGTGAGTGGTCCCGCCGCGCTGGAGTCGCTGGGCTCGCTCGTCGACAAGTCCCTTGTCGTGGCGGCCCCTTCGGGCGACGGCGAGATGCGCTACCGGCTCCTGGAGACCGTCGCCGAGTACGCGGCGGAGCGTCTGGACGAGACGGCCGGTGTGCGTGCCGACGCCGAGCGCGCGCATCTGACGTACTACCGCGAACTCGCCCGCACCACCGATCCGTTGCTGCGCGGCCCCCGCCAACTCGCCGCCATCGAGCGCCTGGAGCGCGAGTACGAGAACCTGCGCACGGCCCTGCGCAGGGCCGTCACCGACCGCGACGAGCAGGAAGGGCTGTGTCTGATCCTGTCGCTGGCCTGGTACTGGCAGATGCGCGACCTGCGTATCGAGGCCCGCAACTGGTCCCGTGAGGTCCAGGCACTCGGCCCCGACCCGTTCACCGAGCCCGTCCGCCCCGCCGCACCGGTGTGGGAGCGCTGCACGGACACTGCGCCGCCGTGGTCCGGCGAGGTCCTGGAGGAGGCCCGGCGCGGCGCCCATCTCATCCATCTGGCGTGTATGGACACCGAGTTGGACGCCTGGCAGAACCAGCACGCGCAGTCGAAACTGCGTGTCATCGCCGCCACCTACGAGCCGGGCATGGCGCAGACCTGCCGGATGCCGGGCTCCCTGTGGTTCTTCGCCATCATGCTCACCGGGGACATGGACCAACTGCGGGACGTCATCAGGGCGACCGTCGACACCTGCCGAGCCACCCCGGGCTACGAGTGGGAGCTCGCCGCCGCCCTCCAGTGGCGGGCCAACCTGCTCGCCAACCGCTCCGACTGGGCGGGCGACGCCATCCAGGACGCCGAGGAGGCGCTGGACATCTACGAGCGCATCGGCGACCTGTGGGGCACCGCCGAGGCGCTCTCCGCGCGCGCCGAGGCCCATGAGCGCAAGGGTGAGTGGCACGAGGCCGCCGCCGACTACGAGCGGGCGATCGAGCGGGCCGAGCACCTCGGTGCCCGCGCCCAGAAGTCGGTGCTCAACGCCCGGCTGGGCAGCACGCTGCTGGAGACCGGTGAGGCCGAGCGCGGTGAACGCCTGCTGCGCGAGGTGATCGCCGACCAGGACGGGGCCCGCAACGAGGCGATGCCCGCCGCCCGGATGTTCCTCGCGGGGCGGCTCGGCCTGACCGGCCGCATTCCGGAGGCGCGCGAGCAACTGAAGCTTCTGCGCCAGCAGTTCGGCATCGCCCACTTCGTCATCTTCGACGCCTTCATCCTCGGCTCGGAGGCCTGGCTTGAGGCCGTCGACGGCTGCTACGAGGAGTGTCTGACCCTGGCGCGCCGGGCGTTGGAAAGGTCCCAGGAGCCGCTGGCCCTGACCATCGCCCCGCACATGCGCACGATGTACCTGCACACCGCGGGGCTCGCCCTCGCCGGGGCCGACGGCGGTGCCCGTGCCCGTGACGGCGCCCGCTGCCTCAGCGCCGGGGACGCGCTGCTGCCGACCGGGCACGTCGCGACGAGCACCGAGCGCTCGGTGCGGAGCACGGCCGAGCAGAAGCTGCGCGCGGTACTCGGTGACGCGGCCTACGAGTCGGCGTACGCGGAGGGCGGCGGCCTCTCCCCGCGGGAGGCCGCCGCCCTGGTGTGACGCGCACCGGACCCGAAGGTCAGTTCTTCGTGCGGAACTTGTGGATCGCGTACGGTGCCGCGACCGCGGTGATGGCGGCCGACCAGCCGAGCGTCACCCACAGGTCGTGGGCGACCGGGCCGCCCACCATCAGCCCGCGGGCCGCGTCCGCGAGGGTGGACAGCGGGTTGTAGTCGGTGAAGTGCTCCAGCCAGCCCGGCATGGAGTTCGTCGGAGCGAAGATCGACGAGCCGAACTGCAGCGGGAACAGCACCAGGAAGCCCATGGCCTGCACGGACTGCGCGTTCTTCAGGACCACGCCCAGGGTGAGGAACACCCACATGATCGACGAGGCGAACACGGTGGCCAGACCGACCGCCGCGAACAGTCCGCCCCAGTGGTTGATGTGGAAGCCGACCAGGACGGCGACGATCATGAGCACGGTGGTCGCGAACAGCATCCGCAGCAGTTCCACGGAGATCTTCGCGAACAGCACCGAGCCGCGGCCGATCGGCAGGGACCGGAAGCGGTCCATGACACCGGAGTTGAAGTCCTGGCTGAAGCCGGTGCCGACGCCCTGGGACAGCGTCATGCTCATCATCGCGATCATGCCGGGGATGACGTACTGCACGTATCCGCTCTGCCCGCCGCCCAGGGCCTGCCCGATCGAGCCGCCGAAGACGTACACGAACAGCAGCGTGAAGACGACCGGCATCAGCAGCGCGTCGAACATCGACTCGGGGTCCTGCCGGATCCACAGCAGGTTGCGGCGGACGAGGGCGCCGGTGTGCCGCAGATGGCTGCGCAGCGGGATCCGGGCGTCGGTGTCGAGTGGAGTGGGGGTGGCGGTGGCGGGTGCGGCGCTCATACGGCGACCTCCTCGCGGTTGTCGGCGGGCAGGGTGTCCTGCGGGGCACTGGCGCGGTGGCCGGTGAGGGACAGGAACACCTCGTCCAGGCTGGGCAGTTCGGTGCTGATGGAGGAGAGGGTGATGCCGCGCGCGGTGACGGCGCCGACCACGGCGGTCAGCTGCTCGTCGCTGAGGATCGGGACGACGACGGTGCCGCTGTCGGTGTCCACGGCGCTGGTGGCGAGCCCGGTGATGCCGAGCTCGTCGATCCAGCCGGCGAGCGGGCGCAGTTGCTGCGGGTCGACGGGCCGTACCCGCAGCGAGCGTCCGCCGACCTTCGCCTTGAGCTCCTCGATGGCGCCGTCGGCGATGACCTTGCCGTGGTCGACCACGGTCAGTTCGGAGGCGAGCTGCTCGGCCTCCTCCATGTACTGGGTGGTCAGCAGGACGGTGACGCCGTCGCCGACCATCCGCTTGACCTCGTCCCACACCTCGTTGCGGGTGCGCGGGTCGAGACCGGTGGTGGGCTCGTCGAGGAAGAGGACCTGGGGGCGCCCGATCATCGAGGCCGCGAGGTCGAGCCGGCGCCGCATACCGCCGGAGTAGGTGCTCGCCGGCCGCTTCGCGGCGTCCGTCAGCGAGAACCGCTCCAGCAGCTCGTCGGCCCGGGTGCGGGCCTCCTTGCGGGGCAGGTCGAGCAGCCGCCCGATCATGTACAGGTTCTCCCAGCCGGGCAGCTTCTCGTCCACCGAGGCGTACTGCCCGGTGAGTCCGATCACCCGCCGCAGCTGCCGGGGCTGCCGTACGACGTCGTAGCCGGCGACGGTCGCCGCCCCGGAGTCGGGGGAGAGGAGAGTGGACAGGATTCGTACGAGGGTGGTCTTACCGGCGCCGTTCGGCCCGAGCACACCTCGCACGGTGCCCTCGCGCACGTCCAGGTCGACGCCGTCCAGCGCCTTGGTCTCGCCGTAGTGCTTGACCAGCCCCCGCACGGAAACGGCGGAGTCCCCGCTCTTGGGGTTCTTGTCGATTCGCGTCATACCGAGGACGGTGCCAGCCGCCGCCGACAAACCACCGACAGGTCGCCTACAGGGGCCTGCAGGCCGCCGACAGGCCGGACGGGCCCGGCATCGAGAAGGGGCGCCCGGTGGTCACCGGGCGCCCCCTTCGTCGTACGACCGGTCAACGTCGTGCGGTCTCCATCTGCTCCGGCAGATGGGCCGCGACCAGGCGCTCCCGGCCGGGGGACACGCCCCCGCGGCGGCGGTCCACAGCGGTGGCCACGCCCGCGACCCCGAGGCCGAGCACGGCCAGTGCCGCGCCGGTCAGTGCGGGGGACGTCACGCCGAGGCCCGCGGCCAGGGCGAGGCCGCCGATCCAGGCGCCGCCGGCGTTGGCCAGGTTGAAGGCGGCCTGGTTGGCGGAGGAGGCCAGCGACGGGGCGGCCGACGCCTTCTCCATGACCATGAGCTGGAGCGGGGAGCCGGTGATGAAGGCCGCGGTGCCCAGGAGGACGACGGCCACCGCCGCGCTCCACGGTGTGGACATCAGCAGCGGGAACAGGGCGAGGACCACGACCAGCGAGGTCAGACCGCCGAACAGGGTGCCGCGCAGCGAGTGGTCGGCGAGCCGTCCGCCGAGCAGGTTGCCCGCCGTCGCGCCCACGCCGAACAGGGCGAGGAGCAGCGTCACGCTGGAGCCGGCGTATCCGGCGGCGTCCGTGAGCATCGGCGTGATGTAGCTGTACGCGGCGAACAGCGCGCCGAAGCCGGCGACCGTCGTGCCGAGCGCCAGCCAGACCGGGAGGGACCGCAGGGCGGCCACTTCGCCGCGCAGGCCCACCCGGGGCGCGTGCGCGTGGTCGTGCGGGATCAGCAGGGCGAGCGACGCTATCGCCGCCAGGCCGATCGCGCTGACGCCGAGGAAGGTCGCCCGCCAGCCCAGGTGCTGCCCCATGAGGGTGGCGACGGGCACGCCCGCGATGTTGGCGAGGGTCAGGCCGAGGAACATCAGGGACACCGAGCGGGCCTTGCGTTCCGGCGCGACCATGCCGGTGGCGACGACCGCGCCGACACCGAAGAAGGCGCCGTGCGGCAGTCCGCTGACGAACCGCGCGGCCAGCAGCCAGCCCTCGCCGGGGGCGAAGGCGGAGGCCGCGTTGCCGGCCACGAACAGTCCCATCAGTGCGATGAGGACCGTACGGCGGGACATGCGGGCGGTGACCGCGGCGAGCAGCGGGGCGCCGATCACCACGCCCAGCGCGTACGCGGAGACCAGGTGGCCGGCGGTGGGGATCGAGATGTTCAGGTCGTCGGCGACGTCGGGCAGCAGGCCCATCATCACGAATTCGGTGGTGCCGAGACCAAAAGCGCCGACGGCCAGTGCGAGCAGGGCCAAGGGCATAGAAGAGCCGAGCCTTTCAGGGGAGAGCGGAGTTCCGTACCAGTTTATGTTCAAGTACGGAACAAATACTCCCCGGCCCGCTATTCCAACGGGGTCCCGGCAGGTTACGAGGACGTGGCGATGTTCACACGCGCGGCCACCGGCAGATGGTCGCTCCCCGTCTGCGGCAGCGTCCACGAGCTCACCGGCTCCACGCCCTGCACCATGATCTGGTCGATCCGCGCCATCGGGAACGACGCGGGCCAGCTGAACCCGAAGCCGCTGCCCGCCGCGCCCTGGGTGGAGCGCATCTGCGAGGTGACGGCGTTGAGCGCGCGGTCGTTCATCGTGCCGTTGAGGTCGCCCAGCAGGATCTTCCTGGGGAGCTTCTCGTCCGCGATGGCCTCACCGAGCGCGTTGGCGCTCTTGTCGCGCTGCCGGGCGGTGAACCCGGCCGCCAGCTTCACCCGTACGGACGGCAGATGGGCGACGTACACCGCGATCCGCCCGTCCGGCGCGGTCACCGTGGCGCGCATCGCCCGGGTCCAGCCCAGCTTGATGTCGACGGCCTGCACACCGGTCACCGGGTACTTGCTCCACAGCCCGACGGTGCCCTCGACGGCGTGGTACTTGTACGTCGCCGCCAGCGCCTTCTCGTACACGGGTACGGCCGCCGTGGTCAGTTCCTCCAGGGCCACCACGTCCGCACCGGAGGCGGCCACGTCCCGGGCGGTACCGGCCGGGTCGGGGTTGTCGGCGTTGACGTTGTGCGTGGCCACCGTGAGATCGCCGCCGGTGGCGGACTTGTCGGAGAGCAGCCCGCCGAAGAGGTTCAGCCACACGACCGCCGGGAGCAGCACCGCGATCAGCGCGGTGGCGGACCTGCGGACGAAGCCGAGCACGAGCAGCACCGGGACGAACACGCCCAGCCAGGGCAGGAAGGTCTCGGTGAGGCTGCCGAGGTTGCCGACCGCGTTCGGGATCTGCGCGTGCAGCAGCATCACCAGGGCGATGACCACCGCGAGCGCGGCCAGGACCAGCCCGCGGCGCCAGATCCGCCGGTCACCGCGCCAGCCGGAGACCGAACGGCCGAGCAGGCGCCGGAGCCGGTCTCTCTGGCGCTCGGGTCCCGAGCCGCCGTCCGCCGTCTCCTTCACGTACGCCTGCTGCGCCATACCGTCGCCTCACTACCTGCCGTGCACACCGTTCACCCTGTTGCCGTGGGGTGTCAGGCACCCCATAAGACCCTAGGGGATGATCGGCTTTCATCTCGTCGTCCCATGACGACCGTACGGGGGCGATGACGTACAAGTCGGCTTCCCGGGTTCCGGGTTCCCGAGGGGAAAGCGCCCTCTGTGACGCAACGCGCACACGCGGGCCGCCGGGGCCGGGGACGTGCGCCGGGCCGGGAACCGACTCCGGGGCTAGGAACTGACGGGCCGTAGCCCTTCGAGCACGGTGTCGACGATCTGCTCCGACAGGCCCTCCGGCAGGTCGCCGTCGGGCTGCATGATCGTGCGGAAGAGCATGGGGCTGACGAACATGTCGTTCATCAGCTCGATGTCGATGTCCGTGCGCAGCTCGCCGTTCTCCTGACCGCGCCGCAGGATCTCGATCTGGAGCCGGCGCCGGGGCGCGACGACGATCGCGTGGTACGCGGACCAGACCTTCGGGCTGCTCTTCATCTGGGCGTGGACGTTGTGCAGGAGGGCGGAGGAGCGCCTCAACAGCCCGCGCCGGCGCAGCTGTTCGAGAAGGGCCACGAGGTCGTCGCGCATGGAGGTGCCGGGGAGGTCGATGTCCGGCGGCTCGGCCGCGCGCACGACGTCGACGAAAAGCTCCTCCTTGCCGCTCCACCGACGGTAGATGGCGGCCTTGCCGACGCCGGCGGTACGGGCGATCCGCTCGATGGACAGCTCCGACAGCGGCATGCCGTCCTCCAGGAGCCTGACCACTCCTTCGAGGATGGCCCGCTCCACCGCCTCGCTCCGGGGCCGGCCCCTGACCGACCCGGCCGGCACGTCGGAACTCGGCGGAACACCGGCGAGGCTGCTCACGTCACTTCCGTCCTCTCACTTCGCTGAGGTGATTCTCCCCCGCGTACGAGCCCGCCGACGCCCCGCGGCCCCCCGCGCCCCCACCCCCGGGCACGCCTCACTCCGTGACGGTGACCAACTCCTGCTCGTCCGAGCCCTTCTGAGGATCCGCCGGCCGGCCGGGCAGGAACAGCGCCACGACCAGGGCGCCGACCACTGCCACGCCCGCTCCGCACAGCGCGGTGACGTGCATCGCGTGCAGGAAGGCGTCGTTGGCCGAACCGACCAGGGCGTCGCCCCGCGGACCGAGCTTCTCGGCGACGCCGAGGGTGGCCTCGATGGACTCGCCCGCGGTGTGCCGTACGCCTGCCGGAACCACGCCGAGCTTGTCCTCGATGCCGTTGCGGTAGGCCGTGGAGAGCACCGAGCCGAGGACGGCGATGCCGAGCGCGCCGCCGACCTGGCGGAAGGTGTTGCTGAGCGCGGACGCGGAGCCGGCCTTCTCGCGCGGCAGGGCCTGCATGATGACGACGCTGGTCGGCGTCATGATGTGCGCCATGCCGGTGCCCATGAGGAAGAAGATCACCTCGAGGAGCCAGATCGGCGTGTCGGCCTCCAGCGTGGCGAACGCCATCAGCATCGCGGCGATCAGCAGCATGCCGCCGGTGGTCGTGGCCCGGTTCCCGAAGCGGTCGACGACCAGCCGGGCCCGCGGTGCGAAGACCAGCTGCGCCACTGCCAGCGGCAGCATCAGCAGTCCGGTCTGCAGCGGAGAGTAGCCCCGCACGCTCTGGGTGTAGAAGACCGAGAAGAAGGTCACGCCCATCAGCGCGAAGAACACCAGCCCTATGGCGCCGATCGCGGCCGAGAAGACCTTGTTCTTGAAGTAGGTGACATCGATCGACGGGTGGTCGCTGCGCTTCTCGAACACCACGAACGCGACGAGCACGGCGAGACCGGCACCGATGGTGGCCAGTACGGTCGCGTCCGTGAAGTCGGCGAGCTGGCCGCCCTTGATGATGCCGTAGACGAGCAGGACCAGTCCGATGACCGACAGCACGACCCCGACGGGGTCGAGCCGGCCGGGGTTCGGGTCACGGGAGTCGGGCACCAGCCACAGCATCAGGCCGAGGGCGAGCACCACGATCGGCACGTTGATGAGGAAGACCGAGCCCCACCAGAAGTGGTCGAGGAGCACACCGCCGGTGATCGGCCCGATGGCGATGGCGAGTCCGACGCCGCCCGCCCAGATGCCGATGGCCTTGGGCTGCTCCTCGCGCTCGAAGACGTTCATGAGCACGGCGAGGGTGGCGGGCATCACGAAGGCGGCACCGAGGCCCATCAGCGCGCGGAACGTGATGAGCTCGCCCGGCGAACCCGAGGAGGCCGCGAGTGCGGAGCCGACGCCGAAGACGACCAGCCCGCCGAGCAGGACCTTCTTGCGGCCGAGCCGGTCGCCGAGCAGGCCCGCGGTGAACAGGAGACCCGCGAAGACCAGGGTGTAGGCGTTGATCGCCCACTCCAGCTCGCTCTGGGTGGCGCCGAGGCCGGTCGGGGCGGGCGTCGAGATCGTCTTGATGGCGACGTTCAGGATCGAGTTGTCGAGCACCACGATCAACAGGCTCAGCATCAGCACGCCGAGAATCGCCCAGCGGCGCCGGTGCACCGCTTCCGGTACGCGGGAATCAGGGACTGCGGTAGTCATAGGGGCGAGCGTAGCCCTATTACGATACGGAACCGTCTCGTATCGTAAATCCTTTACCGAGACCTTACGTGCCTGAACGGTCACACCGACCGCCTCTGGCCCTCCCTGGCACGAGGTGCCACCATGGAGGTGATCCGGGGACGCCGTGAGGGTGCCTCGAGATGACGTAAGGAGCCGTTGCAATGACGCAGCTTTCGGCTGTCCACAGCAAGCCTTCCGACGGCAGCAAGGCGCTGTACGGAGGGAAGGGCACCCGCCGCATCACCGTCCGGGACATCGCCCTCGCCAAGGAACGCGGCGAGAAGTGGCCCATGCTCACCGCCTACGACGCGATGACCGCGTCCGTCTTCGACGAGGCCGGCATCCCGGTCATGCTCGTCGGCGACTCGGCGGGCAACTGCCATCTCGGCTACGAGACCACCGTGCCCGTCACGATGGACCAGATGACCATGCTGTCGGCGGCCGTCGTACGGGGCACCTCGCGCGCCCTGATCGTCGGCGACCTGCCCTTCGGCTCCTACCAGGAGGGCCCGGTGCAGGCGCTGCGCTCGGCGACCCGCCTGGTCAAGGAGGCGGGCGTCGGCGCCGTGAAGCTGGAGGGCGGCGAGCGCTCGCACGAACAGATCCGGCTGCTGGTCGAGTCCGGCATCCCGGTCATGGCCCACATCGGCCTGACCCCCCAGTCCGTCAACTCCATGGGCTACCGCGTCCAGGGCCGTGGCGAGGAGGCGGCCCAGCAGCTGCTGCGCGACGCCAAGGCCGTCCAGGACGCGGGCGCGTTCGCGGTGGTCCTGGAGCTGGTCCCGGCGGAGCTCGCGGCCGAGGTCACCCGGGTCCTGCACATCCCGACCGTCGGGATCGGCGCCGGTCCTGAGACCGATGCGCAGGTCCTCGTCTGGACCGACATGCTCGGCCTCACCGACGGCCGGGTCCCGAAGTTCGTCAAGCAGTACGCCAACCTGCGCGAGGTCATGACCGGCGCGGTGAAGGCCTTCGCGGAGGACGTCGTCGGCGGGACGTTCCCGCTGGAGGAGCACTCCGTCCACTAGGGCCGACAGGCCCCTGGGCCGACGGCCCGTCAGAGCCATAGCGGCACCAAGCGCCCCGCCGATCTTCCCCCGTCGGCGGGGCGCCCCGTTTTCCGGATCGTCTGCTTCCAGATCAGGAACAGACTCACTACGTCTAGGTCAGGAACAGACCTACTGCGCGCTTAGCGTCGTCGGCGACCGACGTCAGCGAAGGGGCCGACATGACCGAGCAGACAAGCGCAGCGCCCAAGGGGTACACCACTGTCGCCCCCTGGGTCGTCACCGACGACACGGGAGCCTTCCTCGACTTCGTCACCGAGGTGTTCGGGGGTGTGGAGCTCGGCAGGGTGGCCACCGAGTCCGGTGCGATCGGCCACGGCGAGATCCGGATCGGCGACACGGTCGTCCTGGCCTTCGACCGGGGCGTCGACTGGCCGGTGATGCCGAGCCTGCTGCGGGTGTTCGTCGAGGACGCGGACGCCACGTTCGCCAGGGCCCTGAAGGCCGGTGCCGTGGTGGTCACCTCCCTTGCGAACGACGCCTTCGGGCAGCGCGGCGGCCGGATCAAGGACCCGTTCGGCACCATCTGGTGGGTGGTCGCCCACGTCGAGGACGTCTCCGAGGAGAAGATGTGGAAGCGGCTTCGGGAGCCCGGGTACGCGGAGGTCATGCGGGTGGCGCAGGAGACGTTCGACGCGGAGATGACGGGACGGGGGAGCGGGCGCAGCAGCGCGCCGGTCGCCCCCTCCAGCCCGTCCGGCCTTTGAGGACGAGGCCCCTTGAGGGCCGATGGGGGTCTGGGGGCGCAGCCCCCAGGGACGCGCGCCCCGACCGGCCTAGTCGAACCGCTCCAGGTCCCGCAGCCACGCCCGCGCAGAGCCGTCGCTGGGCGCCCGCCAGTCACCGCGCGGCGACAGCGACCCGCCCGCGGAGACCTTCGGCCCGTTCGGCATGGCAGAGCGCTTGAACTGAGCGAACCCGAAGAAGCGCCGGCAGAACACCTCCAGCCACCGCCGGATCTCCGGCAGGTCGTACGTGCCGCGCTTGGCCCCGGGGAAGCCCGGAGGCCAGGCACCGGCATCGACGTCGTGCCAGGCGTGCCAGGCCAGGAAGGCGATCTTCGACGGCCTGAAGCCGTACCGCAGCACATGGAAGAGCGTGAAGTCGTGCAGCGCGTACGGCCCGATCTTGGACTCGGTGGACTGCATCTCCTCGCCCGGTACGAGCTCCGGGCTGATCTCGGTGTCGAGGATCGCGGCGAGCGTCTCGCCGGTCTCCTCGTCGTGCTGGCCGCTGCTGATGACCCAGCGGATCAGATGCTGGATCAGCGTCTTCGGCACACCCGAGTTGACGTTGTAGTGGCTCATCTGGTCGCCCACGCCGTACGTGGACCAGCCGAGCGCCAGCTCGGAGAGGTCACCGGTGCCGAGCACGATGCCGCCGCGCTGGTTGGCGAGCCGGAACAGGTAGTCGGTGCGCAGCCCGGCCTGGACGTTCTCGAAGGTGACGTCGTACACGGGCTCGCCGGCGGCGAAGGGGTGGTCCATCTCCTGGAGCATCAGCCGCGCGGTCGGTGTGATGTCCAGCTCGGCCGCGGTGACGCCGAGGGCGGCCATCAGCTTGTGGGCGTTGTCCTTGGTGTGGTCGCTGGTGGCGAAGCCCGGCAGGGTCCAGGCGAGGATGTCGCTGCGGGGGCGGCCCGCGCGGTCCATCGCCCGGGCGGCGACGATCAGCGCGTGCGTGGAGTCGAGGCCGCCTGATACCCCGATGACCACCTTCGGGCCGCCGATCGCCGCCAGCCGCTGCTGCAGTCCGGCGACCTGGATGTTGTAGGCCTCGTAGCAGTCCTGGGCGAGCCGCTCGGCGTCGGCCGGCACGAACGGGAACCGTTCGAGGCGGCGCTTGAGGCCCAGGTCGCCCGACGGCGGGTCGAGCTCGAACGACACCGTCCGGAAGTCCCCGGTGCGCGTCCGGTGGGTGCGCCGGTTCTCGTCGAACGTGCCCATCCGCATCCGCTCCTGCCGCAGCAGGTCCAGGTCCACGTCGGCCACCGCGTACTCGTCGCCCTGCGGGAACCGCTCCGTCTCGGCGAGCAGGACGCCGTTCTCGTAGACCATGGCCTGTCCGTCCCAGGACAGGTCGGTGGTCGACTCGCCGAGTCCGGCCGCCGCGTAGACGTACGCGGAGAGGCAGCGGGAGGACGCCGAGCGGCACAGCAGCTTGCGGTCCTCGGCCCGCCCGACCGTGATCGGGCTGCCGGACAGGTTGACCAGGACGGTCGCACCGGCGAGGGCGGCCTCCGCGCTGGGCGGCACCGGCACCCACATGTCCTCGCAGATCTCCGCGTGCAGGACGAGACCGGGGACGTCGGCCGCCTCGAACAGCAGATCCACGCCGAACGGCACGCTCTCGCCGCCGACCCGGATCGACCCGCCGCGCTCGTCGGCGCCGTCGCCGATCTGCCGACGCTCGTAGAACTCGCGGTAGTTGGGCGGGTACGACTTCGGTACGACACCGAGGACCCGGCCGCGGTGCACGATCACCGCGCAGTTGTAGATCCGGTTGCGGTGGCGCAGCGGGGCCCCGACGACCAGCACCGGGAGCAGCTCGGCCGACCCGGCGACCACCTCCCCGAGGGCCGTCTCGACCTCGTCGAGCAGCGCGTCCTGGAGCAGCAGGTCCTCGATGGAGTAGCCGCACAGCCCCAGCTCCGGGAAGACGGCGACGGCGACTCCCTCCTCGGCGCACCGGCGCGCGTGGCGCAGTACCGCTTCGGCGTTGGCGGGCGGGTCCGCGATGACGGTGTGACCCGTACACGCGGCGACGCGTGCGAACCCGTGCTGATAGATCGACCAGAAGTTCAAGGCAGGCACACGGGCAGTGTAATCGTCAGAGCGACGCAATGTGGGGGTGGGATGTGTGGGTCACTTCACGGGAGGCGGGACGGCCGCCAAGGTCATCAGTGCTTGAAGGTCGGGTAAGGATCCTCCGCCACCCATTGCCGTATTGTCATGAACTTGTCTTGAATAAGGGCATGAATCATGATGATGCGGGCCGGACGGCCCGTGGAGCGCGCTGGGGCTGGTTCCTGGGCTGGGCCCTCGTGGGCGCATGCGGCGGCATCGGTCTCGCCGCGATCCTGACGGTGGGGGCGGCCTTCCTCGCACTCGCCGCCGCGGCCGCGGTGTTCCTGCTCCGCAAGGGGCCCCGGCGCGCTGTGGTGGGAGCCGTCTCAGGAGTGGCTCTGCCGCTCTTCTACCTCGCGTACCTGAACCGGGGCGGCCCGGGAGACGTGTGCCGGTCGGTGTCGGGCGGGCAGACCTGCACCGAGGAGTACACCCCGGTCCCGTTCCTCGTCATCGGGGCCCTGCTGCTGGTCGCCGGCGTCGTGATCCACGTGATGGCCGGCCGGGTAGGGGGAGGCGACCGCGTGGCGGAACGGTAGGGGACCGGCACACATCAGGGGCCCGGGGGGGGGGGGGGGGGGGGGGGGGGGGGGGGGGGGGGGGGGGGGGGGGGGGGGGGGGGGGGGGGGGGGGGGGGGGGGGGGGGGGGGGG
>NZ_JBVIHJ010000003.1:240703-470316 GCF_055570355.1 Streptomyces sp. NPDC031225 | reverse complement strand
CCTGCGGCCAGGGTGAACTGGGTGGCCTCGCAGCATGGTGAGGAGGGCAGCAGCTGGTGCTGGATCTCGGCGGCCAGGCTGGTCTTGGTGGTGCGTCGGCCCAGGTGGTAGAGGTCGGTGAAGCGTCCGTCGGTGACGATGATGTAGGCCAGCGCGTGGGCCGCTTGCTGCACCTGGCGCAGCACGGTGTCGTCGGCGGACTGCAAGGTCACTTCCAGGACGCCCAGGCAGTCGCCGCGGTTGGTGACCGGGGTGATGACCCTCCGGCCGCCCTGGCCGTCGGGTTCCACATGCTGGCGCTGGCTGCGCAGGACCTGTTCGTGGATGCTGCCCTCCAGGTCGACCGGCCCGCCGTCGCCGTCGCCGTCGGTGGTGTCGCCGATCGCGGTCAGCCGTACCAGGCGGCGGCCGATGAGGTCGACGAAGAGGAAGGACACCCGTTCCGCGCCGAAGCGCTTGTGCAGGTCGCGTGCCACCACGTCGACGGACTCACCGGGCGGGGCCGCTTCCGCGGCGGCCAGCAACTCGCCCAGTTCAAGATCTCCACCCTCCACAGCAACCTCCTGTCGGCTGCCGCATCTTCTTCCCCGGATCTCCCCACCCTCACCTGATACGACCGTCCTGCCTGGTCAGAGGCGGGTCACCGACCGGAATCCGTTCATGAGCCCTCCGATGCGGCGATGTGATCCGGTGCCTTCAGGACAGCGGGGATCAGGTCCGCGAGCCGCTCGAGTTGGTGATGCTGGGAGCGCAGGTCCAGGGCGCCGAGCCGAACGACGATGTGCCGGACGCCCACGGCGACGTACTGCTCCAGGCGCCGGAGCACTTGGTCGGCTGTGCCGGTGACGACGGCCTGGGTCCGCTCCAGTTCCTCCAACGGCATGCCATAGGTGGCCTGTGCGTAGGCCTCCAGTGCTCGACGGCCGCTCTCGATGTCGTCGTCGATCCGTACGGAAACGAACAGTGCGGGGGTGACGTCCTGGGCTGCGCGCCCGGCTTCGGCCGCCGCTCGGCGGACATTGCGAAGGCCGGACGCGTAGTCGGCGGGGTCCGGCGGGTAGGGCAGCCAACCGTCGTACTTCCGGCCGGTGCGGGCCTGCGCTGCCGGGGTCGCGCCGCCGAGCCAGATGGGAGGGCCGCCGACTCGGGACGGCCTGGTCGTGGGCGGAATGGCGTCGAAGCGAAGGATCTCGCCGTGGAAGGAGTCGGCGCCGTCCCACAGCGCCCGCCACAGATCCACGGTCTCGTCCAGGCGGGCGAAGCGTTTTTCCCAGGGCAGCTCGGACAGCGCGTACAGCGGCCGCCCGAAGCGGCCGGGGAAACCGGCGCCGACCGTCACGATGAGCCGGCCACCGGACAGCAGGTCGATCGACCCGAGTGACTGTGCGGCCTGGATCGGCCGACGCAGGAACGGCATCAGTGCAGCCGTACCCAGCGTCACGGTCTCGGTCACCGGGGCGAGCGCGGCCAGCATCGTGAGTGCCTCGATGCGGGGGCTGAGCAGGGAGTCGTTGACGAAGAGCGAGCAGAAGCCGAGGCGTTCGGCCCGGCGGCCGAAGGCGATCAGCTCGCGAGGGTCGTCGGCCGCGCCCCACAGGGCGGTTCCGGTCGGAAGCAGTACACCGATGTCCATGTCGGTGATGGTCACGGGCGGTGCGGGTGGCGACAATTCCCCGCGGGGAATGGCCCGGGACCCACCCGCGCCGTTACAACAGGCCCGTGGACTTCCCTCATGTGCTTCGCGAACGTCGTACCCGCCGACATCTCAGTCAGCTCGACCTGGCACTCCGGGCGGGCACCACGCAGCGCCATCTCAGCTTCATCGAATCGGGCAGGTCCGTCCCCGGCCGGAACATGGTCGTACGTCTGGCCGAGTCACTGGAACTGCCGCTGCGGGAGCGCAACGAACTGCTGCTCGCCGCGGGGTATGCGCCCGCCTACCCCGAGAGCACGCTCGACGATCCGGTTCTGGCTCCCGCGCGCACGGCGATCGAGCACATCCTCCGTGGGCATCTGCCCTATCCGGCGCTGGTGGTGGACCACGGCGGTGACCTGATCGCCGCGAACACCGCATTCGACCTGATCACGGAGGGGGCAGCCTCCGAGCTGGTCGGTCCCGGCACGAACATCTACCGTCTCGCGCTGCATCCCGACGGCTTGGCTCCCCGCATCCGCAACCTCGCCGAATGGTCCCGCCACATTCTGGCCCGCCTCGGGCACCTGGAAAAGCTGCGCGCCGAGCTCACGGGGTACGTTCCCCACCTGGATCCGTCCGCCGGGCTGCTCGGTTTCGCCGTTCCGCTCCGCCTGCAGTCCTCGTACGGTGAGCTGCGCCTGATGACGACCGTGACCACCTTCGCCACGGCCGTCGACGTCACCCTTGCCGAGCTGAAGCTGGAGGCGTTCCTGCCGGCCGACGCGGCGACGGCCGAGGCACTCCTGGCAGCGGCCGGGCCGGGCGGCTTTGCCGCTGCGGATCAGGGCCCCTCATCGGTGCGTTCGTCGTAACGGCGGCGCACGGCCGCGACCTGCTTCACGTTGGCCACATGTGGCCAAGACCGTCCCGGCCGACGGCACGCCGCAACACAGATTCCGGCGGATCGTCCGCAGCGAGGTATGTGGTGTCACGGACGGCGAGTGAGGGTGGATTCGTGGTGGGCGCGGATGAGCGCGATCACCGTGTCGGCGGTGCGGTCGAGGTGGCTGCGGCCGTCGGGCAGTTGAGCCGTGGGACTGATGTAGCTCTGCGGACCGAAGTGAGTGGCCGGGTCGAGCCGGTGCACGGTGACCTTCCCCGCGCGAACGGCCTGATTCCATCCGCTACGAGGCAGGAGCCGCCAGCGCTGAGGGAAGATCCAGGCGCCGATCTGCTCGATCCGGTCGTTCGCGCTGGTGAGTTGGTGCAGGTGCTCGGCATGGGTGAGGTCGTTGGCTCCGTTGTGGAACCCACCGAGCGTGATCAGCAGGAGCGGGCAGCGCAGTTGGGTGTGCAGTTCGTCGGCCGCGCCCGTGGCGACCTGGGCGCCGCCGCTGTAGCTGAGCAGCACCACCGGCGTACCGCTGCCGGGCCGGTAGCCGGCGAGCCGGAGCTGGGTGGCGATCTGGGAGCCGACGGCCCGGTTGTACAGGGGCCGGTAGCGATGGTCGGCTGCCACAAAGGTCTGCACGACGTTGTGCAGGAACAGCAGCAGCCCGAAGTGGCGGCGCAGCCACGCCCACACCGGCCGGTCGGCGAGTGGGTCTGCCAGCGGTGAATAGGGCTGCACCTGTCCCAGGACCCGCAGCTCCGGCGCTCCGGCGATCAGGGCCTCGACGAGTTGGCCGCCGTCCCGGCTGTCCCGTACGCGGCGTTTGCCGATTCCGTCGAGGTAGACCAGGTAGGCGCCCGGGGGACTGTCGGCGGCCGCACCCCGGGCGTAGGGAACACCTGCCGGGAGCTCGGTTCCAGGGACCCGCCAGCCGGCGCCGTACGCCAGCACCTCATAGCGGGCCAACAGCGCTTCGGCCAGCAGAGCGGGCCCGACCAGGCAGGCCCAGAGCAAGAACCCGTTCATGCCGTCGACTCCTGTGCTCGGGTCGCGCTGATCCTCACGACGAGCCGCCGGACGGTCTCCACCGCGAGACCGAGCCCGGCCCCGGCGACGGCCACGCAACCGGCGGCGCTCCACCAGCCCAGCCCGCTGGCCGCGGCGAGCGGACCGACCAGACCTGCCCCGACCCCGACGAAGAGCAGGAAGTGGAGCAGAGGTCCGAGCAACGGGAACGCGAGGACGGCGGCGAGCAGCAGCGGGGCGGCCATGCCCGGTGTCCACACCAGGCCCGTGCCCGGCGCGGGAGGGGACGGCACCAACTCGGTCATGGTCCACGCGGTCAGCGGCCACAGTGCGAACACCGCCCCCTCGACCAGGCCCGCGGGCAGCAGCAACCCGGCCACGAGACTCCTCGACATACCAGGCCGACGCGCTACGAGCGGCAGGATGCGCCCAGCGGCCTCCGACAGCCCGGCGAACAGCAACAGGACAACCACGGTGGGGGACATCACTCGGCCTCGCTGTGTCGCACCGACGCAGACGGCTGACCGCTCGGGTCGGTCGCGTGCAGATACCGTTCGAGTTCGTCGGCGGCGCGCTCGTATCCCCCCGCCTCACGCTGGGCGGTCCGCAGGGTTCGTGCCGCTGCCCGGAACCGGGGGTCGTCGAGCAGTCGCTGGGCGAGGACACGCACCGAGCCCCGCGCGACGTCCTGGGTACGGATCGACAGGCCGGCGCCGAGCTCGACGACGCGCCGGGCCACCATCGGCTGGTCGGCACCCTGGGGGACCACCAGCAGCGGAACCCCGGCGTACATGGCCTCGTTGACGCTGTTCATCCCGCCGTGGGTGACGAACAGCGCCGCACGGGCCAGCACCTCCGGCTGGGGCACGAAGCGGCGGGCGAGCACGTTGGCCGGCAGCGGCCCCAGAGCCTCGGGGGCGGTCTGCCCGGTGGAGAGGATCACTGTGCCGCCCAGCGGGGCGAGCCCGGTGGCGAGGCTGCGCAGCAACTGGGGGTCGGCGTTGAACACCGTGCCCAGCGAGGCGAACAGCACCGGGTCCCGCAGCCGGTCGGCCGGGAACGAAGGGTCGGGCGGCCGGGCGCCGATGCTCGGTCCGACGAACCGGTAGGACTCGTCGAAGCTCTCGACGGCAGGCTGGAACGCCCGTGAGGTGTAGACCAGGTTGAGCGGCTGGCGGATGTTCGCCAGGTCGAGCAGGGGCAACCCGCGTGCGTCGAAGCGGCGGTGCAGCGCCCAGCGGGACCGCAAGTAGCCCCGGACACTGCGAGGTTGAGCCGTCGCCGCGGTCAGCAGGTCCCAGGAGCCCCGGGTAGGGCTCGGGACATGCCGGTCGAGGGCGAAGGTGGTGAACGAGGAGGCTGCCGGCACCCCGAGTTCGCGGGCGGCCACCGCACCCCACAGACAGGCGCTGTCGTGGACGATCAGGTCGGGCCGGTCGCGGCGCAGGTCGGTGAGTACCGGGGGCAGCAACTGGACGGCGGTGCTCGCGAGGGACTCCATCCAGCTGACCGGCGTAGGCGGATCGGGGAGCGGCTGGTCGCCCCCGGGGTACAAGTGGACGGTCGCCCCGGCCGCCTCGATCTCCTCACGGAACGCGGGCGACGTGTGGTAGCTGACGGCGTGGCCGCGCCGGACGAGTTCGGCGACGACCGGAAGCGTCGGATTGATGTGTCCGTGCATGCCGATGCTGAGGAACGCGATGGTGCTCACAGGCCGGCCTCCGCAGTGGAAGAAATGGATGTCTCGCCCCGGATTCCCGAAGGCGCCGAGGCGTCGTCGACCCGGTACAGCCCCGGGCCGTTGATGTGCAGCCCGTCCAGAAAGCGCTCCGCCGTGAGGCAGGTTGTGCTGATCAGCCTCTGGGTCTGGCCGAAGTCCCACGGTGCGGGCCAGGCTTCGACGCCGGTCGGCAGTACGACGGTCGGGATGTGCCGGGAGACCTCGTGCAGATCGCGCTCGATCTGATGGTGAAACAGCAGCACCCCGGCCCTGGCGGCGATCGCTCCGGCACGTCGGCGCACAACGGTGGGGCGCAACGGCGAGCTCTCCGGCCCGGTCGCCACCACGACCACGCTGGCCGCCCCGGCCTGCAGGGCCGCCAGTACCGGGACATAGGCGATCAGGCCGCCGTCGACGAGCGTCCGGCCCGCGCGGACCACCGGGGGCAGCATCCCGGGGATGGCCGCGCTGGCCAGCAGCGCGGACTGGAGGTCTCCCCGGTCGAGCAGTACCGGAGCACCGGTGACGAGGTCGGTGGCCACCGCGATGAATGGGACCGGCAACTCCTCGATCCGCGAGGGCAGCCCGGCCCTGGCGATCAGTCGGCGCAGGCCGCGGTCGGTGAAGACGCTGGTCCGTGAGGTCAGGTAGCCGAGCGGATACACGTCACGGCGCCGCAGTTGGGTCCACACGTGGTCCAGCCACGGTGCGGCCCTGCGGGGGTGGGCGGCCGCGATGGCCCCGTTGAGGGCACCCACCGAGGTTCCGATGATCATGTCCGGGACGAATCCGTGGCGTTCCAGCGCGTACCCGGCTCCGATGTGCGCCGCTCCGAGCACGCCACCGGCGCCCACCACCACGGCCACGGGACGCGGAAGGCTGCCCAGACCTGCCGCTGTGGGGTTTCCCGGGTTTCCCCTCATGATCCACCTTTTTCGCCATGGACACGGAATCGGACTGGTTCTCCCACTGGGACCGGGCTGCCACACGATGTGTGACACCGTTGGGCTCCGGCTTCGGGACAACATGGTTGCCCGGTGCCACATGTCAGTGGTGCATGAGCAGCATGAGGGCCGTGCCCATGGCCGTCGATCCCTGCCAGAAGCGGTCGTAGGGCCCGCCGAGGTCCGTGGGGACGGCCACGCTGCCCGGAGCCCCACGCAGCGTGGGCATGTCCTGGGTCAACGACCGGAGAGCGTAGGCCAGCAGACAGAGCGTCAGCACAGCGGTGACCAGGTCGCCGGTCTGTGCGTCCGTGACGTCGCCGTGCCGCACCGGCATCCATGCCATGGCGGCCATGCCGACCGCGTGTGGCGACCTGCGCACGAGGTCGGCCGATCCGGGGCCACGCGGGCCGCGAACCGCGGTCAGCGGGAACCACAGGGCCCCGACGGCGAAGAAGAAGGCCGTCCGCCCCGGCACCGGCCCTTCGCTCATGCCGTGCCACGGCATCACCGTCATGGCCGCCGCCATGACGGTGTGCAAGAGACCGTCGCCTCGGCCGCGCCATCCGGCGCCTCGTGTCAGCACGGCCTGTCGCAGCGAGTGAACGGCCGCGGCCGCGAACAGTGCTGTCAGCATGCCGTGCACGACATCACTGGCGCTCATGCCTCACCACGCCCTCCCACGGAGCGGACGAGTCCCTGCGCAACCGTCCGGCGGTCAGCCGGTGGGCCGTGGGGCGCGGAGATGGGCCCGCCGGGCCAGTTCCTCCTCCTCGACGAGTTCGAGCATGGGCTTGCCCGGTGCGCACAGCATCGTCACGACGAACCGGGTGCGCGCGTCGGGCAGCGCGTTGCCGTCCTGGTAGTGGATCGGGTCGCCGCCCGGCTCCCAGAACGTCCCGCCCGCCTCGATCACGCGCTCGGGCTCGCCTTCCATCTCGAAACGGACGGCGCCCTCCAGGACGTAGCCGAACGCCGGTCCCGAGTGGCGGTGCGGCGGGGATCCCGGGTCGCCCGGCTCCCACTCGACGCAGATGGTCATCGCCGAAGCGCCCTCCGGGACGGTGAGCGGAGCGGTGTCCTGCAGCATCTTCGCCGCCGTCTTCCATCCCTCCGGCCGGGTCTGTACTCCGGTCCCCTGCGCTGAGTCCTTGTCCGACATGTGTCGGCCTCCCTCGGGTCTGCACCCGGTCATGGCTGCCATGACCGTCTCCAGTGATGACCGGGCTCCGGGTGAATCTGTGACACTCACGGCCACATCAGTGTCACAACATTGGTGCGAGTCCTGTCCTAGCTGGTGTGGGGGACCGACATCACCGTCACCTCACGAAGCGATCAGCGGGGTCACCGACCCCTCGACGGAAGGGGCCCGGAATGCGAGTCGTCGTAGCAGGAGCCAGCGGTCTGATCGGTTCCAGGACGGTCGCGAGGCTTCGGGACCACGGTGTGGAGGTCGTGCGCCTGTCACGCGGTGAGGGCGTCGACGTCACGACCGGGAAGGGACTCGACGAGGCCATGCGTGGCGCCGATGTGGTCGTGGACGTCACCGACACGCCCTCGCGCGGGGAGCTGGAGAGCCTGGAGTTCTTCGGCACGGCGACCCACAACCTGCTGGAGGCCGCGGCGAGGGCGGGCGCCGAACATCACGTGATCCTGTCCATAGTGGGGGCCGAGCATCTGCGAGCGGGCTACTTCCGCGCGAAGGCGCTGCAGGAGGAGCAGGTGCGGCGCTCGCCCATGCCCTACTCCATCGTGCGTGCCACACCGTTCTTCGAGTCGGTGGAGTACATGTCGCGCGCGGCGACGTACGGCGACGTCGTCCATGTCGCGCCCGTCCTGATCCGTCCCGTGTCGACGGACGACGTCGCCGCCGCGGTCGCCCATGTCGCCGTGGGAGTACCGCTGTTCGGTGTTCTGGAGGTCGCGGGCCCCGAGGAGCACCGCCTCGACGACCTCACCGCGAAGCTTCTGGCCGCGCGCGGCTACCTGCGGGCCGTGGTCTCCGACGCCCACACCCCGTTCTTCGGGGCGATGCTCGGGCAGCGGGCGCTGCTGCCCGGGGCGGACGCCCACCTGGGGCACGAGACCTTCTCCGAGTGGCTCGCGCGGTGATGACCCCGTCGGCACCCCACCGACTTCCCGCACAACGCCCCGACAGGAAACAGTCATGAGTGAGCTCGACCAACTACCCGACCAGGACAGCGAGGAGACCGCCGAATGGCAGGCGTCGCTCGACGCCGTGGTCCGGAACGCGGGCCCGGAACGGGCCGGCTACCTGCTCCGACGAGTGCACGAGTTCGCGGCCCGGTCCGGTGTGTCCCTGCCGGGGCTCCTGACCTCCGACTACATCAACACGATCCCGGCATCGGAGCAGCCGGCCTTTCCAGGTGACGTCGCCATGGAGTCCAGGATCACCGCCCTGAACCGGTGGAACGCGGCGGCGATGGTGACCCGCGGCTCCCGTTTCGGGCTCGGCGGCCACATATCCACCTACGCGTCGGCGGCCTGGCTGTACGAGATCGGGTTCCACCACTTCTTCCAGGGCAAGGACGGGGAGGGTTCGGGCGACCAGCTGTACTTCCAGGGGCATGCCTCACCGGGCATCTACGCCCGGGTGTTCCTCGAAGGGCGCCTGAGCGAGGCGCAGTTGGACGGTTTCCGGCGGGAGGCGGACGGCCATGGACTGCCCTCCTACCCGCACCCCCGACGGCTGCCGTGGCTGTGGGAGTTCCCGACCGTGTCCATGGGCCTCGGCCCGCTCGCCGCCGTCTACCAGGCCCGGTTCAACCGGTATCTGCACGCCCGGGGCATCAAGGACACCTCCGCGTCGCGCGTCTGGGCCTTCCTCGGGGACGGCGAGACGGACGAGCCGGAAGCGACGGCCGCGTTGGCGCTCGCCGCCCGTGAGCGTCTCGACAACCTCACCTTCGTCGTCAACTGCAACCTGCAGCGCCTGGACGGGCCCGTGCGGTCGAACTCCAAGATCGTGCAGGAACTGGAGGCCCGGTTCCGGGGTGCGGGCTGGAACGTGGTCAAGTCCCTCTGGGGCGAGGCCTGGGACCCGGTTCTGGGGCAGGACACCACCGGCGCCCTGGTCCGGCGCCTCGGCGAGGTCCCCGACGCCCAGCTGCAGACGTATGCCGCCCGGGACGCCACGTACATCCGCGAACACTTCTTCACAGGCGACGCGCTCTCCGCTCTCGCCGCCGGGCTGGGCGACACCCTGCTGACCGAGTTGTTCCGGAACTCCCGGGGCGGGCACGAACCGCTCAAGGTCTACGCCGCCTACCGGGCCGCCGTCGAGCACCGGGGCACGCCGACGGTCGTCCTCGCCCAGACGGTGAAGGGCCACTCGCTCGGCTCGGCCTTCGAGTCGCGCAACGCCAATCACCAGATGAAGAAACTGACGATGGCGCAGTTCCGCGAGATGCGTGACCTGCTCGAACTCCCCATCCCCGACAGTGCGTTGAGTGGCGATCTGGTGCCGTACTGGCATCCGGGCGAGAACTCGGAGGAGGTGCGGTACCTGCGTGAGCGGCGGGCGGCGCTGGGCGGCCCGGCCCCGGTGCGCAGGGTCGTCCCGAAACTCCTGAAGCAGCCGCCGGCCCGCCCCTTCGAGCCCCTGGAGAAGGGCTTCGGCCTTCAGGAGGTGGCGACCACCATGGCTCTGATCCGCCTGGTCAAGGATCTGATGCGCGACCAGGAGACGGGACCGCGCTGGGTGCCGATCATCCCGGACGAGGCCCGCACCTTCGGCATGGAGTCCCTGTTCCCGACGGCCGGGATCTACTCGGCGGACGGCCAGACCTATGAACCGGTGGACGCGGACCAGCTGCTCTACTACCGGGAGGCCAGGAACGGCCAGTTGATCGACGAAGGCATCACCGAAGCCGGTTCCATGGCCGAGTTCACCGCCGCCGCGACCTCGTACGCCACCCACGGCGAACCCATGATCCCGTTCTACATCTTCTACGCCATGTTCGGTTTCCAGCGCACCGGCGACCAGTTCTGGGCGCTCGCCGACCAGTTGGGGCGCGGCTTCGTCATCGGGGCCACGGCGGGCCGTACGACCATGACGGGGGAGGGACTCCAACACGCCGACGGACACTCCCACTTGCTGGCCTCCACGAACCCCGCCGCCGTGTCCTACGATCCGGCGTTCGCGTACGAGATCGCGGTGATCGTGCGCGACGGGCTGCGCCGCATGTACGGCGACCGGCCCGAGGACGTCTTCTACTACCTGACGGTCTACAACGAACCCAAGGAGCAGCCGGCGATGCCCGCCGGGCCCGGCGTCGAGGAAGGCATCCTGCGGGGCATCTACCTGTTCCGGCAGGCGGCCGAGCCCGCCGGTGCGGAACCGCGGATCCAGCTGCTGGCCTCCGGTACGGCCATCCACTGGGCGCTGACCGCCCAGGAGTTGCTGCTGTCGCAGTGGGGCGTCCACGCCGACGTCTGGTCGGTGACCTCCTGGACGGAACTGCGTCGCGACGCGCTGGACGCCGACCGGGCGATGCTGCGGGGCGAGAAACAAGTCCCGTATGTGACGGCGGCGCTCGGGGACGCGCCCGGACCGGTGCTGGCGGTCAGCGACTGGATGCGTCAGGTACCCGACCAGATCAGCCAGTGGGTCGGTCACGACTACTCGTCGCTGGGCACGGACGGTTTCGGGCTGTCGGACACCCGGGACGCCGTGAGGCGCTACTTCCGCGTGGACGCCGAGTCGATCGTCGTCGCCGCCCTGGACCGGCTGGCACGCGTCGGCGCCGTCAGCTCGGAGGCGGTCGGGCAGGCCCGCGAGTGGTACGGATGGCGCGGGTGACCGTCGTGAACGCGCCGTCGGTCGATTCGCCCGGGCGGCAGCATCAGGACGCGTATGCGATCAGTGCGGAGTTCTACGACGTCCTGCAGGGGGAGCGGGACGAGGTTCGGGTCCGCTCGCTCTACCGTGACGACGTCCGCAGGGCCCGGGTCGGTGTGCTGGACGTGGGCGCGGGCACCGGGCGGGTCACGCTGATGAGCCTCCTGGAGTCGCGCGTTCCCGTGCACGCGGTGGAGCCGGCCCGCTCCATGCGCACCCCGCTGATGACACGTCTGGCGTCCCTGGGCGCGGAGTTCACGACCCGGGTGACCGTGCACCCGCAGGCGCTCGACGAGACGGGGCTGCACGGGGTCGCCGACGTCGCCGTTTGCCACAACACCGTCGCCTGTCTGCATCCGACGTCGCGCCGGGCGCTGTGGCCGGCTGTCGCCGAGGCACTCGTGCCCTCGGGGGTGCTGCTCGTCCAGCTGCCACCGGCCCGTCTGCCGCGTCACAGGACCACCCATGCGCTGCCGACCCGGACGGTCGGCCGGCACGAGTACGGGGGCCGCATGGTGACGTGGGCCGACGAGGACCGGATCCGGGCGCGGTTCGACTACTGGGTGCGCGGTGACGGACGTGTGCTGCGCCGGCACGACGAGACGTTCTGGATGTGGCCCGCCTCCCGTGCGGAGCTGATCGCGGAACTGGAGGAGGAGGGTTTCCTCGCGCTGCCCGAACGGCCGGACGCGTCCGTACTGGCCGTACGACTGGCCCGACCATGACGTGCTCCGCCCGGTCGTGACCAGCCTGCGTACCATGGGCGAGCGCTTGCGCGAACGGGTCGGAACTGAAGGCGGCACGCATGGGTATGAGGGACGGCACGGACTCCCTCGACGGCACGGACCCCCTCGACGGCTCCGGCTCCCATGACGGCACGGACTTCCTCATCGGTACGGACTCCCTCGACGAGGCGACGAAGGTGTTCATGGCGGTGCGGCCCCGGCTCTTCGGCATCGCCTACCGCGTGCTCGGCAGCACCGCGGAGGCCGAGGACGTCCTCCAGGAGGCGTGGCTGCGCTGGCAGCACACCGACCGTGGCGCGGTCCGTGAGCCGAAGGCGTTCCTGGCCACCGTCACCGCCCGCCTGGCGATCAACCTGGCCCAGTCCGCCAGGGTGCGGCGCGAGTCGTACACCGGCCCCTGGCTGCCGGAACCGATCGACACGCGCGCCGATCCGCAGTTGGGCGCCGAACGGGCCGAGGCGCTCGACCTGGCGGTGCTCTTCCTCCTGGAGAGACTGAACCCCGTGGAACGCGCCGCCTATGTGCTGCGGGAAGCCTTCGACTACCCCTACCGGCAGATCGCGGACATGCTGGAGACCAGCGAGACCAACACACGCCAGCTGGTGAGCCGCGCGCGCAAACGCATCTCCTCGGAGCGCCGCAAGCCCGTCGACGCCACCGAGCACCGACGGCTGATGGAGGTGTTCCTCACCGCGGCACAGACCGGCGATCTGGCTGTGCTGGAGGACATCCTCACCGAGGACGTCATCAGCTACACCGACGGGAACGGGCTGCGCGGCGCGTCCCGGATTCCGGTCGCCGGCCCGGTGCACGTCTCCAGGTACCTCGCCGCCTTCGGCCCGCGCTTCTGGCCGCACAAGGAGATCGAGTGGGTCGAGGCCAACGGCGGACCGGCCGCCCTCGTCTCGGACGGCGGGACGGCCGTGGTCCTGCTGACCCTCGACATCTCGGAACGCGGCATCGAGCGGGCCATGTGGGTCATGAACCCGGAGAAACTGGCACGTTACGTGGCATCGCTGGGTGACTGAAGCCGCGGCAGGGGTGTCACAGATCGCCGGACTGCCCGGTCGTACTGGGTGAAGACCCCAGCGATCGGAGTGGACCGTGGCTGTCACCGAACAACGTCTTGCCACCATGGTGCTGGTGATCGGCACCGGCGGTGCAGGTCTGCGCGCGGCGATCGAACTGGCCGAGGCCGGCATCGATGTCCTCGCCGTCGGCAAGCGTCCCAAGGAGGACGCCCATACGGCACTGGCGGCCGGCGGCATCAACGCCGCGCTGGCCACCATGGACCCGGAGGACAGCTGGCAGCAGCATGCCGCCGACACCCTGAAGGAGAGCTACCTCCTCGCCGACCCGCGCACCGTGGAGATCGTCACCCAGGGCGCCGCCCGGGGCATCGACGACCTGGAGCGCTACGGCATGGCCTTCGCCCGGGAGGAGGACGGCCGGATCTCGCAGCGCTTCTTCGGCGCGCACAAGTTCCGGCGGACCGCCTTCGCCGGTGACTACACCGGCCTGGAGATCCAGCGCACGCTGATCAGGCGTGCCGAACAGCTCGACATCCCGGTACTGGAGGGGGTGTACATCACCCGGCTGCTGGTGCACGAGGGCGCAGTGTTCGGCGCCTACGGCTTCGACCTCACCAGCGGCAGGCGCTACTTGATCCACGCCGACGCCGTCGTCCTGGCCGCCGGTGGCCACACCCGCATCTGGCGGCGCACCTCCTCACGGCGCGACGAGAACACGGGTGACTCCTTCCGCCTCGCCGTGGAGGCCGGGGCCAGGCTGCGGGACGCCGAGCTGGTGCAGTTCCACCCGTCCGGCATCATCGAGCCGGAGAACGCGGCCGGCACCCTGGTCAGCGAGGCCGCGCGGGGCGAGGGCGGCATCCTGCGCAACGCGCTCGGCGAACGCTTCATGGCCCGCTACGACCCCGAGCGCATGGAGCTGTCCACCCGCGACCGCGTGGCCCTGGCCGCCTACACGGAGATCAAAGAGGGCCGCGGCACGCCCAAGGGCGGTGTCTGGCTCGACGTCTCGCACCTGCCCCGGCGGACGATCATGACGCGGCTGCCCCGCGTCTACCAGACCTTGCTGGACCTGCAGATGCTGGACATCACCCGCGAGCCGATCGAGATCGCGCCCACCGCGCACTACTCGATGGGCGGGGTGTGGGTGCGCCCGGAGGACCACAGCACGGACGTGCGCGGCCTGTACGCCATCGGTGAGGCGTCGAGCGGGCTGCACGGCGCCAACCGTCTCGGCGGGAACAGCCTCATCGAGCTGCTGGTGTTCGGCCGCCTCACCGGACAGGCCGCCGCCGCGTACGCACAGTCCCTGGAGGCGCAGCCGCGGTCGGCGTCGGCGATCTCGGAGGCCCGCGCGGAGATCGACGGACTTCTCGCCGCCGACGGGCCGGAGAACGTGCGTGCCCTGCAACGCGCCATCCGCAACACCATGACCGAGCACGCGGGTGTCGTACGCGACGAGGACGGCCTGCGTGCGGGGCTGACGGAACTCGCGGTGATCGAGAAGCGGATGCAGGACGTCGGCATCCACCCGGACATCGCCGGCTACCAGGATCTCGCGCACGCCTTCGACCTCAGGTCCGCCGCACTCGCGGCCCGGGCCACCCTCGAATCGGCACTGGAGCGCCGCGAGACCCGTGGCTGTCACAACCGCAGCGATTATCCCGGCCTGGATTCCGCTCTGCAGGTGAATCTCGTCTGGTCCCCGACGGCGGGCGTCACCCGCGAAAACATTCCTGCTGTCCCCGACGAGATTTCCCGCCTCATGGAGGACGTCTCGACCGCGGGAAAACTCGTCGAATAGAAGGTGTCACAAACAGATCGGGTGCCTGGTCTCTACTGGTACAGGCATCAGGAAAACCCGAAAGGAATTCCGTCATGAAGGTCGTAGTGATCGGTGGAACCGGGCTCATCGGCTCGAAGGTGGTCGCCGGGCTCGGCGCGCACGGGCACGAGGCGGTCGCGGCGTCGCCCAACACCGGCGTCAACACGCTGACGGGGGAGGGACTGGCCGAGGTCCTGCAGGGCGCGCAGGTCGTGGTCGACGTGTCGAACTCGCCCTCGTTCGAGGACGAGGCCGTCATGGAGTTCTTCCGCACCTCGACGACCAACCTGCTGAAGGCAGAGACCGAGGCCGGCGTGGCGCATCACGTGGCGCTGTCAGTGGTGGGCACCGACCGCCTCCAGGGCAGCGGGTACTTCCGCGCCAAGCAGGTCCAGGAAGACCTGATCAAGGCGTCCGGCAACCCCTACTCCATCGTCCACGCCACCCAGTTCTTCGAGTTCGCGAAGGGACTCGCCGACGGGGTCACCGAGGGTGACACCGTGCGTCTGCCCGACGCCAGGATCCAGCCCATCGTCTCCGACGACGTGGCCAAGGCCGTCGCCCGCACGGCGGTCGGCGCACCGGTCGGCGGCGTGGTGGAGGTCGGCGGCCCCGAGGTGTTCCAGCTGGAGGAGTTCATCCGCATGGGGCTGACCGCCCTGAACGACCCGCGCAAGATCGTCACGGACCCGCAGGCGACGTACTGGGGCGCCCCGCTGGAGGACGACACCCTCCTGCCCGGTTCGGACGCCCACCGAGCCGAGACCAAGTTCGCCGACTGGCTCGCACAGCAGAAGTGATTCCTACGGGTGGCCCTCACCGAAAGGAGAGGGCCACCCGTGCCGTGTGACAACGGGCCTATCCCATTCCAGCAGGGAAACGGCTCGCACTCCTCGTGAATTCATGGAGACACGATGTCCCTAATCGATGAGGACCGCGTCGACCTCACAGCCACTTTCGTAGCGCTGACCGCCGAAGCCGCCGAGCTCCGTACCCGGGTCAAGCAACTGCGCCAGGAACTCGCGGACCTCGGCGAGCGCATGAACGTCGTCTCGACGGCGCTGAACCGGCATGCCGCCTGCCGCTGATCTCCCCCGGAGACCTCACCGTCGACGAGATTCCGATCCGCCCGCCGCAAGACCCTGACACCTGCCGCGGCCGTCACCGCCGACCAGCCGCATCGGTGGACAGCTCCCTCTCCAGGTGCCCGAGATCGCCGGTCCGGGCAGCCGAGAGGAACGCCTGAACGAGACGCCGGTGCGCGACGGAGTCGACCGGTTGCCTGAGGCGGTCCCCGGTGAGACGCCGCTGGGCGCGGGCGACCTGCTGCCTCGTGTTGACGACACTGAGGCGCAGGATCTCGGCGATCCGGTCGTACGGGTAGCCGAACCCCTCCCTCAGGACGTACGCGGCACGTTGTCTCGGAGTCAGGGTCTCCAGCAGCAGCAGAACCGCTCGCTCCATGGCGTCCTGACGCTCGGCCACCGCTTCGGGGCCCGCGTGGTGGTCCAACGGCTCCGGGAACGAGGGGTCGGCACAGGACTCCCGGCGCTTCCAGGCGGACTGGACGACGTTGATGGCCAGCCGGACGGTGGTCGTCCTGAGCAGTGCCGACGGGTTGGTGACAGCCGTGCGGTCGGCGCCCTGCCACCGTAGCCACGTCTCCTGGATGACGTCCTCCGCGTCGTGCGCGTTCCCGACGATCTGCCGGGCGAGGCTGAGCAGCCCGGGCCTGGCCCGCACGAACACCCAGGTCGCGTCGTCCAGCGCGATGACGGACGTGCCCGTCGTCTCCCGGCTGTGCCGGGTCTCGGTCAGATGTGTGTCCACGTCCGGCTCCTCTGCTCCATGGGTCAGCAGCTCGAAGGGCAGCCGGCACCAATGTCGCGCCCGAGGGCGGCCCGCCGCGCCCTTGGAAGGCCGTAGGGGACTGCGTGGTCGTGCCGTGGCGGGTCCGTGGCCATCTGTCCGGGGCGTCGTTGCGGAGGGCACTGGATCAGCGGCGTTCACTTGAAGTCGAAAGTTTTCGGCTTTCGCAGCCGTTTACGATGGGCGCGGCTCGCCTCGGCCGCACCACGGCTGCAGTGATCCGCCAATGCACCGGCCGACGCACCGCCGGGAGGATCTGACGTGGGAGACTGCCATGACGAGCCGCGGTTCCGGAGTCGGACTCCTTGACAGGCAGGACGAGCGGCGGGCCCTCGATGACCTGCTGGCGGGCGCCAGGGACGGACGCAGCGGAGTCCTGGTCCTTCGAGGCGAGGCGGGGATCGGGAAGACCGAGCTGCTGAAGTACCTGCGGGAGCGCGCCACCGGATTCCGTACCGTCAGCGCTGTCGGCGTGCAGTCCGAGATGGAGCTCTCCTACGCCGGCCTGCACCAGCTCTGCGCGCCACTGCTCTCAGGACTCGACAACCTGCCGGAGCCTCAACGCGACGCTTTGCGCACGGCGTTCGGGCTGCACGGTGGGGCAGCACCCGACCGGTTCCTGGTGGGTCTGGCCACGCTGAGCCTCCTCTCGGAGGCCGGCGCGAGCGAGCCTCTGGTCTGTGTCATCGACGACGCGCAGTGGCTGGACCGGGTCTCGGCACAGACCCTGGAGTTCGTCGCCCGCAGACTGCTCGCGGAATCGGTCGTGCTCGCCGTCGCCGTACGCGAGCCGACCACCGGTGAGATGTTCACCGGCCTTCCCGAACTGCCCGTGACCGGGCTGTTCGAGGACGACTCCCGAAAACTCCTCGCCTCGGTCGTCACCGGACCGCTCGACCGCAGAGTGCGTGACCGCATCGTCGCGGAGACGCGCGGCAATCCACTCGCCCTGCTCGAACTACCGCACGCGCTCACCGCGTTGGACCCGGTCGGCGAATCCGGGCGCCCCGGCGCGGGGCCCGTGTCCAACCGCCTGGAGCAGGACTTCCTCCGCCGGGTCCAGGCGCTGCCCGCCGAGACGCAACGCCTGCTGTTCGTCGCCGCCGCCGAGCCCGTCGGCGATGTGACGCTGCTCAGGCGTGCGGCCGAGAGACTGGGAATCGACGTGGACGCGGCCGTGGCGGACGCCGAGGCGTCGGGCTTCATCACCCTCGGTGCCTGGGCGCGCTTCCGTCACCCGCTGGTGCGTTCGGCGGCCTATCGCGCGGCAGGCCCGGACGAGCTGCGCGAGGTGCACAGAGCTCTGGCGGACGTGACCGACGCCCAGCTCGATCCGGACCGCCGGGCGTGGCATATGGCGCGTGCGACGGTGAGACCCGACGAGGCGGTGGCCGCCGAGCTGGAGCGTTCGGCGGAGCGTGCGCAGGCACGTGGCGGAGTCGCCGCGGCGGCGGCCTTCCTCGACCGGGCCGCCCAGCTGACGCCCGACCCCACGCGCCGTGGAGCCAGGGCACTGGCGGCTGCACACGCCAAATACCAGGCCGGCGCGTTCGACGCCGCGCGGGAACTGGCGGGCGCGGCCGAGCTCGGCCCCCTCGACGAGCTCGGAGCCGCACGGTCGACCCTGCTGCGCGGTCGGATCATGACCGCCTCCAACAGCGCCGGCGCCGGCCTGCCGCTGCTGCTCGAAGCGGCCAGACGACTGGAGCCGCTCGATGCCGGACTCGCCCGTGAGACGTACCGGGACGCGATCTACGCGGCCCTCACCGCAGGCCGGCTGCCACAGGGCGAGGGGATCCTCGAAGTGGCCCAGGCCATTCTCGCGACGCCCAGGCCCGCCGAGCCGACACGCGACGATCTCCTTCTGGACGGCCAGGCGTTGCTGACCACCGAGGGTTACGCCGCGGGGACGCCGATGCTCCTCCGGGCTCTGGCCGCGTTCCGCGCAGAAGGGATCCCGCCCAGAGAAGGGCTCGGTTGGCTCCCTCTCGCATGCCGCCTGGCCCACAGCACCTGGGACTTCGAGAGCTGGTCCGTGCTCTCGGCTCGGCTGGTCGACCTCGCACGTGAGACGGGAGCCCTGTCGGTGCTGCCGTCGGCGCTTCTGCTCCGTCTGTCGAACCGGGTCTTCGCCGGTGACCTCGCCGGAGCCGGCTCTCTGGTCGCGGAGGCGACGGCGATCGGGGAGGCGACCGGCAGCAGTTTCTTCGCCCACTACAGCGCGCTGGTCGTCGAGCCCTGGAAGGGCAGGGAGACCGAGACCCGGCAGGCGATCGCAGCGGTCACCCAGGATCTCCTCCTGCGTGGGGAAGGCAAGGTGGAGACAGCCACACAGTGGGCTGCGGCGGTGCTCTACAACGGCCTCGGCAGGTACGCGGAGGCGTATACGGCCGCTGTGCGGGCTTGCGAGAACCCGCGGGAACTCGGTCTCTCCCTCCAGTCCACGGTCGAGCTGATCGAGGCTGCCGTACGACTGGGCAGACCCATGGACGCGGCTTCGGCGGTGCGCAGAATCGTCGACATGGCGCAGGCCGGCGGTACCGAGTGGGCTCTTGGCACCGCTGCCGGCGTCCGTGCTCAGGTGAGTGAGGGGCAGGTCGCCGATGCTCTGTACCGGGAGGCGATCGAGCGGCTCGGTGTCACAGGCGTGCGGATGGACCTCGCTCGGACCCACCTGCGGTACGGGGAATGGCTGCGCCGCGAGAACCGCCGAGCCGACGCCCGCGTCCAACTGGCCATCGCTCACGACATGCTCGGTCACATCGGAGCGGGGGCCTTCGCCGAGCGGGCGCGCCGCGAACTCCAGGCGACGGGAGCGAGGGTCCGCAAGCATCCCACCGCGGCGCATGCGGCCCTCACCCCTCAGGAGGAGCAGATCGCCCGCCTGGTCCGGGACGGTCTCACGAATTCCGAGATCGGCGCCCAGTTGTTCATCAGCCCCCACACGGTGGAATGGCATCTGCGCAAGGTGTTCTCGAAGCTCGGCATCACCTCCCGCAAGGAGATCCGCACGATACGGCTCGCAGGCGAGGCGGCATCGGCCTAGGCACGGTCGTCGGCGCGACTCTTGTGCAGCGCCCGGTATTCCTGAGCGGTCGGTTTGATGATCTGTGTGCCTTCTCCGTAGAGGATCTCGCTGATCCGGGAACGCAGTCGCTGTGAAAGGCGGACACCGGGACCGATCGGCCTGTACTGCTCGTGCTGGGTGAGGGCGTGGAGTTGTTCCTGGCGCAGGGGCTCGTGCATCTCGACGAATTCCCCGTCGGGCATGCGTGTGATGATGCCGGTCTCACGTCCGTGCAGCACTTTGTCGCGGTCGCCGCGTTGCAGGCCGAGTGCCATTCGTTTGGTCAGCACATAGGCCGCGACAGGCACCACGAGGAGTCCGATGCGGACCGCCCACGTCACGGACTCGACCGGAACATGGAAACGGATCGCGATGATGTCGTTCCCGGCGCCGATCAGGGAAACCAGATAGAAACTGAGCCATGCGACACCGAGTGCCGTTCGCACGGGCCGGTTGCGTGGCCGGTCCAGCAGGTGGTGCTCGCGGGTGTCACCGGTCGCCCAGGACTCGATGAACGGATACGCGCCAAGGGCGAGGAAGAGGCCGACACCCACGGTCAGCGGAATCAGGTTGTCGAGCGCCAGGGTATGACCCCAGAAGTCGACTTCCCAGCCCGGCATCACCCGGAGCAGGCCGTCCGCCACGCCCATGTACCAGTCGGGCTGCGACCCGGCGGAAACCTGGTCGGCACGGTAAGGCCCGTACTGCCAGACGGGGTTGATCTGTGCGACCGCGGCCATGACGAAGACGGCACCGCTCACCAGCAGGAAGTACCCGCAGGACTTGACGACGCGTACCTTGGCCGGCACGCCCACGACATTGCCGTCGGTACGTCCACGCCCGGGGTACTGGGTGTGCCTGTGGTGGAGCATCAGGGCCAGATGGGCGGTCAGCAGTCCGACCATGAGGCCGGGGATGATCAGCACATGGATGGTGTTGAAGCGGGCCACCAGCTCGGTGCCGGGGAACTCGCCTCCGAACAGGAACATCGACAGGTACGTCCCGACGATCGGAACGGACAGGATCGTTCCGTTCACCACGGCGAGGCCGGTACCGGAGAGCAGGTCGTCCGGTAGGTCGTATCCCGTCAGCCCGCCGAACATGGCGAGGACCAACAGCAGGAAGCCGATCAGCCAGGTGAGTTCGCGCGGTTTGCGGAAGGCGCCCGTGAAGAACACCCGCATCATGTGGGCGAATATGGCGGCGACGAACACCAACGCCGCCCAGTGATGGGCCTGCCGGATCAGCAGACCGCCGCGGACGTCGAAGGATATGTGCATGGTCGAGTCGAAGGCCTCCGACACCATCTGACCGCGCAGCGGTGCGTAACTCCCGTTGTACTGCACCTCCTTCATCGACGGATGGAAGTAGAAGGTCAGATACACGCCCGTGACGACGAGAACGACGAAACTGTAGAGGCAGATTTCCCCCAGCAGGAAGGACCAGTGGTCCGGGAACGCCCGTCGTGCTCTTCCTCCGACCGGTCGCCGGAAACCCACGCGTCCGTCAGCCCATTCGGCGACTCTTTCCCCCTTGTTCATCGCGTTGCCACCCGGGTCTTGATTCCTCGCATCGCTCGGCGTTCCATTTCCGTCGTTCCGCCCCAGATGCCGTCCACGAGGCCCACGCGAACAGCCCAGTCGAGGCATTGTTCGGCGACGGGACAACCGCCGCAGACGGCCTTCGCCTCGTCGATCTGCCGAAGGGTGGGACCACAGTTGGATACGGGGAAGAAGAGCTCGGGATCCACGCGCAGACACGCTGCCCGTTCACGCCATTCCACGGCATGGTCACCTCGTTCGGCAGTCAGGGAAAACGTGCGGTCTTGTCCTGTAAGACCGGGCAGCCGCCGCATGTGTGACACGCGGCCGCGACGAGCCCGTGTCACACCATCCGGCGGTTCCCGGTCTAACGGAGTGAGCCGACGCCCCTGCCGCGTGCGGGGCAGTGCGAGCGAGAGCGAGGATGCCCAGTGGACCGGAGCGATGCGGTGCCGATCGACGAGCTGTGGGAGGAACGCCGGTTCCTGCTCGATGTCGCCCACTGGATGCTGGGCGACCCGGGCGCGGGCTCTCCGACGCGGCACGTCGGCAGGTCACCGTCCCACGGTCCTGGCTGGCCAAGGCCGTGGGCGGGATCTGCCTGGACCGCCTCGCACGGCCCGGCCGCGACACGGCCGGCCACGAGGAAGGGCACGGGGCACAGCCGTCGGCGGTGGAGGAGGAGGCCGGTCGGGTCGTACTGAACGCGCTGGAGTCGCTGTCGACCGCAGAGCGCGCCGCGTTCGTGTTCCGTGCCTTCGGGATGGCCCCGGCCACGGCCGCCGGCATCGTTGGCCGTACGGAGCCGGAACTCGCCGAACTCGCCGCACGGGCCAGGCAGTGGCTGTGTCTGCGCCGCACCCGTTCCACGACACCGCAGCAGCATGACTCCGTCGCCCACGCCGTGCGCCGGGCATGCGTCACCGAGGACGCGGAACTGCTCACGTCGCTGCTGTGCTCGGACGCGACGGCGTTCTTCGACGGGGGCGGCAAGGTGCGGGCGCTGACCGGGCCGGTCCACGGCTGTCGGCCGGTCGCAGCCAGCCTCCTGAGGCTCCTGGCCCGAAGCCCGCACACCACCCTGACCACCCATTCCGTCAACGGCCGGACCGGCCTCGTCGCCCGCTACGACCGCCAGGTCGCCGCCGTCATCAGCCTCGACGTCTCGGACGACCGTGTGGCCCAGGTCTGGGTCATGCTCAACCCCGACAAACTCCGGTCCTGGAACCACCGCCCTACGTGAGACCAGGGGTGACCGCGACGCGGGAACGGGAATCGAGGAAGGCGGCGATCTTGCTCGGCGTGAACACCCACAGCACCTGGTGAACGCCGTCCTTCGAGGCGGCCGCGGTCATGAAGGCGACCGTGCGGCTGTCCCGCCGGACCAGCACGCCCGTAGCCCCGTTGGCGTCGACCAGCTCGGGCACCGCCTCCCGCCACAACGGCCGATAGGTCGCGAGCCGGGCCACCCGGGCGCGGCCCCGCACCGGCACCCGGGCACAGCCCCGCATGCCGTTGCCGTCGGAGAGGCTGACGACATCGGGCGCGAGCAGGGCTTCCAGTGATGCCACGTCTCCTGTTCTGGCCGCTGAGACGAAGGCGCTGAGGAGACGCCGGTGCTCAGCCGCGTCCACGGTT
This sequence comes from Streptomyces sp. NPDC031225, assembly GCF_055570355.1. Lineage (NCBI taxonomy): Bacteria > Bacillati > Actinomycetota > Actinomycetes > Kitasatosporales > Streptomycetaceae > Streptomyces > Streptomyces sp. NPDC031225. The sequence continues at coordinate 447,520 of NZ_JBVIHJ010000003.1, read as the reverse complement.
TCCCGCCGCTCGTCCAGCAGGTGCCGACGAGCACGGCTGACGATCTTCCGCACATTGACGAGGCTGACTTCGAGCATGTCGGCGATCTCGGTGTAGGCGTAGTCGAACGCCTCGCGCAGTACATAGGCGGCCCGCTCGACAGGAGTCAGTTTCTCCAGCACCAGCAGCAGGGCCAACTCCACCGTCTCCACGTGCTCGGCACCGATCGCGGGGTCCGCGCCGGTGTCGACGGGTTCCGGCAGCCACGGTCCGATGTACGTCTCCCGACGCAGGCGTGCCGACTGAGCGACGTTGATGGCGAGGCGGGTCGTGGCGCTCGACAGGAAAGCCGCGGGACTCAGCACCACCGAGCGGTCGGTCTTCTGCCAGCGCAGCCATACCTCCTGGACCACGTCCTCGGCCTCGACCGTGCTGCCGAGCATGCGATAGGCGATCCCGAAGAGACGCCTGCGGTGGTGCATGAAGACGGCGACAGCGTCCTCGAGGTCGTCGGGTGAGGTGGGGAACGGTTCGACGTACATGATCCATTGGCCTCCGTTGCTACGGTTCATCCGCTGCATGGACCGTGACCGACCGACGCTTGTGACAGAAATGGACGATGTGTTTTCACGGACCTGCGAAATGCCACTGTTCGAGACACTGAGATGCTCTGTCTGACACGCGAAGACTGCATATGATGTCGACAAGGGTTGAGGAGGGGAGAACCGATGGTTTCCGCGAGCCGCACGGCACACAGCATCGAGGTCACCGCCGAGGGCCTTCAGGAGGAACTGGCCCGGCTTCAGTTCCAGAAGCAGGCGCTGGAAAGGGAGTTGGCGGCGGTCGTCGCCCATCTCGGCTCGGTACAGCGGGCCCTCGGCGCCCTCGAGAGCGCGCTGGTCACGCCGGCCACCGCTCCTCGGACGGACGAGGACACCGCGCCCGGCTCCTCACACACGGACACCGACGCGGACACGAAGTACGGAAAACTCACCGAGCAGATCCTGGCGTACTTCGCCGAGGTCGGTGACGTCGAGGTACGGGCCCGCGACGTCGCTGCGGCACTCGGCCGTGACGCCGACAGCGGAAGCATCAACGCGGTCCGCAGCACACTCGACCGCCTCGTCGCCTCCTCCCGCGTCCAGCGCGCCGGCAGGGGCCTGTACCGCACCGGGCGTCACCAGCGCACGGCGGTCACCGCGACGAGCCCAGGATCACCACGACGCACACGATCATCGACAGGGTGATCAGCGCCATCCCGGTGAGTGTTCCGCGCAGCCAGTGCCGGATCCTGACGTGGTGCTGCGCCTCCAGCGCGTCGGTGCGCTCGGCGATGTGATCAGTCACCATGTGGGCGACGTGTTTCTGCTCGTCGACGTACCACTGCTCGATGTCCTGCTTCTGCTCGGGAGTGAGCCCCTCCACGCGCGCGGTGAAGTCCGCGACGCGGCGGAGTGCCGCTCCGCTGTGAGCCTCCCGGTACAGGAAGCCCTCGATGTCGGGCAGGCCCCGTGCGGCCTCCTCGCGTGCGGTCACGGCGTACCCCCGATGGAAAGAACCCCACATGGTCATGGCGTGCTGCCTTCCTTCGCCCGGCCGGCACTCGCGGTCTGCTGCGTCCCCTCACCCGCGACGAAGGCGTCCCGCGGGTGCTGGACGGAGGCGAGAGACACGAGATCCCGGCCGGTCAGGGCCGCGGTGAGCCAGACGGCCAGGACGCGGATCTTGCGTTCCCAGCTGGGCACCGCGAGCACGTGGTAGCCCCGGTGCATCAGCCATGCCGGGAATCCCTTGATGACGATGCCCTTGTACTGGAAGATGCCCCGTCCCAGCCCCAGCGTCGCCACCACGCCGAGGCTGTCGTGGCGGTAGTTCCTCACCCGCCGCCCGCGCAGGTCGGCCACGAGGTTCCTGGCGAGACGTCTGCCCTGTCGCACGGCGTGCTGCGCGTTCGGCACCGTACGCGCGCCCGGCACCGGTGAGGCCAGGTCGGGTATGGACGCGTCGTCGCCGGCGGCCCACACGTCCGGTACGGGTTCGGCGTCGGTGCCCACACGGAGATCGGCGCGGGCCAACAGCAGGCCGCGCTCGTCGAGCGGCAGGTCCGTGTGGTTGTGCACGACCGGGTTCGCGGCGTTGCCGGCGGCCCAGACGATCAGCTCGCAGTCGTACTCCGTTCCGTCGGAGAGGACGACGTGACCGTCCTCGGCGGAAAGCAGCTGCGTGTTCAGATGGACAAGCGCGCCGCGGCGTTCCAGGTGGCGCACCACCCAGGCACCCGGCCTGTCGCTCACCTCGGGCAGGATGCGGCCCCGGGCCTCGACCAGGTGGAACGACAGGTCGTCGACGGTCAGTTCCGGATAGGACCTGAGCATCGCGGTCGCCAGCGACAGCAGTTCACCGAAGCCCTCGACGCCGGAGAACCCGCCTCCCACGAACGTGACGGTGAGCAGCTTTCGCCGCTCGGGGCCGTCCGGCAGCGACGCGGCCTGGTCGAACGAGGTCATCAGCCGGTCACGGATGGCCACGGCCTCTTCCACGTGCTTGATACCGATGGCCTGCTGCGCGAGTCCGGGAATGGGGAAGGTGCGGGTCACCGCGCCCGCGGTGACCACGAGGATGTCGTAGTGGAGCTCATAGGCGTCGCCGCGTACCGGGCGGACGGTCACCGTACGGTCCGCGTTGCTGATCCCGGTCACGGTGCCCGAGATCAGCCGGGTGCCGTGCAGGTGCCGCCGCAGCGACACGACGGCGTGACGTGCCTCCACCGAACCGGCCGCCACCTCGGGCAGGAAGGGCTGGTAGGTCATGTACGGGCGCGGGTCGACGACCGTGACCCGCGCCTCGCCCGGACGCAGCTTCTTCTGCAGGCCCCAGGCGGTGTAGAAGCCCGCGTAGCCGCCGCCGACGATCAGAATCTCTCGCATGACTGCCTCTGCTTGTTGTCCGTCACCATGTAGACCGCGCAGGCCGGGCCGATGTGACATGCCTCGGCGACTCAGGCTCGGGGGTGGGCATCTGTTCGGCGTTGTCGCCGGTGTCGTCCGTCTCACGTGCGGCCACGGCGTTCACCGCTTGGTGGATCTCGACGGTGAGCGCGTGGACCAGTTCCGTGAGGTGCGTGTTGTGACGCAGTTCGAGTTCCTGCGCCTCGTAGTCGTGGTCGGCCTTCTTGCGGCATGGATGGTGGGGACGGAGAAGAGCCCGTGGCCGACGCTCACGCTGATCGTCTCGCTCGAAGCCCGGCGCCGGGCCGTCCGGTTCGGACGGCCCCTAGCGAAGCGACTCACCGGAGCCGCCCAGGAGTTGGTGGACGGCTCCGTCCATGTCCAGGTGGCACCCCTCGGTACCGGGGGGCACCACCGCGAAGGTTCGTCGCAGGAAGGTCCCAAGTGTTCGCGCCGGGGCGGTCACGACGACGGCCCTCTCCTTCGGACACGGGCACAGCGCGATGTGCACCCGGTCCGACCGCGGGTCCCGGCAGGGCCAGATCTGGACGTCGCCGACGCCGGTGAGCTTCTCCAGCCCGTCCAGGAGGAGTTCGCGGCCGACCACCCAACGCACGGTCGTGTCGGTGAACATGTGGAACGTCAGGGACACCGCGTAGGGATCTGCTCCGTCGTAGGACAGATCAAGCATCACGGGCCGGTCCACTCCTTCGGCGACGATCAGGCGGACCAGCATCCGGCACACCACCGGAGTACAGCTGTCGGGTTCTCTCATCACATCACCGCTCGGTGAATCGGAGGGATCAAGGGGGATCGATGAACACACGGTGTGCTGCGTCCTGCGCCCACTCGTGTGATTCAGTGACATCACGATTCTGCGAGGCCCCCGTGGTTCGGCACCATCAGTCAAATGACCCCTGAGTCGCCGCGCAGTCACGTGACTGATGTTCGTCCTCGCCGGCCGGTGCACGGTGAGCTCAAGCCCCCCGCCGTGCGGTGGGCAGGACGAGCACAAACGTACGGAGTACCCATGTCACTCGGCTCGCGCGTCGAACGGTCGCCCCGGACTCCCTCCTCAGACGCCGGTCAGCCCCCTGAAGTGGTGGGGCGTGCGCGGCAGCTGCAGGAGATCACGGCGCTGCTCGGGCAGGGCTCGGCCCCGGGCCGTGCCCTGCTGCTCTCCGGAGAGCCGGGTGTGGGCAAGAGCGTGCTGCTCGGTGAGGTCGCCAGGGTCATGTCCGAGGCGGGTGCCCGGGTTCTCTCGGCCGCCGGCGTCCGGTCCGAGGCCGAACTCGCCTACGCCGGTCTTCACCAGTTGCTGTTGCCGCTGAACGACCGGATCGAGCGCCTGGCCGACCCACATCGCAGGGTGCTGCGCGGTGCGCTCGGCTATGGGGGCGATCCGGTGCCCGACGGGCGCCACGTCGCCGACTCGGTGATCCTTCTGCTGCGCCGGGCGGCAACCGAACGCCCCGTGTTCGTCGTCGTGGACGACCTCGCCGCTTTCGACCGGGCCAGTTCGCTGGTGCTGGCCTTCGTCGCCCGTCGGTCGGCGGACAGCCGTTTCGGATTCCTAGCCGCCTGCAGATCGGGAACCGAGACCTGCTTCGGCCGAGCCGTACTCACCGAGTACGAGGTGCCACCGCTGGATCGCGACGCGGCGGCGGAACTGCTCGAGGTCCGTCTTCCGGGGCTGGCAGAACAGGTGCGGGAGCGTGTCCTGGCGCAGGCGCACGGCAACCCGCTGGCGCTCGTGGAGCTGTCCGCCGCGCTGAGCGGCCCGCGACGCGACGCACTGACCGATCTGCACGACGTACTGCCCCTCTCGCCGCGTCTTCGGCGCCGCCACGCTTCGCGCGTGGCCCTGCTTCCGGCCGAATCGCGTCGGCTCCTGTTGCTCCTCGCCCTCGACGGCACCGGAGATCCTGGCGTCCTCCACGCCGGACCGGACGGCCCGAAGGCCCTCGCGGCGCTGTCAGCGGCCGAATCGGACCGTCTGATCACCTTCGACTCTGACGGTACGAACCGCCGGATCGTCTTCCGGCATCCGCTGACGATGTCCGCGGTCGTCGAGACCAGCACCCTGAGCGAGCGCTGCCAGGCCCATCGCGCGCTCGCCGAGATCCGCGCGGCGATACCCGAGCGCCGGGCCTGGCACCTGGGCCGGGCAACCCTGGTTCCCGACGAGCGCGTCGCCGCCCTGCTGGCGGAGGCCGGGCACCGCGCCGCCCGGCGAGGTGACGCCAGGGCAGCGGTCGCCACCTTCACCAGGGCCGCCGAACTGAGCCCGCGCCCCTCGGACCGCGCCCGCCGACTGACCCGGGCCGCCCATCTGTGCGCCGATGCGACCGGTGGGCTGCGTGCGGCCTCGAAGCTGCTCGACCGCGCCCGGTGCGCGGATGCGGACGTCACCCGGTCTCCGCTGACCGCCGCCACGGCGGCGCTCCTCCTGCTCAACGGCGGTGACGGCGACATCGACATGGCTCACCGCCTGCTGGTGGAGGCTGTCGAGACCGGCAGTCAGGGACACGCCAGGGAGGACGACGACGAGAACGACGGCCTCGTCGAAGCACTGCACATGCTGCGGCTGGTGTGCTGGGCCGGTGGCCGGGATGCCTTGTGGAAGCCCTTCTACGCGGCCCTCGGCCGGCTGGAGCCGGCGGCACCGGCGTACCTGGCCACCGTTCACCCCGACCGGCTCACGGAACCACGGGACGACTCCTGGGACGAGGTTCGCCGCGGCCGCCGGGGCGGGCACGTACGCCGGTACATCGACGCGCTCATGGACCTGTGCCTACAGGATTTCCCGGTCGGCCGGTGGGAGGAGGCCGGAACGCTGGCCGCCGAGGGTCTGAGCATCTGCGAGGAGCGCCAATACCCGTTCTTCTCCTGGTATTTCACGTACCACCAGGCCCTGCTCGCCGCCGTCCACGGGGACTTCGAAGAGAGCCGGAGTGCGGCCGACCGGATCACGCACTGGGCCGTGCCTCGTGGAGTTCTGGCAGCGGCGGCCCACGCCGACCACGCCAGGGTCCTCGTCGAACTCGGTGCAGGCGACTACGAATGCGCGTACCGCCACGCCGTGGCGATAAGCCCCGCGGGCCGACTCGCGTCCCACGCCCCGTACGTACTGTGGAGTTGCATGGACCTGGTGGAAGCGGCGGTGCACACCCGGCGCACCGCTGAGGCGAGGGCACACGTGCGTGCGTTGCGGGAAGCCGGTGTCGCTGCGCTCTCTCCGCGGCTGGCGCTGCTGGTGGCCGGCTCGGCCGCGCTGGTCGCACCCGATGACGGCGCGGTCGGATGCTTCGAGCGGGCGCTGGCCGTCCCCGGGGCGCAGGACCGGCCCTTCGATCTGGCGCGGATCCGGCTGGCCTACGGGGAGCGCCTGAGGCGCATGCGTTTCGTCACGGAGGCCCGAGCCCAACTGGACGCCGCCGCCGAGGTGTTCGACGTCCTGGGCGCCCGGCCGTGGGCCGACCGGGCCAAGGGAGAACTCCGCGCCACCTACCGGTCCCGGAGCGGCGCGAAGCTCGGTTCCGTCACCCTCACCCCACAGGAGCAGGAGATCGCCGCACTCGCCGCCTCCGGAATGACCAACAAGCAGATCGGGGAACATCTCCACCTGTCGCCCCGAACCGTGGGTTCGCACCTCTACCAGCTGTTCCCGAAGCTCGGCATCGCCTCACGCGCGGCGCTCAGGGACGCGCTTGCGTCTCTTCCTGCGCGGTGAGGGTCTGTGAGGCGAGGGTCTGTGAGGCGAGGGCCTCACCCAGGGTCACCCGCGAGGTGATACCGAGCTTCGGGAAGATCCGGTGCAGATGGGCCGCGACGGTTCGGTGGGAGAGGAACAGGCGTTCGCCGATCTGCTTGTTGGTCAGTCCGGCGGCGGCGAGTGCGGCGATCTGGTGTTCCTGCTCCGTGAGAGGGCTCGTCACCGGATTCCGATGGGCCCCCCGAGCCGCGGTACGACCGGTGGCCCGCAGCTCCTCGGCCGCCCGCGCGGCCCAGGGAGTGGCCCCGAGACGGCGGAAGGTCTGGAGGGCGGCGGCGAGCTGCGTTCCGGCGTCCTTCACGGCCCGCGCGCGACGCAGGTGCTGCCCGTAGGCCAGACGGACTCGCGCGAGGTCGAAGGGCCAGCGCTCGGCACCGGGAACGGCGAGCGCCTCCTCGAAGGCGTCGGCGGCCCGGTCCCCGGAGGCAACCATCGCGGCCGAACCGGCGGTGACCAGTGCCAGCCGGCCGGAGATGCCGGGCAGGCCCGTCTGCCGCATCACGGCGACGTGGGCGAGTGCCTCGGCTCGGCGTCCGCTGCGGACAGCGGCTTCCACGAGGTCCATGGGGACCCACAACGCCAGCGGGGCATGCGGGGCCAACTCGCCTGAAGGGCTGACCGCTGAGGCTTCGAGGTAGGCCTCCTCGTGGTCACCGCGTCCCAGGGCGGCCAGTGCCGTCATGTGCCGCGCGAAGTGCTCGACGGTCCGGGCACCGCGGGGCACCGCCCAGTCCATGACCTCCTGTGCGAGTCCCCGCACCGTGCTGTCGTCGCCCCGGGCCGCGGCCAGCAGACCCCGGGCCCGCCGGAACTGCTGGGCCGGCGTCTGGTAGCCGTGGGCCTCGCACAGCGCCAACCCCTCGGCGGCGAGACGGCCGCACTCGTCCCACCGTCCCGTCATGAAGTCGTCCAGGCACAGCACCACCAGCGCCATGAGAGCGGAGGCCACCGCGCCGCCTTCACGACCGTCCTCGACCACGGGCCAGAGCGCCGCACCGCACCCCGTCGCCCGGTCCACGAAGAGTGCCGCCATCGCGACCCGTTCGATCCGGCTCGGGTCCGTCTCCCGATGCAGGTCGTGGATCACCGCGTCGAGCAGGCCGAGGGCGGGCGCGGAGGAGCGTGCCGGATCGGAGTAGACGTCGCCGAGCAGTTCCTGGAGGGGAGGCATCGGCACGGTCAGTTGTGACATGGCGGAGTGATACGCGTTCCAGAGCTCGGGTCTCCCTGCGCACAAACAGACCCTGCGCAGGGTGCACAGCGCCTCGAAGAGCGCCTCGTCGTCGCCGTCGGACCGGCCGTCGCGGGTCGTGATCGCGCCGACGAGCAGCCGGTGCGCGGTGTTGACATCACCGTCGCGGTTGAGCAGCACCTGGGAGGCGGCGGCCGCCGCGCGCAGCGACCCCCGCAGATCGGGGTCGGCGCGTCGGGCCTCCACGAGCAGTTCGGCCGCCGTGCGCAGTTCACCGGCGACGTCCGCGCCCACGAAGGCGGCTTCGGCCAGCCGTCTGCCGCGGTCCGCGGCACCGGGAGTGAGGTCCGCGGACCTCACCAGCGCGTTGAACGCGCCGACGGCGTCGCCGCGCCGGCGGACCTGGTGGGCGGTGCTCTCCAGGAGCGCCGCGACCTGCTCGTCCGGATCGGGCGTGGCCTCGGCGAGGTGCCAGGCCCGGCGATCGGGTTGTCCGGTCAGCGCCTCGGCCAGAGTGCGGTGGGCGTCCAGCCGTTGACGGCTGGTCGAGCCCGACACGACGGTCGCGCGGATCAGCGGATGGTGGAAGGACAGCCGCCCCGGTCCCCGGTGCTCGATCCGCAGGAGTTGCGCCCGTTCCGCGGGGGCGAGAAGGGCCAGCACGTCCTGGCCGGCGGCGGCCCGCAGCACGGACAGATCGCCGCCGCCCTCGAGGGCGGCCAGAAGCAGCAGCCGGCGGGTCGGGGCAGGCATCTCCGCGACCCGGGAGGCGTACAGGTCCTGCAGTCGACGGCTGAGCGGGAGTACCTCGGACAGCACCACTCCCGCGCTGCCTCGTGCGTCGTCGAGCGCGGCCGGCAGTTCCAGCAGGGCCAGCGGGTTGCCCCGGGCCTGCGCGAGGACCCGCCGCAGCTCCCGCCCGGCGAGCAGCGGGAAGCGGGTGCCGACCAGGCCGGCTGCCGCCCTGTCGTCCAGCGGGGACACCGTGAGCTCGGGAAGTCCCGCGCGTTCGAAGAAGCTCTCGAACCCGGGACGGCAGGCGGCGAGAAGGCCCACCCGACTCCCGCCCAGCCGCCGCGCCACGAACGCGAGCGCCGCGGCGCTGGCCCGGTCGACCCATTGCAGGTCGTCGACGACCAGCAGGACCGGACGGCTGCTCGCCGCCCGGCGGAGCAGTGCCAGGACCGCCCCGTAGAGGACCAGCCGATCCACCGGGGCACCGGCATCCCCGCCCAGCGCCACGGCCAGGGCCTCACGGTGCACCGGGTCGAGACCGCCGTACTCGTGCTGCAAGGGTTCGAGTACGTGATTCAGGCCGGCGAAGCCCAGATCCGCGAGGAACTCGACTCCGTCGGAGCGCAGGACCAGCGCACCGGCCGCCGTCGCCTCCGTTGCTGCGGCACGCAGCAGCACGGACTTGCCGACGCCCGGTTCCCCGGTCAGCACCAGCACCCCACCGCGCCCGAGCACCTGGTGGACGTACGACCGAAGCAGCTCCAGTTCCCGGTCGCGCCCTACCAGTACCTCGGTCGTGCGCGGCTTCGACCCGTTTCCGGCCACGGTGGCCCCCTTCGAGAACTGGTGCGGTGGACTCCTCGTCGCCGGTCGGTGGTTCAGTCGGCCGAGGGCCGGGGGGCGCGCAGGTGGGACCGCTTCTCCAGTTCCTCCTCGTCGACCAGGGTGAGCATCGGCCGGCCGGGCGCGCACAGCATGATGACGACGTACTTGGCGGGTGTGTCCGACAGTGCGTTGCCGTTCTGGTAGTGGATCACCTCACCGCCCGGCTCCCAGAACGTCTCACCGGCCTTGATCACCCGCTCGGGCTCGCCTTCGAGTTCCCACCGGACGGCGCCTTCGGTGACGTAGCCGAAACACGGCCCCGAGTGCCGGTGCGGTGGCGTTCCGGGGTGTCCCGGAGGCCACTCGACCACCACGGTCATCGCCGAAGCGCCCTCCGGCACGAAGGGCGGCTTGACGTCGGCCAGCATCCTGGGCCCGGTCCCGTCCTGGCCACCGTGTTCGTCGGCCCCGCTCATTGATTCGTTGTCCAACACCGTGTCACGCCTCCATCTGATCGAACTTGCTTCCCTAGGAAGACAAGGCGAGCGGCGCTTGTGTGACACAACGAGCGGCAGGAACCGGGCCGCAGTCGAATGACTCATGCAACTCGCCACCGGATTGCGGAAGCTGAGCCAGTAGTCGGACCGACGGCGAAACCATCGCATCCACATGGCATCACAACGTTGGGAATCACACCATGTCTCTCGATCTCGTCAGCCTGCGACGCCCAGGCGTACACACATGTCGGCGCGCGTACCGTCGGTTCGACGGCGTGGGCGGTGCCGCATGAACGAACAGCACGGCGGTCTGACCGTCGGCGTCGATCTCGGCGGCACGAAGATCGCCGCCGGGACGGTCGACCCCGCGGGGGAGGTCGTCGCCCGTGTGCGCATCCCCACCCCGAGAGACCCGGACCGGATCGCCGATGCGATCGCCGAGGCGGTCCAGCAGGTTCGCCAGGGCCGGGACGACGTCCGGGCAGTCGGCGTGGGGGCCGCCGGATATGTGGACGCGGACCGCTCGACGGTGCGATTCGCGCCCAACCTCGGTTGGCACGACAAGGAGATCCGGGACATCGTCCAGGAGGCCACCGGGCTTCCGGTCGTCGTCGAGAACGACGCGAACGCCGCCGCATGGGGCGAGTTCATCCACGGAGCGGGTGCCGGACACGACGACATGCTGATGGTCACGGCGGGCACCGGTCTGGGGGGAGGCATCATCAGCAGGGGCCGGCTCTTCCGCGGCCGCTTCGGCATGGCCGGCGAGATCGGCCACTACCGGGCGGTTCCCGAGGGCCTCCGCTGCCCCTGCGGCCAGTACGGCTGCATGGAGCAGTACGCCAGCGGAGCGGCCCACGTGCGCCGCGGCCGCGAGATGGCGGCCGCCGATCCGGCCCGCGCGGCGGCGGTGCTCGCGCTGGGCGACGGCACCTCCGCCGGCCTCGACGGACGCCATCTGACCGAGGCAGCCCTCGGCGGAGACCCCTTTTCCCTCGATGTGTTCGCGCGGTCGGGCCGCTGGCTGGGCCAGGCCCTCGCCGACCTCGCCTCCATCCTCGACCCGTCCGTCCTCGTCATCGGCGGCGGCCTCGGCGACACCGGCGAGCTGATCAGGCGTCCGGCAGAGATCTCCTACCGACGGGCCCTCGGCGGCGGCGAGCACCGCGTCTACGCAGAAGTCCGCACCGCCACCGTCGGAGCGGACGCCGGTCTCGTCGGCGCGGCGAACCTCGCCCGTCTCCACGAACTGCTCGTCCCGGCGGTCGGCGTCTGAGCGGCGACCCGCTTGCCGGCCGGGACGAAGAGCCGTGCCCGGTCATCAGCGCGACCGTCGTCCCGATCCACGTCCTCTATGACCGGTGCCCCCGCCCGCGCGATCGGGCACCCGTCCTGTGAAGGAGTCCTTGTCCATGACCGCGAACGCCTCTTCCGCGGGGCGGGCCCACTCAAGGGCCGCGCTCCGCCCGACCAACCTCCGACGCGTCACCTACATCTCGGCGGCCGCGTCGATCGGCGGCTTCCTGTTCGGCTACGACAGTGCCGTCATCAACGGTGCCGTCACCGGAATCCAGCACCGATTCGACGTCACCTCCAGTCAGACGGGCACCATCGTCGCCTCCGCTCTGCTCGGGTCCGCCTTCGGAGCGGCCGTCGCCGGACGTCTCGCCGACCGCGTCGGCCGTCGGCGCGTGATGCACCTGGCCGCGGTTCTCTTCGCGATCAGCGCGCTCGGCTCGTCCATGCCCTTCTCCGTCTGGGACCTGGGTGCCTGGCGCGTCGTCGGCGGTACGGCGATCGGCCTCGCCTCGCTGATCGGGCCCACCTACATCGCCGAGGTCGCGCCGCCCGACCATCGCGGGCGGCTGGCCTCGTTCCAGCAGGCGGCCATCGTGCTCGGCATCACCGCCTCCCAGCTCGTGAACTGGGGCATCGCCCAGGGAGCCGACGGCAGGAGCGAGAACCCGCTGGGCGCCCTGCACGCCTGGCAGTGGATGCTCATGGCCGCGGTCGTACCGGCGCTCTGCTACCTGTTCCTCACCATGCGCATCCCGGAGTCCCCGCACTTCCTCGTCGCGAGGGGCCGTGAGGTCGAGGCCCTTGCCGTACTGCGCGACCTGCAGGGCACGTACACGGGTGCCGAGGAGCGGGTCGCCGAGATTCAGCACGCTCTCAAGACCGACCACAAGCCGCGGGTACGCGATCTGCTCGACGGCCGCTTCGGGCTGCTGCCGATCGTCTGGGTCGGCATCGGGCTGGCCGTCTTCCAGCAGCTGGTCGGCATCAACGTCATCTTCTACTACTCGTCGCTGCTGTGGCAGTCGGTGGGCATCGACCAGGCCAGCTCTTTGCTGATCAGCCTTTCCACGTCGATCGTCAACATCGTCGGAACCGTCGTGGCGATGCTGCTGATCGACCGGGTCGGCCGCAAGCCGCTCGCCCTGACCGGTTCGGCCGGCATGGCAGTGTCTCTGGCCGTCGCGTCCTGGGCGTTCTCGTACAAGTCGGGAAGCGGCGGCAGCCTGTCCATTCCGGACGCCCAGGGCACCGTGGCGCTGGTCGCCGCCCACGCCTTCGTGTTCTTCTTCGCGGTCTCCTGGGGCGTGGTGCTCTGGGTGATGGTCGGCGAGATGTTCCCGCTGAGGATCCGCGCCGCCGCGATGTCGGTGGCGACCGCCGCGAACTGGATCGCCAACTGGGCCGTCACCGAGAGCTTCCCCCGCATGTCGGACTGGAACCTGTCGTCCACCTACGCCGTCTACGCGGGCTTCGCCGTGCTCTCGTTCGTCTTCGTCGCCGTCCGCGTGCGCGAGACCAACGGCAGGAAGCTGGAGGAGATGACATGACAGCGCCCGACACAGCGTCAGCCCCCGCCGCGGTGAACTGGTGCGGGGCGGCCAACTGCCGAGACTCCGACACCAGGACCTTCTTCCCGCCCCCGGACGACCGGGACGCCGTCCAGCGGGCGCTCGCCCTCTGCGATCGGTGCCCGGTGCGGATTCCGTGTCGCCGGTACGCGCTCGACCACCGGGAGCGGTACGGGATCTGGGGCGGTCTGACCGAGGAGACCCGCGAGACACTCCTCCGCATCGGTCCGCCGTCCGCCGTACCTAGAACCCCCGCGAAGCAGTCCTCCTGACGCCGGACCGAGTCCCACGCCACCGAAGTCGGCAGCACCGGCCGAGGCCACACGCGCAGCCGGTTCCGCCGTGCGACCACCTGCGCATCAGGGCTCGGTGCTGTGCCGCGGACGAGGTTCCGGCCGAACTTGAGTCGTTCTACCGATGGTGTGATCCCGCCCAGGGTGTAATGGGCCGCGGCTAGGATGCGGTGCAACGTGACTCCCTGCACGGAGGAAGCCGCACATGCTCAGCCCAGCAGCCGGAACCCTCCAGAGGCCGAACCGGGCCCCCGCGCGATGATCGGCCGGGACGAGGAGTTGCGGGTCCTGCGTGGACTGCTGGCGGACGCGGCGGCCGGACGCGGCGGTGCGCTGTTGATCCACGGCACCGCCGGCGTCGGCAAGTCGACTTTGCTGCGCTCGGTGGGCGCCGAGGGCACCGAGCGCGGTTTCAAGGTGCTGAGCGTGGCCGGGGTGGAGACTGAGTTGTGGCTGCCGTTCGCGGCTCTGCAACTGCTGCTGCAACCGGCTGCCGACGGCATCGGGCAGCTGCCGTCCCCACACCGGGCCGCGCTGGCCGACGCGTTCAGCGCCACGCAGGCCGAGCCCCATGTCTTCCGGGTCGCGCTCGCCGTGCTCGAACTGCTCGTCGACGCGGCCGACGGGCAACCGCTCCTGCTGCTCGTCGATGATCTGCAGTGGGTCGATTCGCCGAGCCGGGACGTCCTCGGATTCGTCGGCCGGCGCACCCGCGATCTTCCCGTCCTGATCGTGGCGGCCTCCAGGCTCCACGCTTCCGACTCCTACGCCCCGAGCGCACAGCCGGAACTCCCTCTGCGACCCCTTGGCCGGTCGGCCGCCGCCGAACTGCTCGACGCGGGCGCACCGGGGCTGTCACAGCCGCTCCGGGCCCTCGTCCTGGAGCGCGCCGCGGGCAACCCGCTGGCCCTTGTCGAACTGCCCAAGACGGTGCAGGACATGGGCACGCAGCTGGACGACCTGCCCCTCACCCAGCGGCTGGAGGACGCGTTCGCCGCGCGTACGGACTCGGTGAGCCCCGAGTGCCGTGCGCTCCTGCTGGCCTTGGCCGCCGAGCCCAACGCACGCCTGAGCCGGCTCCTGGACGTGGCGAGCAGCCTGAGGGGGGCGGCGGTCTCACTGGACGCGGTGCAGGAGGCGGTCGACGCGGGCCTGGCTGGTCTGGTCGGCCGTACCCTCGTGTTCCAGCATCCGCTGATGCGTTCGGCGATCTACACCCGCGCCACGGTCGCCGACCGGCTGGCAACCCACCGCGCCATCGCCGCGGCCATGGCCGACACCCCCGAGCGCCGGCTCCTCCACCTGGCCGCCGCCACGCTCGGCCCGGACGAGGAACTCGCCGCGCGGCTGGAACGTTTCGCCGAGACGGCGCTGGCCCGAGGCAAGGTGGCTTCGGCCGTACCGGCCCTGCGTCAGGCGGCCGAGCTCGTGCAGGACCCGCGCCGCAGGACCGGAATCCTGGTCCGGGCGGTCGAGTCGGCCAGCGAGATCAACGACCGCGTTCACACCCAACTGCTGCTGGACCGGGCCGACCTGAGCGAACTCGGTCCGCTTGAGCGGGCCCGCCTCATGGTCGTGTCCGACAAGGCGGCGTTCGAACCCGACGAGCCGCACCGCCGGATCGAGGACATGGTGACCACGGCGGCCGGCGCGTTCGACACCGGAGACGTACGGGTCGCCGAGAACCTGCTGTGGCGGGCCGCCGCCCGGTGCTTCTTCCAGGACGGTGACGCACGGGTGCGCTCGCTGGCCGCGGCCGAGCTGGACCGATGGAACCCGGATCCGGACTCTCCCGTCGTCCTGACGGTACGGGCGTACACCGAGCCGTACCGGTACGGCGCCGAGGTGATCGCACGGCTCGGCAGCCTCAGGCCGGATCGCCTGGACGGCCTGGTCATGCACTTCCTCGGCAGCGGCGCGATGGTCCTGGGCGAAGCCACTCTCGCTGCCCGGTACCTGTCACAGGCGGCCACGGTGTGGCGGTCGCAGGGCAGACTCGGCCTGCTCGCCCGGTCACTCGCGGGCAGTTGGCCGCGGGTGTACCTCGGTCAGCTCGATCGGGCCCGCGAGGAGTCCGGTGAGGGCCTGGCCCTGGCCGAGGAGACCGGGGAGTGGATCGTCTGGCTGGGAGTGAAGGCGACGGGAAGTCTGGTGGCGGCGCTGCGCGGGGAGACCGAGGACGCAACACGAATGCTCGGCGAGCTGCGGACCCACCGGCTGTTCCCTGGCATGCCGTTCGCCGCCGTGATGGCGCAGCAGGTCGAGGGCCTGCTCGCACTCTTCGACGGCCGCCCGGTCGAGGCGTACGACAATTTCGCGCGCGCGTTTGATCCGGCCGACCCGCACTACCACTCGGTCAGCCGCTGGCTGCTCGCACCGGACCTGGCGGACGCGGCGGTGGCCGCGGGCACCGTACCGCAGGCCCGCGAACTACTGGACGGACTGCCCGAGTTGGCCGCCCGACTGCCCTCGGAAATGATGACGGTCGCGCACGCCTACACCGAGGCGGTGCTGGCACCGGACGACACGGCGGACGAGCACTACACCGCGGCGCTGACCGCCCTGCCCGCCGGCTGGACCCTGGCGCGGGCCCGGCTCCACCTGCATCACGGCCGCCGACTGCGTCGACAACGGCGCTACGTCGACGCCCGCAACCCGCTGCGCAGCGCCCGCGACGAGTTCGACCGGATCGGCGCGCGGCCGTGGGCCGAGATGGCTCGCGAGCAGTTGCGTGCCGCCGGCGAGTCGAGCGGCCCGCGGCATGCGAACACCAGCGACCGGCTGTCGGCCCAGGAGATGCAGATCGCGGTGCTCGCGTCGCAGGGGCTGAGCAACCGGGAGATCGGCCAGCGCCTGTTCATCTCGCACCGCACTGTCGGAGCCCATCTGTACCGCATCTATCCCCGCCTGGGCATCACCAGCCGGGGCAGGCTCGCTGCCGCGCTCGCCGCACTCCGGGACGGACATCCGGCGAGCGATTCAGCAGGCGCAGACGCCGGGTGACCGCACGTGGTTGCCCGCCTGGTCGACTCTCGGCCGCCCGGGTCACCGACCCACACCGTCACACAGGGCGGGCGAGCCGACTCGGCACGATCGATCATGGGCGTGGCGATCAACGGACGGATTACCATACCGAGCGAAGAGTCCTGACAAGGGAGCTGCCATGGCGAGGCGCGGTTCACGGGCCGGGCTTCTCGGCAGGGAGAACGAATGCGAGGCCCTCGACGATCTCGTCGTAGGTGCCAGAGCCGGGCGCAGCGGTGTCCTGGTCCTGCGCGGTGAACCCGGGATCGGCAAGACCGAACTGCTGAGGCATCTCCTCGCTCGTGCCACAGGATGCCGCACCATCAGAGCGGCCGGCGTCCAGTCCGAGATGGAGCTCTCCTACGCCGGCCTGCACCAGCTCTGTGCTCCTCTGCTCGCCGGTCTCGACCAGCTGCCCGGCCCTCAGCGGGACGCGCTCGGCACAGCCTTCGGTCTGCGTGCCGGTGCCGCGCCCGACCGGTTCCTCGTAGGTCTGGCCACTCTGAGTCTCATCGCGGACGCCGGAGGTGACCAGCCGCTGATCTGTGTCGTGGACGACGCGCAGTGGCTGGACGAGGCGTCCTCGCTGACCTTGGAGTTCGTGGCGCGCCGACTGCTCGCGGAATCGGTTGTGCTGGTCTTCGCGGTCCGTGAACCCAGTGCCGGCCATGCTCTCGGCAGCCTTCCCGAGCTGTCCGTCACGGGGCTGACCGAGCGCGACTCCCGGACACTGCTCGACTCGGTCGTCACCGGTCCGTTCGACGAACGGGTGCGCGACCGCATAGTCGCCGAGTCACGCGGCAACCCGTTGGCCCTGCTCGAGCTGCCGCGTGCGCTGACCGCCGCGGAGATGGCCGGAGGATTCGAGCGTCCGGACGCATGGCCGTTGTCGAACCAGATCGAGCAGGGGTTCCTCCGCCGCGTCCAGGCGCTTCCGCCCGAGTCCCGACGCCTGTTGTTCATAGCCGCCGCCGAACCGCTGGGTGACGTCACACTGCTGCGGCGCGCGGCCGGGCGCCTGGGGATCGACGCCGACGCCGCCGGGTCGCACGAAGGCGCGACGGACCTGATCACCCTCGGCAACCGGGTACGGTTCCGGCACCCGCTGGTGCGCTCGGCGGCCTATCGGGCAGCAGGCCCGGGTGAACGCCGAGAGGTGCACAAGGCGCTGGCCGACGCCACCGATGCCCGGCTCGACCCCGACCGTCGGGCCTGGCATCTGGCCGACGCCGCCTCGGGGCCCGACGAGACAGTGGCCGCCGAACTGGAGCGCTCCGCGGGCCGAGCCCACGCGCGCGGTGGCATCGCCGCGGCCGCCGCGTTCCTCCAGCGTGCGACCGCGCTGACACAGGATCCCGCGCGACGCGCACAGCGCGCGGTGGACGCGGCACAGGCAAAACTCCAGGCCGGCGCGTTCGAGTCGGCTGCCACCCTCCTCGCCACGGCGGCGGCCGGGCCCCTCGACGAGCTGGGCCGCGCGCGGATCGAGGTGCTGCGTGCCGGGCTCGCGTTCGCCCAGAACCGCGGCGGCGAGGCCCCGCAGCTGCTGCTCACCGCCGCTCGCCGGTTCGGCCGGCTCGACGATGTCGCACTCACTCGTGGGACCTACCTGGACGCCGTCGAGGCGGCGATATTCGCCGGCCGCCTGGCGCGCGGCCCAGGACTGCTGGAGGTGGGCGAGGCCGCCCGTGAGGCACCGCCGGCGCGGCAGCCACAGGTGTCCGACATGGTGCTGGACGTCCTCGCCGTGCGATTCACCGAGGGTTACCCGGCCTCGGCGCCGATGATGGAGCGGGCACTCGAAGCACTCTGCGACGAGCGACTTCCCGTACAGGTGCAGCTGCGTCGGCTCTGGTTCGGGTCCTTCATCGCCTCGGATCTGTGGGACGACGAGCACTGGCACACGGCCGCGGTACGTCATGTGACGGTCACCCGCGAGGCCGGAGCGCTCAGCGCTCTCCCCGACGCACTCGACTCCCGCGCCTTCGTGCACCTCATCGCTGGAGAACTGTCCGCGGCCGAGTCGCTGATCGAGGAGAGCGCGGCGGTGTGCGCGGCGACCGGCAACAGCAACTCGGCACGTCTCGGCCCCCTCGGCCTGGCCGTCTGGCGTGGTCGCGAGGGCGAGGCCCGTACGTTGATCGACGCGGTTCTTGCCGAAGCGGTGCCGCGGGGCCAGGGGGCCACTGTCACCATCACACGCTGGTACGAGGCGGTGCTCTGCAACGGACTGGGCCGGTACGCGCAGGCTCTGGCCGCGGCCCGTGAGGCAGCGGCCGAGCAGCGGGAGATCGCCTCGCCGCGATGGGGCCTGATGGAACTGATCGAGGCGGCCGTACGGAGCGGTTCACCCGAGCTCGCCACCGACGCGCTGGAGCTGCTCTCGGAGGCGACGCGAGCCAGCGGTACGGACTGGGCGTTGGGCGTGGAAGCCCGCTCGCGGGCGTTGCTCAGCGAGGGTGACGCCGCGGAGCGCTTCTACCGTGAGGCGATCGAGCGGCTCGGCCGGACCCGGGTCCGCATGGAACTCGCCCGCGCGCATCTCCTGTACGGGGAGTGGTTGCGGCGCGAGAACCGACGCGTCGACGCCCGCTCCCAACTGGACGTCTCACACGAGATGTTCAGCCGGTTCGGGGCGGAGGCGTTCGCGGAACGCGCCCGGGGCGAGTTGCAGGCCACGGGGGCCAAGGTCCGCAGCCACGCGGTCGCGACCCCCACGGCTCTCACCTCGCAGGAGGCGCAGATCGCCCGGCTCGCCGGGGAAGGGCTTACCAACCCCGAGATCGGTGCCCAGTTGTTCATCAGCAGACACACGGTCGAATGGCACCTCCGCAAGGTGTTCTCGAAGCTCGGCATCTCCTCCCGCCGGGAGATCCGTGCCATCCAGTTCGAAGGCGAGGCCACATCCGCCTGATCCGTGACGGGAGTGACCTCCGGAATTCCGAACGGACCTTGGCCGGAACGCTGCGCAAGTGGGTCCGCCATGACAGCAAGAGCCACTGGAAGCCTTCGCTCTTTCGCGCGGGATGGACCGCAGTGCGCTTCGGGGTGTCACGGCTCAACGGCGATCAGCGGCACATGCACTCGACCCACGATTGGTGTCACGGCTACCAATGTTGTGACACTGTCACAGAACCCCCGGGTACCCGGTCATCACCTGTGGTCAGCCGCGATCGGAGATGTGGAGGACGGCGGCGAAGACGACGCAGCGAGGACGAACCGGACCAGCGGGCCATGTGCGTGCACCGGACCCCACGAACTGACATGGAGACAACAGTGTTCGAGCACCGGACAGAGGCCGAGATGAGGCTGTACTCCGAGAAGAGGGCGAGGGAACTCGCCCTGCAGAGGCGGCAGAAGGAGAGCGACGGCAACAAAGACTCCACCGAGAAGACGGAAGCGGTGAACGGCGGCCCACTGGAGAACAGCGACATCACCGCAAATGATGACGCCGTCGATCCGCCGTCCTGGGTCGGCGAGGCACACATGACCACGGGACCAACGGTCGTCGCGGACCCGGAGCGAGCCGACTGACCTCCGGTGCGGGCCGGGTGATGACCGCGATGCGGGTTGCAGGAGCCGTCATCGAAGCGCCTTTGCTTGCCGTGTCCGGTTGCCTGGAGCGCAACGATGCCTCCAGGCAACGGACTTCAGGCTCTAGAAGAACCCGAGTTTCTTCGGACTGTATGAAACGAGAAGGTTCTTCGTCTCGTGGTGGTACACGCGACGCTCCTGCTCTGAGCTGCGGAAACGAGCCCGCTGTCGGCGGTCGATGGCAGCTTGGTCCGGAAATGGCCCGGATCTTGGTCTCGGGCACCCGATCCGGACCGTCCCCGGGCGTTCAGCAATTCAGCGCTGATTCGCCGGAGCATCGGGAGAGCCCAGGGATCCCCGTCGCCGGGGACGGGTTCAGCGTTGCTGTCAACCGACGTCGAAGAGATTAGGCAGTCGAAGGAGGTAACGGGTGCGGTCGTGGCGTTTGATCCGCTCGAACTCGGGGGCCCGGTACAGCGGGGTGACGGTGCAGCGTTCCGCGGTCGAACCGATCCCGTCCAGCAGGGCGTTGACGGCCTGCCGGGCCGAGGTGTTGGCGCCTTCCATGGTGGCCAGATCGATGGGCACGGCCACATAGTCGCCGGACAGGAAGAGGTTGGGGATCTTCGTAGCCGATCGCGGACGGTGGTGGAAGGTTCCTGTCGGATGGATGAGCAACTGCTCCTCGTTGACCGGGTTCGGAGTGCCGAGGCCGTCGACGGCCGGATCGAGGAACCAGGAGTGCAGCACGGAGTCCTTCAGGACCGTACGGCCGCTGTCATTGAGCGCCGCCTTCAACTGCGCCCACACCTCGCGGGCGACTTCGGCGCGGGTGCACTGCTTGGCGGTCTTGCCGTACAGGATGCCCGGCCGGTCCCACTCGGAGACGTCCACGGACAGACAGTCCGCGACTTTGCCGTCGCCGAAGTCGGCAGGGAAGTCGTGGCCCGGCCAGTGCTGGGCCTGGGCGATCGCGGTCAGCGACCAGGGGGAGTCGATCAGGTCGAGGTGGCCGTGCAGTATCGGCGTACGTTCGGTGAGATAGAACTGGATGCCGGTCATCCAGTCCGTCTCCAGCCGGTCGCACTCGGCCAGTTGGGGATCGGCGGCGCGCACGGCGGAGTTCCAGGTGCGGCGCGCGTGCTCGACCGGCATGGCCGAGATGTAGTGGTCGGCGGTGACAGTCCGGCGGGCACCATCCGGGTCCTCCACGACGGCACCGGCGATCCGGCCCGTGTCCAGGATCAGGTCCCGTACGGTCCAGCCGATGTGGAACTCGACCCCGAGTGACCTCAGGTACGTCACCCAGGGGTCGATCCAGGCCTCGTTGGTGGGCGCGTTGAGGATCCGGTCCAGCGGTCCGTCCGCGCCCCGCCCGAGGAGGTTGAAGGCGAAGGCCTCCAGCAGGGTAGCGACGGTACGGGTGCTGGCCTCTTCCGCCTTGGTGGCCACGATGTTGCGGGTGATGCCGATGGCGAGGATCCGCTGGTAGTCGTACGACATCCGTCCGGCCCGTACGAACTCCCACCACGGCATCTGCTCCCAGGTCTCGTCGCGGCGTTCATCGCAGCTGGTGAGGAAGACCAGGAAGCGGTTGGCGAAGTAGAGGGCCTCGTGGAGGGGGAGGTTGAAGGCGGTGTCCAGGACCGAGGTGAGGGCGCGGCGGATGTCGTCGGGGGTGAGTTCGGCCGGGGTGTTGCCGGGCCACGGAAGAGGGATCCGGATGTCCTCGCGGCCGCCCGACCGGGCGAACAGCATCTCCTTGGGGGCGACGAGGTTGTCGTGGACACCGCCCGGGTTGCCGGGGAAGGGGATGCGCCGCATGGTGTCGGGCAGGTTGTGGTAGATGCCGGGGATGAAGCGGAAGCCGTGCTCCCCGGGCAGGGGCCCGCGGCCGCCCGTGCCGCTGTCCGGTACGTCCATGCTGCGGGCCTTGCCGCCCAGCGCCTTGCGTTCGTAGACCGTGACCCGGAAGCCGCGTTCGGCGAGTTCGTGGGCGGCCGTGAGCCCGGCGACGCCTCCGCCCAATACGGCCACGGTCTGTGCGGCGGCGCCGTCCCGGGCCGCGGCCCGTTGGGGGGGCGCGAGGGCGACTCCGCCGCCGGCGGCCGCGGCCGAACTTAGGAACCCTCTGCGTGTGGTGCCGCCCATCGCTACCCCTTACCGTAGGTAACCGCCGACGTACGAGGATATGGGCGACGCACTGATCCCGGAAGAAAGCCAACGGAGCTTGGGCCCCTTTGGCTTGATGCCGCATCACCTTGGCGCACCCGACGGCGGCGGCCAAGGCGTTCCAGATCCCACTGTGGCCAGCCGCATGCCGAGAGGCGGGGAAGTGTTGAGGGAGCGAATTTCATCCTGGAGCGGAGCAACGGACTCATAATCCGTCGGCCGTGGGTTCGAGTCCCACCCGCCCCACGATCCGCTACGCGTCGAGAATCGCCCGGCCGCACGCTCTTACCCCGCCCTCGCCCCCAACTGCGCCCGCTTTCGGCGCCAGAGCGCCGACGCCCTCCATCTCCACGGCCACAGCCGATTCGGCCACCACGGCGAGCAGGAACTTCCCGTAGGGCGGCTACCGCGTTGGGTTGCCTGGAGCGCAACGATGCCTCCAGGCAACCGACTTCAGGCTCTAGAAGAACCCGAGTTTCTTCGGACTGTATGAAACGAGAAGGTTCTTCGTCTGCTGGTAGTGGTCCAGCATCATCTTGTGGGTCTCCCGCCCGATCCCCGACTGCTTGTACCCGCCGAAGGCGGCATGCGCCGGGTACGCGTGGTAGCAGTTGGTCCAGACGCGGCCGGCCTGGATCCCGCGCCCCGCCCGGTACGCCGTGTTGATGTCCCGGGTCCACACACCCGCGCCGAGCCCGTACAGCGTGTCGTTGGCGATCTTCAGGGCGTCGTCGAAGTCGTCGAAGGACGTCACCGAGACGACGGGGCCGAAGATCTCCTCCTGGAAGATCCGCATACGGTTGTCGCCCTCGAAGATCGTCGGCTGGACGTAGTAGCCGCCCTTCAACTCACCGTCGTACTCGATGCGCTCACCGCCGGTGAGGACCTTCGCGCCCTCCTGCCGGCCGACGTCCAGGTAGGAGAGAATCTTCTCCAGCTGGTCGTTGGAGGCCTGGGCGCCGATCATCGTGTCGGTGTCGAGGGGGTGGCCCGGTGTGATGAGCTCGGTGCGGGCGACGGCGGCCTCGATGAACTCGGCGTAGTTGCCGCGCTGGATCAGTGCCCGGGAGGGACAGGTGCAGACCTCACCCTGGTTGAGGGCGAACATCGTGAATCCTTCGAGCGCCTTGTCGCGGAAGTCGTCGTCCTGCGCCCACACGTCGTCGAAGAAGATGTTCGGTGACTTGCCGCCGAGTTCGAGGGTGACCGGCTTGATGTTCTCGGAGGCGTACTGCATGATCAGCCGCCCCGTCGTGGTCTCGCCGGTGAACGCCACCTTGGCCACCCGCGGGCTGGACGCGAGCGGCTTGCCTGCCTCCACGCCGAAGCCGTTGACGATGTTCACCACGCCCGGCGGCAGCAGGTCCGCGATCAGGCTCATCCAGTAGTGGAGGGAGGCCGGCGTCTGCTCGGCGGGCTTGATGACGACGGCGTTGCCCGCGGCGAGGGCCGGGGCGAGCTTCCACACCGCCATCAGGATCGGGAAGTTCCACGGGATGATCTGCGCGACGACGCCGAGCGGCTCGTGGAAGTGGTACGCCACCGTGTCGTCGTCGACCTCGCCCAGCGAACCCTCCTGCGCGCGGATCGCCCCGGCGAAGTACCTGAAGTGGTCGATGGCCAGCGGGATGTCGGCGGCGAGGGTCTCCCGCACCGGCTTGCCGTTCTCCCAGCTCTCCGCGACGGCGAGCTTCTCCAGGTTCGCCTCCATTCGGTCGGCGATCTTCAGCAGGATGCCGGACCGCTCGGTCGTCGAGGTCCGGCCCCAGCCCGGGGCGGCGGCGTGGGCCGCGTCCAGCGCCCGCTCCACGTCCTGCGCGGTGCCCCGGGCGACCTCGGTGAACGGCTGCCCGTTGACCGGGGACGGGTTCTCGAAGTACTGCCCGAGCGCCGGCGCCACGTACTCGCCGCCGATGAAGTGGTCGTAGCGCGCCTGGTAGGAGACGATCGCGCCCTCGGTGCCGGGTGCCGCGTAACGGGTCATGCTGGCCTGCCTCCCTCAGCAGCGCTGCCCGCCGTTGGGCAGCTCTGGGCGCGAGGCTAGGGGCGCGGACGTTGCAACCACGTTGCCGCCGGGGCGGCCAGCTCCGATTCCAGCGCGGCAAGACGGGCCCGCACGCTCACCGTGGGCCGCACGGCCGCGAGCGCCCGCCACACGTCGACGTCGTCCTCGCCCCACGGAGCGTGCGCCCAGTCGGAGAGCAGGTCGGGATCGCGGCGGGCGACCAACGCGGTCCGCAGCCCGTCGGCGACCCGGCGCCTGAGCCGTACCACCGCCGGAGCCTGCGACGCGGGCAGCAGCGGACCGGCATATCCCCGCGCCGCCCCCGTGACCGCCCCGCTCTCCAGCCGCCGCTCGACTAGGGCCACGTCCGATTCGACCGGCACGGTCAGCCGGTACGGCCGCGAGGCCAGCAGTCCCGGCCCGAGAACCCTGCGCAGCCTCGCCAGTTCGGCCCGCAGCGTCACCGGTGGCACCGACTCGTCCTCGTAGAGCGCGCACAGGAGCTCGTCCCCGGTCAGCCCCTCCGGGTGCCGGGACAACAGCACCAGGATCTCGCTGTGCCGACGGCTGAGCCTGGTCCCGCGGCCGTCGCTGACCAGCACCGCCTCGTCCCGGCCGAGCGCGCTCAGCTCGGGGACATCGCCGGTCGGCCGCTGCGGGAGGAGCAGCGCCAGCTGGGACTCGGCGGCCCGCGCGACCGCCTGGACGAAGCCCAGACTGTGCGGATGCGCCAGCCCGTCCCCACCGGTGATGTCCACGGCCCCCAGCACCCGCCCGGTCCGAGGATCGTGCACCGGTGCCGCCGCGCAGGTCCACGGCTGCACCCGGCGGATGAAGTGCTCCGCCGCGAACACCTGCACCGGCCGGTCCACCGCGACCGCCGTACCCGGCGCGTTCGTCCCGACCGCTGTCTCCGCCCACCGCGCGCCCGGCACGAAGTTCATCCACTCCGCCTGCCGGCGGGTCGTGGCATGTCCCTCGACCCAGAGCAGCCTGCCGTGCTCGTCGCACACCGCGAGCAGATGCTCCCCGTCGGCGGCGAAGGTCCCCATCAGCTCACGGACCAGCGGCATGACCCGGGCCAGCGGATGCTCGGCCCGGTACACGCCGAGGTCACCGTCGCTGAGGTCGACGCTCGCCGTTCCGTCGGGCCCGACACCGGCCCGCGCGGAACGCCGCCACGAGTCGGCCACCACCGGGCGCACCGGCCGCTGCACCGTGCCCGCCTCGGTGAACGTCTCGTGGGCGCGTCGCAGCAGCCGGACCTGCTCGGCGGGGTCGGCCCCGGGTTCCAGGGCCACCCAAGGATCGGTCAACTCGGTCTCCCCGGACGGCGATGTGACTGGGGACATCGTCACTCCGGGTACGCGCGCAGACAACCACTTCGACCGGCGTCACCTCAAGCGATGTGCCTCTCGCGCGGATCAGGCCAGTTCGACCATGCTCATGTAGCGCGCCCAGTCCCAGTACGGTCCGGGGTCGGTGTGGTCCGTGCCCGGCACCTCGTAGTGCCCGATGATGTGCCCGCGGTCCCGGGGGATGCCGTACCTCCGGCAGATCTCCGCCGTGAGCTTCGCGGACTGCCCGTACAAGGCCTCGGTGAAGTAGGCGGGCTTGTCCACCCAGCCCTCGTGCTCGATACCGATGCTGCGGGTGTTGTACCCCCAGTTCCCGGCGTGCCAGGCGACGTCGGCCTCCCGGACGCACTGCGCGATATGGCCGTCGGCCGATCGCACGACGTAGTGCGCGGACACCTTCTTCGCCGGGTTCTGGAAGATGTCGAGGGTGCCGGTGTAGGTGGTCTGCGTGACATGGATGATCACCCGGTCCACCCGGTAGGAGTAGGGGCGGTCCGACGCCGTGTAGTTGGACGGGGTGGCCGGCTGCCACTCGGCTGACGGGTGGTCGACGGGCTGGGGAGCCGCCCCGGCCCGCGTCTCGGGAAGCAGCGTGTACGGTACGGCGGCCAGTACGGCCCCCTTCAGCAGTCGCCGTCTGTCGAGGAGCGGTCGTGAGCGTTCCAAGAGTCAAGCGCCTTTCCTGTAGGCGGTGTTCAGCCCCGCAGGGCCGCCGCGGTCTCACGGAGCCGGTCGTGCACCCCGCGGTGAGTCTCGCGCGCGGGCAGCCATTCCTTGCGGATCTTCGCCACGCACGTGTAGTTGGTGTCGCACACGTTGGCCAACGGAGACTCCACGGCCTGGGTCGCGAACTGGTAGGCGTCCAGCTCACTGAACCCGTAGTCGCGCACCAGCCACCGCACGAGGTCGAGCTGCGATATCCGGAACGCGTCCTCCAGCGGACGGGCCGAACCGGTCGAGACGATGTGCGTGTCCGACTCGATGCGCGGCCAGGGCGTGGCGATTCCCTTGAGCAGCTCGACGATCACCACGGTGTTCATCGCGCACTCGACGGCGACCCCGCACGTCTCGCCTTCACCCTGGCGGGCGTGTCCGTCGCCGAGGCTGAGCAGGGCGCCCTCCACGTTGACCCCGAGGTAGCAGGTGACGCCCGCCCGCATCTCCGGTGTGTCCATGTTCCCGCCGTGCGCGTCGGGCACCAGCGCCGAGCGCACTTCAAGATTGGCGGGTGCGACCCCCACGGTGCCGTGCATCGGGTCCATGGGCAGCTCGATCTCGATGTCGCTGTCCCGGGCCCGGAACAGTGCCGTGCGCCGGGTCCGGTCCAACTGCCAGATCCACACGGTCTCCGGCAGCGGGGGCTGGAGCGTGGCGGTGGTGTGCGTGGAGGTGAGCGCGCCGAACAGGGGGACCGTGGTCGACGCGGCCCAGTCCCGGGCCGGTTCGATCGAGACGAAGTGCACGGCGACCGTGTCGCCCGGCTCCGCGCCCTCGATGTGGAACGGACCCGTCTGCGGGTTGAGGAAGGGGAACTCGCACACCTCGGACACCAGATCCTTCTCGGACCGCACCCGCCCCGCAAAACAGTCCTCCGTGTACAGGTCGAGAACCGTGCCGGGGGAGATCCGGGCCACGGGTGGCGCGCCGCCGAACGTCCAGGCGTACTCGCCTGGTCGGGGCCGCACTTTCAGGATCCTGGGGTCGTCGCTCGTCACTGCACGGCTCCGTTCTGCAGGGGTTCGCTGAGGTGGACACGCGCGAGGCGGACACGGGCGGTCCGGACACCAGCCGTATGGACACGGGCGAGGTGGACACGGCCGTACGGATACGGGCGATGCGGACGCGGGCGGTGTCGGCCGCGGCCGTGATGCGACGGAGCAGGATCTCGCGCAGCCCGATGAGGTCGCGCCGCGGCCAAGCAGCCCTGTTCGCCGACATGTTGTGCCCCCCCGACTCCGCTGTTCACGGTGGCTGTGTGCCTCGCGTGGATCACGGTACGGCGCCTGCCGATGGGGCAGAAGTGTGCTTGGTGTTTCGGTGGACAACCTTGGTGATGTGGACAACTCGCTCACCCGACGGGGTGAAGCGGCAGGTGGTCAGGCCCGCTCGCCCACAACCGCGGGGTCGTCCAGCACGGCCCGCACCACCGAGTGAGCGGCCCCCAGCAGCGGCCCCTCCGAACCCAGCCGGGACACGGACACCGGACAGGCGGGGCCGGCCGTGCGTCGGGCCAGTTCGTCCCGCAGCGACGGCAGCAGCCAGGGTGCGAGCCCGGACAACGCGCCGCCCAGCACCACAGTTTCGGGGTCCAGCAGATTGACCGCCCCGGTCAGTGCGATGCCGAGCGCCTCGCCCGCCTCGCGCAGCGCGCCTCGCACCTCCTCGTCGCCGTCCGCCGCGTGCTGGGCGAGCAGTCCGACCCGGTCCTCGCCCGGCTCAAGCCCGGCCGCCCGCAGCACCGCCTCCTCACCGGCGTACTGCTCCAGACAACCCCGACTGCCGCACGGGCACCGGGGGCCGTCCGGCCGGACCGGCACATGGCCCAGCTCGCCGGCGAAACCACGGGTCCCGCGCAGCAGTTGTCCGTCCACCACGAGGGCAGCGCCGATGCCGATCTCGGCGGAGACGTGCAGGAAGTCGTGGGGGGTTCCGTCGCCGAGCCAGAGTTCGGCCAGCGCACCGAAGTTGGCCTCGTTGCCCACGGTCAGCGGGTAGTCCTCGGGCAGCAGGGTGCCCAGGTCCGTGTCGAGCCAGTCGAGGTTGGGGGCGCGGACGACGGTCCTGGCGTCACGCGCCACCAGACCGGGCACCGCCACCGCCAGCCCCGCCGGCCACAGGCCCTCGGCCTCGACCTCCGTCACCACCTGGCGTACCAGGGCGGTGAGTTCGGCGATCACCGGCTCGGGGGAGCGGCCCCGGTTGGCGCCGTACCGCACCACTCGTGAGCGCACCTGTCCGCGCAGGTCGACCGCGCAGGCCGCGAGGTGGTCCACGCCGACCTCGGCGCCTATCCCGGCCGGGCCCCGCCCGCTGACCGCGAGTGCGGAACCCGGTCTGCCCACCCTCCCGGGGCGCTCGGGGCCCAGCTCTTCGAGGAGCCCGGAGCGTATGAGCTCGTCGACGAGGGTCGACACCGCGGCCCGGGTCAGACCGATTCGCGAGGCGACCGCGGCACGCGACAGCGGTCCCTCGGCACTGACGGCGTGCATCACCCGGGCCAGGTTGCGGCGGCGCATGCCCTGCTGTGTGTCGGGCAGGCCGCGGCCGGGACCCGCCGGGTGGGCGTCGTGCAGCGGTGCGGTCATGCCTCCCTCGATCCTCGGTGGATCCGCGTTCCCGTCCTGGGCCGGCCCGCGTCCCCCGTCGTCAGCCGGCCCGCGTCCCCCGCTCCAGCAGCGGCGCCGCGTCGGAGAGTACCCCGGCGATCCTGGCGAGCGTCTCCTCGTCCCGCTCCACGGCCTCCAGTACCGGCCCGGCGGCCGTGTTCCAGCGCCGGGCGACCGCGCCCGGATCCTCGCCGGTCAGCAGTCCTGCGGCCTGCGCGGCGGCGCCGAGCGCGACCAGTTCCTTGGCCTCGGGCACCTGGACGGGGCGTCCCGAGAGCCGTCGTACGGTCTGCCGCCAGGCCGTGCCCTGGGCGCCGCCGCCGATCAGCAGCAGTGGTGTCGAACGGTCCGCGTCCTCGTCGAGCACCAGGTCCAGCGCTCCGAGCAGGGCTTGTACGGCACCGTCGTAGGCCGCCTGGAGGAGCTGGCCGCCGGTGGTGTCGTGACGGAGCCCGTGCAGCAGTCCCGAGGCGTTCGGCAGGTTCGGAGTGCGTTCGCCGTCCAGGTAGGGCAGCAGGGTCACCCCGGAGACCGGCTCCACCGCCTCGCGGTCCAGGCCCAGCAGGGCCGCGACGCGGTCCACGGCGAGTGTGCAGTTCAGGGTGCAGGCCAGCGGCAGCCAGTCGCCGTGGGCGTCGGCGAAGCCCGCCACGGTTCCGGTCGGGTCGGTGGGACGCCGCCTCGACACGGCGTACACCGTGCCCGAGGTGCCCAGGCTCATCACCGGCGTACCGGGACGCAGCCCGAGGCCCAGCGCGGCCGCCGCGTTGTCACCCGTGCCGGGGGCCACCAGGGTTCCCTTGGAGAACGGCAGGTCATGCCCGTCGCGGACGGTGCCCGCGACCTCGCCGGGCCGGACCACGCGGGGGAGCAGAGCCGGGTCGAGTCCCACGTGCGCGAGGATCTCGCTGTCGTACGACTCCGTCGCCGACGCCCACCAGCCGGTGCCGGAGGCGTCACCGCGGTCGGTCGTGCCCTGGCCGGTGAGGCGCTCGGTGAGGTAGTCGTGGGGCAGGCGCACGGCCTTGACTGCGCGCAGGGCCTCCGGTTCGTGCTCGGCGAGCCAGGCCCACTTGGTGACCGTGAAGGAGGCGCCGGGCACGCTGCCGGTCCGCTCCGCCCAGGCCTTCGGGCCGCCCAGCTCGTCGATCAGCCGCTGGGCCTGCGGCGCGGAGCGCACGTCGTTCCACAGCATCGCCGGGCGCACCGGCTCGCCCTGTGCGTCCAGCGTGACGAGGCCGTGCTGCTGTCCGCCGATCGACACCGCGGCGGCCTCGCGGGCCGCGTCTCCGCACTGGCGCAGGGCCTCGTTGAGCGCGTCCCACCACTGACGCGGGTCGCTCTCGCGGCCGGCCCCGGAGGACACGGTGTGCGGTGCCTGGCCACTCGCGACGACCTGGCCGGTGGCCGCGTCGACCACCAGCGCCTTCGTGGACTGGGTGGACGTGTCCACGCCGACGACGAGCGGACCCTCGGCTGCTGACATCGGGCTCTCCCTTGTTGCACGGCTCATGATCTTGAAATGGCTCGGGTCTCCACCCGGAGACGCCTTGTCTCTTCCCAGAGACGTGTGCGCATACTAATTTGTAAACCGCCATGACGAAATAGTCCGGAGCAGCGAGGAGCCGCGTGATGAACTACCAGCCCACCCCCGAGGACAGGTTCACCTTCGGCTTGTGGACCGTCGGCTGGCAGGGAAGGGACCCGTTCGGCGACGCCACCCGCCGTGCCCTCGACCCGGTCGAGACGGTGCAGCACCTGGCCGGGCTCGGCGCCCACGGCGTGACCTTCCACGACGACGACCTGATCCCCTTCGGGTCCTCGGACAGTGAGCGCGAGAGGCACATCAAGCGCTTCCGTGAGGCCCTGGACGCGACCGGCATGAAGGTGCCGATGGCGACCACCAACCTCTTCACGCACCCGGTCTTCAAGGACGGCGCGTTCACCGCCAACGACCGCGACGTGCGCCGCTACGCGCTGCGCAAGACGATCCGCAACATCGATCTGGCGGCCGAGCTGGGCGCCGAGACCTACGTCGCGTGGGGTGGCCGCGAGGGTGCCGAGTCCGGCGGCGCCAAGGACGTGCGCGTCGCCCTCGACCGTATGAAGGAGGCGTTCGACCTCCTCGGCGAGTACGTGACCGAGCAGGGCTACAACCTCAAGTTCGCGATCGAGCCCAAGCCGAACGAGCCGCGCGGCGACATCCTGCTGCCCACCGTCGGTCACGCCCTGGCGTTCATCGAGCGTCTGGAGCGCCCCGAGATGTACGGCGTGAACCCCGAGGTCGGCCACGAGCAGATGGCCGGGCTGAACTTCCCGCACGGCATCGCCCAGGCCCTGTGGGCGGGCAAGCTCTTCCACATCGACCTCAACGGCCAGTCCGGCATCAAGTACGACCAGGACCTGCGCTTCGGCGCCGGTGACCTGCGTGCGGCCTTCTGGCTCGTCGACCTCCTGGAGAGCGCCGGCTACGCCGGGCCGAAGCACTTCGACTTCAAGCCGCCGCGGACCGAGGACCTCGACGGCGTGTGGGCGTCGGCCGCGGGCTGCATGCGCAACTACCTCATTCTCAAGGAGCGTGCTGCCGCCTTCCGTGCCGACCCGCAGGTCCAGGAGGCGCTGCGCGCCTCGCGCCTGGACGAGCTGGCGCAGCAGACCGCGGCGGACGGCCTGAAGTCGCTCCTCGCGGACCGCAGCGCCTTCGAGGACTTCGACGTGGAGGCGGCCGCCTCGCGCGGCATGGCCTTCGAGCAGCTCGACCAGCTCGCCATGGATCACCTGCTGGGCGCGCGCGGCTGAACGAAGACCACGCGCGTGTGCCGTCGGTCGTGAGTGGCCTCCGCCGCCGGCATACGCGCGTGCCGACCGACCGGGACCGTTGACGACGGCGCATGAGCGAGTCGGCCTGTCGCGACCCCTGCACGGAATGTTCCGGAATCATGCGATCCACGGCATGGGTCCGTATCAACTGTCGCGCGGGGGTCGCCCCATGACCGGTTCGGGGGCGACTGTGGACGGTATGGCCATGCCGCCGGTACCGCCCCAGCCGCCCGGACCGCCGGGTGACACACCGCCTCCTGGCGGTGGCTTCGGACCACCTCCCGACGACTTCGGGCGCAAGGGCCCGAACCCCTACGGCGGCCTGCCGTCGACCCAGCGGATGGGTCCGGTCGGCGACCCCGGCGGGCCCGGGCCACGCGGCCCGCGAAGGCGCCGCAGCCCGCTGATCGCCCTGCTCATCGTCGTCCTGGCCGCCGCCGCGGTGGCCGTCGTGGTCCTCATGGCGTCGGGGAACAACGATTCACCGGACAAGAAACCGGCCCCCGCCACCAGCACGAGCGAATCCGCGAAGCCGTCCTTCAGTCTGCCCTCGCAGCTCCCGAGCGAGCTGCCCAGCGAGCTCCCGTCGCAGTTCCCGAGCGACATCCCCAGCGAGTTCCCGAGCGACCTGGAGTCGCTGGTCCCTTCCCTGATCGGGTGACGCGCACGCACGTGTGTGGCGTGTGAGACCTGCCTTCATCCAGGGAGCTCCGGAATGCGGGCGCGCGTGTGCCGTGCGAGACGTGCGCTCATCCAGGGGAGCTCTGAAACGCGCACGCGCGTGTGCCGTACGGGACCTGCGCTCACGCAGGAGAGCTCCGGGGTGCCCGGTGCGGTCCCAACCCTTGGAGGACGTCGCCGAGTTCGCCCTCTGTGAGCGCGGGGGAGGGAAGGGCACTGGTGACCGGTGATGCGCGCAGTCCGTCGAGGAGCAGGGTCAGCGGGCGACGCCAGGCTTGGGGGGCCGCGGCGGCGGCCAGGGCGGGGACGGCGCGCCCCAGCGCGGCCAGTGCGAACAGGACGTCCTCCGTGGTGACATCCGCGCGGACGCTGCCCTGGTCACGGCCGCGGGCGAGGAGCAGGTCCAGGGTCGCCCGGTTGTGGGCGTGCACGGCCTGCAGCGATTCGACGCCTTCGAGATGCGTGGTCATCAGGTCGTTCGTGCCGCGATCGGTGGCCAGGACGGCGAACACGGCGTCCAGATAGCCGGTGAGCCCCTCCCAGGGGTCCGCGGCGGTCCGGGCCTCCTCGCCGGCAGCCATCGTGCCCGCCAGCGGCTCGCGGAAGACCGCGTCGACCAGGGCGGCGCGGCTCGGGAAATGCCGGTAGAGCGTGGCGTTGCCCACCCCGGCCCGGCGTGCGATCACGTCCAGGGGTGCCTCGAGCCCCTGCTCCGTGAACACCTCGTGCGCGGCCTCGACCAGCAGCTCCCGGTTGCGTCGCGCATCGCGCCGTCGAGCCGGTGCCGTCGCGTCGTCCGTCATGTTCACCCTTCCGGTACCGGGGAGCACTCCCCGGTAGTGATGCTATCGTCGGCCCAAGAAGTGGGGAGCACTCCCCATTTACCTGGGAGGGGTGGACAACACATGGGCAGCACCGCGCTTGTCCTGGGCGGGGGCGGGCCCGTCGGCGGAGCCTGGATGGCGGGAGTCCTCGCGGGGCTGTGCGACGCGGGCGTCGACCCCGTCCGCGCGGACGTCGTCATCGGGACCTCCGCCGGCGCGATCTTCGGTTCGCGGCTCCTTGCCGGCGAGCCCGCGCGCGAGCTGTACGAACGCCAACTGGCCGGTGCCGACCGGGTGGACCTTCATGTCAGTCCCGCCCAGACGCTGCGCTTCCTGTGGGCCGCGCTGGGCTCCCGTGACCCGGAGCGTTCCGTACGGCGCCTCGGACGAGCCGCGCTGAAGGCCCGCACGGGCCCCGAGTCCGACGTGTACGACGCCGTCAGCCGCCTGCTGGGTGGCGTACGGGACTGGCCCGGCAGCGCGCTGCGGATCACGGCGGTCGACGCTCTCTCAGGGCAACTGACGGCCTTCGACGCCGACTGCGGCATCACGCTTCCCGAAGCGATCGCCGCGAGCTGCGCGGTACCCGTGGTCTGGCCTCCCGTCACGTTGCGAGGGCGCCGCTGGATGGACGGAGGCAGCCGTTCCACAGCCAACCTCCACCTCGCGCGCGGCCACGACCACGTTCTGGCCATCGCCCCGATCCCCGCCGCCGTGGGCCCCCATGCCGGTGCCGAACAGCAGGCGGCCGCGCTCACCGCGGAAGGCGCCCACGTCACCCTCGTGACCCCGGACCACACCGCGCGGCGTGCCATGGGGCGCGACATGACGTCCGACGCGCGCCGCCCCGCGGCCGCCGGAGCCGGCCACGCCCAGGCGACGGCACTCGCAGGGTCGGTGCACAAGGTCTGGCATGACGAGCGACAGAGGCCGACCGGTACGCCGTAGTGCTGCCGGCCCACCGCCGGGGGCCGGCTGCTCATACGCCTTGTCGACCGGCGGCTGCAGCACAGGGCGGACCTGAGGACCGCGATCGAAGGGAATCACCATGCCCGCGCCCACCCTGGAGGACCTGGCTCCGGACGGCCACGACCTGGCGTCGGACCCGTACCCCGTCTACGCCGCGCTGCGTGCCGAGGGTGCCGTGCACCGCGTCCTCGTCCCCGGAAGCGG
The DNA here is from genome assembly GCF_055570355.1 of Streptomyces sp. NPDC031225. Classification (NCBI taxonomy): domain Bacteria; kingdom Bacillati; phylum Actinomycetota; class Actinomycetes; order Kitasatosporales; family Streptomycetaceae; genus Streptomyces; species Streptomyces sp. NPDC031225. The sequence continues at coordinate 413,492 of NZ_JBVIHJ010000003.1, read as the reverse complement.
CGAGAGCTGGCTCGTCGTCACGCACGACGCGGCGAGGGCCGCGCTGACCGACCCGCGCCTGAGCAACGACATCCGGCACTCGGCGTCCTGGCAGGGCGACGGCGGACACGCCATCGGCCGCAACATGCTCCAGACCGACCCTCCGCACCACACCCGGCTGCGTCGGCTGGTGGCGGCCCGCTTCACGGCCGGGAGCATCGCCGCACTGCGCCCGAGGATCGAAGCCACAGCCCTGCGGCTCCTCGACGCGCTGCCGGAACGGGGAACGGCGGACCTGGTCGCCCGGTACGCGCTGCCGCTGCCCGTCACGGTGATCTGTGACCTTCTGGGCGTGCCCGCGACCGACCGGGCGGCCTTCCACGCCTGGTCCGACGAACTCGTCATGCCCACCTCGCCCGAGGCGGCGACCACCGCCGCGGCCGCACTGACCGGGTACCTCGCCGACCTGATCGCCCCAGGACACGCAGAACGGGCGACCGGCCTGCTCGGCGACCTCGTGACGGCCGCCGACCTCACTTCCGAAGAACTCCTTGGCATGGCCTTCCTGATCCTCGTCGCGGGCCACGAGACGACGGTCGACCTGATCTCCGGAACCGTCCACGCGCTGCTCACCCACCCCGATCAACTCGCCCTGCTCCGCGCCGAGCCGGCCCTCACAGAAGCCGCCGTGGAGGAGTCCCTGCGCTACAACTCACCTGTGCACTCAACGGCGTTCCGCTTCGCCGCCCGGCCGCTCGACATCGGCGGCACCCGGATCGAGGCGGGCGACTCCGTGCTGGTCTCACTCGCCGCAGCCTCCCGCGACCCGCTCCGCTTCCCCGAGCCCGACCGCTTCGACCTGAGGCGCCCCACGCGCGGGCACCTGGGATTCGGCCATGGCCTGCACCACTGCCTGGGAGCCCCGCTGGCCCGCGCGGAGACGGCCGTCGCCCTGCGCCTGCTGCTGCGTCACCGGCCCGCTCTCGCCTTCGCGACCGATCCCGGCACGCTGACCTGGCGCAGCAGCACCCTTCTGCGAGGCCTGGCCGAACTACCGCTGCGTTTCGGCTGAGGTGAGCTGCGCCGAGGCCAGAGCGGTCGCCGGATCCAGGGCGGCCGGACCCGCGGGGACCCAGCGTCCTTGATCCCTCCGGTACGGCCACCACCGACCGTCCCGTCCCAGGCGTATCTGGGTGGAGGTTCCTGAGACCGTCCACCTATTGTCGGCCGCCCGCAGCGGTGGCCTCTCGTCCTCGTCCCAGGCCGAGTCCAGAGCGGCACGCGTGCGTGCGTGTGTCTCGCGGTCGGGAGTCCAGTGCTCCTCCAGCACGGACAGCGCGGCCGCACCACCGAGGCCCCACGCACGTGTGGCGTCCGCCAGGGTCACCGGGTCGCGCCCCGACCCGTCGGCGAGCCGTCGCGTCACGGCCTGATCGGGCGCGGCGACGGCGAGCCGCACGGCATCCTGAGCGACCGTCAACTCGATGACGTCCTCGCGGTGTTCGGACAGCGGCCGAAGCGCTTCCGCGAGCAGCCGATGAGCCTCGACGGCGGTCCTGGCCGCCAGGTGACGGACGGCCACCGGATCGACTCCCGGTCCAGGCGGAGCCTCGGTGTCCAGCGAGGGCGGCAGGCCGGGCTCCTGGGGCAACTCGGCGGCTGCGGGCAGCGGAGGCAGGATGCCGCCCGCCCCATAGGCCTCGGCGGCGTCCACGCCCTCCGTCTCCTCGTCGGCGACTGCGGGCTCCTCCGTGGAGGCGACGCTGCGGGCCTGCAGGTCGTCCAGTAGCGCCTGTTCGCCGCGGCCGCGCATCAGCAGCAGTACGAACGGGTCCTGGTCCAGCAGGCGGGCCACCTGGTAGCAGAGGGCCGCCGTGTGCCCGCAGTGGTCCCACGCGCCGCAGGCGCACTCCGGTTCCAGATCGCCCAGCCCCGGCAGCAGTTCGATGCCCGCGGCGGCCGCGTCCTCCACCAGGTGCGGCGGCATCTCGCGGTCCAGCAGTGCTGCGAGATGCCCTGCCCGTTCGGCGGCCATGTCGAGGAAACGGTCCCATTGTTCGGCCGACAGCTCGGTCAGCAGGACGTCGGCCCGGTGCGCGCTGCGGTCACGGTCCTGGACGACTGCCGTGATGCGCCCCGCGCGCACCGAGACCGCGCCCACCGCACCCGCGCGTGCGAGGCTGCGGCCCGTCTTCACCTGCCCCGAGTCCACCGCCGCTTCCTCCAGGGCCCGCAGCCAGGCCCGGCCCCACCAGGTCTCGGCGAAACCCCGCCCGCGCGCGGGCGGCAGCGCCGCGAACGTGCGCTCCGCGCCGGCGTCGTGTCCGGTCATCGTGCATCCCCTCGCAGTTCCACCAGATCGGCCAGCTCCGCGTCCGTCAGCTCGGTCAGCGCCGCCTCGCCGGAACCGAGTACCGCGTCGGCCAACTCCCGCTTGCGGCGCAGCATGTCGGCGATGCGGTCCTCGATGGTCCCCTCGGCGATCAGCCGGTGCACCTGCACGGGGCGGGTCTGGCCGATGCGGTACGCGCGGTCGGTGGCCTGCGCCTCGACGGCCGGGTTCCACCAGCGGTCGTAGTGCACGACATGCTCGGCCCGCGTCAGGTTCAGGCCGGTGCCCGCCGCCTTCAACGACAGGAGGAACACGGGTACTTCACCCTCCTGGAACCGCCGCACCATCGCCTCGCGCCGGGCGACCGGTGTCCCGCCGTGCAGGAACTGCGAGGGCAGGCCACGCGCCGTCAGATGGCGTTCGATGAGGCGGGCCATGCGTACGTACTGCGTGAACACCAGGACGCTCGCCCCCTCGGCGAGGATCGTGTCGAGGAGCTCGTCCAGCAGCTCCAGTTTCCCGGAGCGGCCGGTGATCCTCGGCTGGTCCTCCTTGAGGAACTGCGCGGGGTGGTTGCAGATCTGCTTCAGTCCCGTCAGCAGCTTCACGATCAGTCCGCGCCGCGCCATGCTGTCCGCCTCGGAGATCTCCGCGAGGGTCTCGCGCACCACCGCCTCGTACAGACCCGCCTGTTCCGGGGTGAGGGACACGGCACGGTCGGTCTCGGTCTTCGGCGGCAGCTCCGGGGCGATTCCCGGATCCGCCTTGCGCCGCCGCAGCAGGAAGGGGCGCACCAGCCGGGCGAGACGCTCCGCGGCGGCCGGGTCCTGACCGCTCTCGACGGCCTGGGCGTACCGGGTGCGGAAGGCGCCGAGCCGGCCCAGCAGACCCGGAGTCGTCCAGTCGAGGATCGCCCACAGCTCCGACAGGTTGTTCTCCACCGGGGTGCCGGTGAGCGCCACGCGTGCGCGTGCCCCGATGGAGCGCAGTTCGCGCGCGGTCGCCGAGTAGGGGTTCTTCACGTGCTGGGCCTCGTCCGCCACGAGCATCCCCCAGGCCACCTCTGCCAGCCGGCACGCGTCCAGGCGCATGGTGCCGTACGTGGTGAGCACGAACTCCCCGCCGGCCAGGCCGTCGAGCTCGCGTCGCGGACCGTGGAAGCGGCGCACCGGCGTACCCGGTGCGAATCTCTCGATCTCGCGTTGCCAGTTGCCCATCAGGGACGTCGGGCAGACCACGAGGGTGGGCCCGGCGGTGGCCCTGTCGGTCTGCCGGTGCAGATGCAGAGCGATCAGCGTGATCGTCTTGCCGAGTCCCATGTCGTCGGCCAGACAGCAGCCGAGTCCCGAGGAGGTCATGCGGACCAGCCAGTTCAGGCCCCGGCGCTGGTAGTCCCGCAGAGTGGCGGCGAGGGCGGCGGGTTGGGGGACGGGCTCCTGGCCCTCCGGGTCCGCGAGACGGTCCCGGAGCGCCGCGAGCCATCCGGTGGGCTGCACGTCGACCGTGCGGCCGTCGACTTCGGCGGAGCCCGTCAGGGCGGCGCTCAGGGCGTCGACGGGTGTCACCTTGTGGTCCTGTCGGGCCTGGGCGCGGCGCACCTCGTGCGGGTCGACCAGCACCCACTGGTCGCGCAATCGCACGACGGGGCGATCGGCCTCCGCGAGCCGGTCGAGCTCCTCGCGCGTCAGCTGGTGGTCCCCGAGCGCGAAGGACCAGTCGAACGCGAGCAGCGCGTCGGCGGACAGGAACGACGGAGCGGCGGAGGCGATTCTCGCCATGCCGTCGGGCGGACCGACGGTCGCGCGCGTGGTGAGCTTTCTGACCAACTCCCTCGGCCAGTGCACGCCGACCCCGACGTCGGCGAGGCCCCGGGCGCCTTCGCCCAGCAGGTCGGTGACCTCCTCGTCGACGAGGTCCACGGCATCCGGCACCGACGCCGAGAGCAGCGGAGTGAGCGACGGCCAGGCGCGCGCCGCCCGGCGCAGCGCGAGGAGAACGTCCCTCCGCGCGCGGGGGCCGAGGACGGGCGATCCCGCCCACACGTCGGCGGCGTCCGCGACGATGGCCGGATCGCTGACGCTGTGCGCCTGGAGAACGGCCCGGAAGGAGGGTGCCCCGTCAGCGGCCTGGCTGTGCGCCTCGATCCGCAACGACACGCGCACGCCCGCGTCATGGCCCGCGGCGACATCGGCCGCCCACGCGCGCTGCTCGGGCAGGTGCTGCGGTTCCTGAGCGGCGTAGGCGGGCCCGCCCGTCACGAGCGGTGCCGCGGGCGAGCGGGGCAGGGCGTCGGCGACCGCGTCCAGGAAGGCGCGCAGCAGTTCCTCGGGGTCGGGCAGCCTGAGCGGCTCGTCGGTGTTCAGCGGTACGGCATGCGCCTCGGGTGGCATCGCGGCGGCGAGCCGACGAAGGCGCTCGACATCCGCCGCGCCCAGCGGACCCATGCGCCAGGCGTCGTGGTCGGCCTGGGACAGTCCGGGCAGCAACAGTCCGCGCGCCAGGCACTGCAGGGCCAGCACGGCCGCCGCACCCCAGAACACCGCCGCCCGGTCCCCGTGCGCGGAGGCACGCGCACGTGTGAGGACCGGGAGGGCCGCGCGGACCGGCAGCAACACCGCGGGCAGGCTCAGCACATCCACACCGTCGTCGCCGGGGACCACGAGCGGCAGGTCCTCGAGGGTCCCCGCCGCCACGGAGGGAAGCGGGGTGCCGTCGGGCCGCCAGAACGCCACACGGCCGCTTCGGGCGGGGTCCCCGGGGATGAACACGGCGCAACAAGAGGCGAGTTCGGAGATCTCGGACGGTGATGCCGCGGGGAATCCCTGGACAGAGATCGTGGTTCTCCTCAAACTTGACTAGCTCGCCGGAGTGGTCGAGGGTACAGCACGTTCCGGGCCTACGGGGGACCGGTGGAGTGGCGTGGGTCTCCTTCTCGCAAGGGTGTTGCCAACCCCCTGCGTGGCCCGGTGCTGGCCCCCGCACGTACACGGGGGGTCACCACATGGCCGCGACAGGTCACCGGTTCGTACGTTTGCTCAGGTCAGCACGTTTCCTGAAAGAGCCGGAGCCCGGACATGCCCCAGAGCACCGCGACCGTCGCACCCCAGCCGCGCGGTACGTCCGGTTCCCCGCCCGGCGGAAGCGAGTTCGCACCCCTCCTCCGCGCGGTGAGGGGCCGGGGACTCCTGGAGCGCCGCCAGGACTGGTACGCCCGGGCCATCACCGTCAACGCCCTCGCCCTCACCGGCCTCGTCACGGCAGTCGTCCTGTCCGGGGACTCCTGGCGGACCCTGCTGCTGGCCCCGGTCCTCGCCGTGTTCTCCGCCCGCACCGCCTTCCTCGGCCATGACGCGGGCCACGCCCAGATCACCGGCGACAAGGCGACCGGCCGTGCCATCGGTCTCGTGCACAGCAATCTGCTGCTGGGGATGAGCTACTCCTGGTGGAACCGCAAGCACAGTCGCCACCACGCCAACCCCAATCACATCGACAAGGACCCCGACGTCGTCGCGGACGTCCTCGTCTTCACCGGCGAACAGGCGAAGGGGCGCACGGGCTTCAGGCGCTGGCTCACCCGCCACCAGGCCTGGCTCTTCTTCCCGCTCACCCTCCTCGAAGGCGTCGCCCTGAAGATCCAGGGCTTCCAGGACCTGCGCCGGCAGGAACCGGGGGAGCGCGCCGTGGAAGCCACCCTTCTGGTGAGCCATGTCGTCGCCTATGCCACGCTGCTGCTGACCACCATGTCCCCCGGCAGGGCGCTGCTCTTCGCGGCGATCCACCAGGCGCTGCTCGGCCTGCACCTCGGAATGGCCTTCGCGCCCAACCACAAGGGCATGCAGATGCCGGACCCGACCGGCGAGCCCTGGGGCCATCTGCGCCGCCAGGTGCTCACCTCCCGCAACGTCCGGGGCAGCGCCCTCACGGACTGGTTCCTCGGCGGCCTCAACTACCAGATCGAGCACCACCTCTTCCCCAGCATGCCCCGGCCCCATCTGCGGCTCGCGCAGCCACTGGTGCGCGCGCACTGCCAGGATGTGGGTATCCCCTACACGGAGACCGGACTCGTCGACTCCTACCGACAGGCACTGAGCCACATGCACGAGGTGGGCGAGCCGCTGCGGGCGGACCACTAGGAGATGCGCGTTCGGTAGGTCTCAGCACGTGATCTCAGGGATGTCTCAGGGTCGCGATGCGGAACCACGGGAAGCGCGGACCCGTTTTTCTGGACAGAGAGCGGCAACCGCCGCGAAGGAGGCGACGCACATGTCGAAGAACGCGAAGATCGCTGCGGGTGGGGTGGCGGTCGGGCTTCTCCTGTTGATCTGGCTGCCCTGGTGGGCCTCCCTCCTGATCGTCCTGGGAGTTCCGGCCGCCGCATACCTCACGCTGGACCCCTCGCAGCGGCGCAGGCTGCGCCGCGTCACCGGCAAGGAACTCGGCCGCTGACACCCGCGCACCGGCCGGGCAGTACAGGCCCGGCCGGTGCGCCGCAGCGGCTCAGCTGGGCCGGACGGCCATCTTGTCGAGTGCTTCCAGCAGCCCCGGCAGCTCCGGGCCCCGGCCGACCGGCAGGACCTCGCCGGGCTCGGTGTCGAGCAGCACGAACGCGATGTCGTCGGTCCTGGCGACCAGAGACCACCCGGGCCCGTCGGCACGCAGAGTGCGGGCGTCGCCCGACGCGAAGGACGAGCGGACGCGGCCGAGAGGCGGCGAGGACTCCACATAGGCGCGGGCCTCCGCAAGCACCCGCCGGACACCGCTGTGGCCCTTGGGTGTCTCCCTCTCGGCCGCGCCCGAACCCTTGCTGTCCGAGGCGTCGTGGTCCGAGAGCTCGCTGTCAGGGCCGTCCCCGGCGGACCCTCCGTTCGGGCTGGGGAAGTCCGCGTCGTCGATCTGCTCCCGCCACATCGCCCACTGGAGCGCGATCTCGTCGGCCCCCAGGCGTCGCTGGGCGGCTCCCCACACGGAGGTGTCCGGCGGTGTCAGCGCAGGGCCGTCGGCGGTCTCCGGGTCGGGGTCGTGCGGCGCCGGCACGCCGGGCGCGGCGACGGCGACCGCAAGGGGCCAGCCGGGCAGCGCGGCCACGACGGTGTGCTCGTCGGGCGACAGGTCGTACTCCATGCCGCAGTCCCAGGACGCGATGGCGACGGCGACCAGTGAGACGTCGTCGATGACGACCGTCCACCGGGCGCCACCGCCGTCCTGGCCGATCACCAGTCCGTACCCGTCGGCGAGCGGTGCCAGACCGAGCGCGGCGCAGGCCTCCGGATAGTCGTCGCCCAGCACACTCGGGAACTTCGCCGGCGTCAGCAGCACCGCCGTCAGCACATAGAGCGCGTCGTCCGCGGCGGCGACGGCGTCCTCGTCCGTCCCGGCCATCCCAGCCTCCCGATAGGTTCGTCCAACGGCGCGCACCCTAGTGGGTCGGGAAGGCGCTTGTCACGATTCCCAAGTACACCCGGAGCTGCAGTTTTCCGCTTGGACGGGGGCGAATCGACCACGCGTTGCCGACCGGTCAGCCCGTCGGCAGCCCGAGGAGCGCCCGTGCCACCGTACGCGGCGACTCGTCACGCTCCCGCGCGAGGGCGATGACGGCCCGGCACGCGAGTTCGTTGACCCCGAACGACAGCGCCTCCGGGGAGACCCAGGCCGATGCCTCCTCGATCCGGTCCTGGTCGTCCTCCGCGCAGGCCGAGACATACGCGGCGGCGGCCTCGAACAGGTTGTGCGCGCGGGTCTCCCGGCCGGTGTGCTCCTCGATCCGCATGGAATCGACCAGTCTGGCACCGGACTTACGGATCCTGCCCCACATGTCGATCACCTTCCCCCTGAGTGACGTGATCTCACCGAACGTTCGTCTTCTGCTACCCAAAGTAGAGTTGCGGGCCTGGCGGCAGAAGGGGGCGGTCCGGCGAGGGGGTCTCGGACCGTTCAGAGCGAACGAGCCGGGCCGTTGCGGAAGGCCGGAACACGGTCAACCCTCTCCGCCGGACCGGATACTTGTGTCTCTCACGACGAGGCGACCAGGGGAGCGGATCGGTGAACTCAGCCGTAGGAACGGGCCGTTGGGGCGAGAGTGGCGGTCGGGGCGGGCGGCACGCGGTAGTCGTGGGCGGAAGCCTCGCGGGGCTGCTCGCCGCGCACGTCCTGGCGGGGTACGCCGACCGGGTGACCGTCGTCGAGCGCGACCGGTTCCCGGACGGCACCGGGTCACGGCCCGGCGTACCGCAGGGCCGCCATCCGCACGTCCTGCTGCAGGGCGGGCAGGTGGCCGTGGAGTCCCTGCTGCCGGGCTTCCTGGCGGAGCTGCGGACGGCGGGGGCGCCGAAGGTGGGGATGCCGTCGGACATGGTGCTGTGGCAGAACGGCCGCTGGTTCCGCCGCACACCTGCGACGACGCACATCTACACCGGTTCCCGGGCGCAGCTGGAGGAACTGGTGCGACGGCGGGTTCTCGCCAATCCGGCGATCAGCGTGGCGGAGGGGACCGATGCCGTCGGCCTGCTCGGCGACGCTTCACGGGTACGGGGCGTGCTGCTGCGGGACCGTGCGGACGGCGCCGGTGCGGAACACCGGGCCCTGGAGGCCGACCTGGTCGTCGACGCCTCCGGCAGCGGCACCAAGGCTCCGCAGTGGCTCACGGCGATCGGTGCCGAGCCGGCGCAGGAGGAGACCATCGACACCGGGCTCGCGTATGCCTCCCGTGTCTACCGTGGCAGGAAGGGCGTCCTCGACGGCGAGACGGTCGGCTACTTCGTCTACCCCGGCCTCGGACAGGTCCACGGCGGCGGCGCTCTCCCGCTGGAGGACGGCAGCCACCTGGTCATCGTCTCGGGGCTGCGAGGAGACGAACCACCCACGGACGACGACGAGTTCGAGACGTACACCAAACGGCTGGCGCATCCGCTCCTGGACCGGTGGATCGAGGAGGCCGAACCGCTCTCCCCTGCCTTCGGCTACCGGCGGACCGCGAATGTCCGCCGTCGCTACGACCTGCCCGGCCGCCACCCGGCCGGATTCCTCGCCACCGGTGACGCGCTGTGCACCTTCAACCCGATCTACGGGCAGGGCATGGCCATCGCCGCGATGAGCGCGGTCGCCCTGCGTGACGCGCTGGCCGAACGGCGCCGGACCCCCACCACACGGCGCGTGCAGCAGAAGATCCTCGCGGCGTCCGCGCTCGCGTGGGACATCTCCGCCGGGGCGGACCGCAAGATGCCGGGCGCGGTCGGCACCGCCGTCACCGACGGGCCCGCGGACCGCGTGGCGGGGTGGTACCTGGACCGGGTCACGGAACGGTCCCCCGGTGACCCGGTCGTGGGCCGCGCCTTCCGCTCCGTGCTGACCCTCTCCGCGCCCGTCACCGCCCTGTTCGCGCCACCCCTGGTCCGGGCCGTCCTCTTCCGGCCGCCCGGCCCGACACCCACCGAGCCGCCGACGACGCCGGAGGAACCGGGCGACTGAGCCGGATCGGCCACCGACGGCATCTGTCACGGACCACCGCGCGGTCGGCGTCGCGTGAAGCCATCAGGCGCCGAGTGCCGTGAGCGCGTTCTCTGTGGGCGCCCATGAGGCCGCCGGCCCGCGCGTCCCGTGCGCCGGTGGCGGTCGAGGCGACGGGTGAGCGCGGTCAGCCCTCGCGGACGGCCAGGGCGAGGAACCGGGCGTCCTCGTCGACGTACGACGTCATACGCCACCCCGAACCGGCCAGCAGAGGACGGAGGTTGGACTCCGCGCGCAGATCGTCCGGAGTGATCTGCCGCCCCTGACGGGCGGCGAGCGCCACCCTGCCGATCGGATGGAACAGAGCCAGGAGACCACCGGGCCGCACCACACGGGCCAACTCGCGCACGTTCTCGGCCGGTTGAGGCAGATGAGAGATCAGGCCCGCTCCGAACACGGCGTCGAGCGACCGGGAGCGCAACGGCAGCGCGGTCACGTCGGCGAGGAGCAGCCGTCCGTCCCGGTCCCTCCCGGCCCGTACGGCGGCTTCCAGCATGGCCGCAGTCAGATCCGCCCCCACGATCACTCCGGACGGCCCCACGGCCGCACGCAGGGGCGGCAGGGCCCGCCCGGTGCCGCAGCCCGCGTCGAGCACACGGTCGCCCTCCCGCAGCCCGAGCTCGGCGACCGCGGCGGCGTAGGCGGGACCGTCGTCCGGGAATCTGCTGTCCCAGCCTGCGGCACGGGCCGAGAAGAACTCCTGGACATGCGTGTGGTCGTCACTCATGTTCCGCATGATCCCCCACCGACACGGATGGGAGCCCCTGCGCACACGTTCGAGCGTGACGCGATCGTTCAGGTGCACGTCTGCGTCATATTCCAGCACCTTTCGAAATGCGCCCTCTTTGTGCACCCCTGACCGGACTAGCGTCCCCTGGCCATGGGACACCTGGACCACGCAGCCCTGGGCTGGCTGACGCCCACACTTTCGTACGTCATGGCCTGCATCGGCGCCGCGCTCGGTCTGCGCTGCACCGTCCGGGCACTCGGCGCGACCGGACGTTCGCGCCGCAACTGGCTCATCACCGCGGCCTCGGCCATCGGCACCGGCATCTGGACCATGCACTTCGTGGCCATGCTCGGCTTCAGCGTCAGCGGCACCGACATCCGCTACGACGTACCACTGACCATCGCGAGCCTCCTGGTCGCGATGATCGTGGTCTCCGCCGGCGTCTTCGCGGTCGGCTACAGCCGCGACCGGGTCCGCGCTCTCTTCCTGGGCGGGCTCACCACCGGCCTGGGCGTGGCGAGCATGCACTACCTGGGCATGGCAGCCGTACGGCTGCACGGAGACGTCGCCTACGACCCGGTGCTCGTCGGACTCTCCGTCCTCATCGCCGTCGTCGCGGCCACGGCGGCCCTGTGGGCGGCGCTCAACATCAAGTCGCCGGTCGCCGTCACCATCGCCTCCCTGATCATGGGGGCCGCGGTCAGCAGCATGCACTACACCGGGATGTTCGCGGTGAGCGTGCGGGTCGCGCCCTCCGGCGACGTCCTGCCCGGAGCCACGGCGATGCAGTTCATCTTCCCGCTCGCCGTCGGCCTCGGCTCCTACCTGTTTTTGACCTCGGCCTTCGTCGCACTGTCGCCCACGACAGGAGAACGCGCGGCCTCCGTCTCGGCCCAGCGGACGGTCGAGAACGTCCCCTCCTAGCAGCGGATCCGGGCCCCGGAAGGCCCCGACCACACACCCGTGAACCACTCCCGAGCGAGGAGGCCATGCGTACACCGCGTAGGACCCCCACAGCCGGCGCCGAGACGCCGCCCACGACACCCGCGCGCGGCCGCCGCGCCCATGCCGGGCCACCGGCCGACGAAACCCGGGACGACCCGCTGGACCCGGTACCGGAGGACATACCCGCGCGCGCGGGACAGTGGCGGATACGCCCCCGCACGGTCCGTGCCAAGATCGTCTGTCTGCTCATGGTGCCCGTCGTCTCGCTGCTCGCCCTCTGGGCGTACGCGACCGTCAGCACCGCCCAGGACGTCGCCCGGCTGCGGCAGTTGCAGCACGTGGACGCGGCAGTCCGCTCACCCGTCGCCGACAGCGTGACCGCGCTCCAGGCCGAGCGGGCCGCCGCGGTCCGCTACGCGACCGACCCGTCCGCCGCGCACGGCGACGAACTGCGCGGACTCGCCGAACGCACCGACCGGGCCGTGGCACGGCTGCGGCTCGGCGACGACAACACCGTCGCCGACAGCGAGGAACTGCCCGCCGGGGTCGCCCAGCGCCTCGACGCCTTCGTGACCGGCGCCGAACGACTGCGCTCGCTGCGCACCGCCGTCCTCGACCGCAGCGCCGGCTGGGACGAGACGTACGGCCGCTACACCAGGACCATCGCCGGTGCCTTCGCGGTGGGCGGTGCCCTCACCGGCATCCAGGACGCCGACCTCGGCTCGGACGCGCGCGTGCTGCTCGAGTTCTCCCGCGCGGGCGAGTCACTGGCCCAGGAGGACGTCGTGCTCGCGAGCGCGCGCCAGGCGGGCGTCCTCGCCGGAGAACGGCTACGGCTGTTCACCGGCGCCGTCGACACCCGCCGAGCCCTCACCGAGGGCGCCGTGGTCGACCTGCGCGGCTCCGACCGCGCCGCCTGGCAGAACGTCGCGGGCAGCGGCGCCTACGCCACCGTGACGGCCGCCGAGGACAGGACACTCGCCGCGGCACCCGGTGCCCGCGCCGTCGAGTCGACGCCCGAGACCACCTGGCAGGCGGCACACACACGTGTGCAGAGTGGCATGCGGAACGTCCAACAGGCGGCGGGCAGCGGCGTCGCCCACCGCGCCGACCCGTTCACCCGGGGACTCCTCACCCCGGCGGGCGCCGCGGTCCTGCTCGGCCTCGTCGCCGTAGCCGCCTCCCTGGTCATCTCCGTGCGCATCGGACGCGGCCTCGTCATCGAACTCGTCAGCCTGCGCAACAGCGCTCTGGAGATCGCCCGCCGCAAACTCCCCGAGGCCATGGAGAGGCTGCGCGCGGGCGACGAGATCGACATCAGGTCCGAGGCCCCGCCCGGGCCCCCCGCGGAGGACGAGACCGGCCAGGTCGCCGAGGCCCTGGGAACCGTGCACCGCGCCGCGCTGCGAGCCGCGGTGGAGCGCGCCGAGCTCGCCAGCGGCATCTCCGGGGTCTTCGTCAACCTCGCCCGCCGCAGCCAGGTCCTCGTCCACCGCCAGCTGAGCCTGCTCGACAGCATGGAACGCCGCTCCGACGACCCCAACGAACTGAGCGACCTCTTCCGGCTCGACCACCTCACCACCCGCATGCGCCGCCACGCGGAGAGCCTGATCATCCTTTCCGGAGCGGCACCCGGCCGGGCCTGGCGCATGCCGGTGTCGCTGACCAACGTGGTCCGCGCGGCAGTCTCCGAGGTCGAGGACTACGCGCGTGTGGAGGTACGCCAGCTGCCCGACGCCTCCGTCGTCGGCGCGGCGGTCGCCGACCTCACCCACCTGCTGGCCGAGATCATCGAGAACGCCGCCCAGTTCTCACCGCCCCACACGCGTGTGCGGGTCACCGGCGAACCCGTCGGCAACGGCTACGCCATCGAGGTCGAGGACCGCGGTCTGGGCATGGGCAACGAGACCCTCGCGGAGGCCAACCGTCGCATCGAGCAGTCCGAGGCCCTCGACCTGTTCGACAGCGACCAGCTGGGCCTGTTCGTGGTCAGCAGGCTCGCGGCCCGGCACGGCATCAAGGTGCACCTGCGCACCTCGCCCTACGGCGGCACCACCGCGGTCGTCCTGCTGCCCACGGCACTGCTGCACGTCAAGGCGGCGGAACGTTCCCCCGTCAACGCCGTGGCCAGGGAACGGTCCACGGAACGCGAGTACGCGCGCGTGCCCGCCGCCGAACGGGACCAGGAATCCGTGCCCGCCCCGGCCGAGCGACCGGCCCTGGTGTCTCCCCGAAAGGCCGCGGCCGACAGGGGAACGACCGACACACCGCCCTCCGGAGTCACCTCCTTGCGTCTGCACCGACCTCCCGACGAGCCCGAGAACTCCGACGAGCTCCCCCGCCGGGTGCGCCAGGCGAACCTCGCTCCGCAACTGCGCGCACAACGCTCCGAGGAACCGGCTCCGGCAGCCGCCCACCGGGACGACGACAGCCGTACACCGGAGGTCGTACGGGACCGGATGGCGGCGTACCGGGCCGGCTGGGCGCGCGGGGGCGGCAGGCAGCCGGGCCGCGGCGCCACCCCAGATTTCCCAGCGGGCAGAGACAGCAGCGAAGGAGACCGAGGATGATCCAGGATCCGAGTATGAGGGCCGCTCAGAGGTCCGGCGAACTCGATTGGTTGCTGGACGACTTGGTGCTGCGCGTGAGCGAGGTACGACATGCCGTGGTGCTCTCCAACGACGGTCTCGCGGTGGGCGCCTCGACGGACCTGCGCCGCGAGGACGCGGAACATCTCGCCGCCGTCTCCTCCGGCTTCCACAGCCTTGCCAAGGGCGCGGGCCGGCACTTCGGGGCCGGGGGAGTGCGCCAGACCATGGTCGAGATGGACGACGGCTTCCTGTTCGTGGCCGCCGCGGGAGACGGCTCCTGTCTCGCCGTCCTCACCGCCGTGAACGCGGACATAGGCCTCGTCGCCTACGAGATGGCACGACTGGTCAAACGAGTCGGCGAGCACCTCTACACGGCGCCGCGCGTGGGCGCGCGACCGCCCGCCGCCGGATGAGAGGGAAGGGCGGTCGGCACACATGACCGACGACATGACGGACGCCCCGCACGAACAGGGCAGCCAGTGGTACGACGGCGAGGCAGGACCACTCGTCCGCCCCTACGCGATGACGGGTGGACGCACCAAAGCCGGCCCCACCGGGGTGCGTTTCGACCTGATCGCCCTCGTCACCCTGAAGCCGGGCGCGCCCGGCATCGGCGACGACACCGCGCTCGGACCGGAACACCGGGCCCTGATCGACCTGTGCCGCCCGGAGACGCAGTCGGTGGCGGAACTCGGCGCAGGCGCCGACCTTCCCGTCGGTGTCGTCAGGGTGCTCCTGGGAGATCTCCTGGAGCTCGGCTGCGTCACCGTCAGCCGCCCGGTGCCCCCCGCCCAGCTGCCCGACGAACGGATTCTGCGCGAGGTGATCGAAGGGCTTCGGGCACTGTAGATGAACGTTCAGAACCGGGCAATAAGTGGTCCAACCCCTCGAAGGGGAGCTCCAGTTGTGATGATGCTGATTTCGCGACCCCGCATTGACGTCGCCGTCCGTTGCCGGCCCTCCCGAGAGAAGTGATCGATGGTCTCCGAGAACTCCGACGCCGAGGGCGGCGAGACGACCGCCCTCGCGCTGAAGATCCTGGTCGCCGGTGGTTTCGGCGTGGGCAAGACCACCATGGTGGGCGCGGTCAGCGAGATCAGGCCGCTGCGCACCGAGGAACTGCTCAGCGAAGCCGGCCAGTTGGTGGACGACACCGACGGCGTGGACCAGAAGGTCACGACGACGGTCGCCATGGACTTCGGACGCATCACCATCCGCTCCGGCCTGTCCCTCTACCTCTTCGGCACTCCGGGCCAGGACCGCTTCTGGTTCCTGTGGGACGAGTTGTCTCAAGGAGCCCTGGGCGCCGTGGTCCTCGCCGACACCCGGCGTCTGGAGGACTGCTTCCCCGCCGTGGACTACTTCGAGCACCGGCACATCCCGTTCGTGGTGGCCGTCAACTGCTTCACCGGCAGCCGGACCTACGGCGCCCACGACGTGTCCCGCGCCCTCGACCTGGACCAGGGCACACCCGTGGTGCTGTGCGACGCACGGGACCGTGACTCGGGGAAGGAGGTGCTGATCCGGCTGGTCGAGTACGCCGGACGGATGCACACCGCCCGGCTCCTCGACTCGGTGGGCTGACCCGGACCCGGACGGGGCCGAGTCACCGGCACGTCACGCCGCGACGGCCCTCTCCGCCAGCACCCTGTCGATCCTCACGCGGACGAGGAGTTCCCCGGGCACGCCGTTGCGGGCGCCGAACTCCTCGGCCCGCTCCTCACCCATGTACCGGGCCCCTATCCGGCCCGCCCAGTGCCGTACCTCGTCGAGATCCTCCGATATGTGAGCCCGGCCCTGGAGCACCACGTAGTCGAAGGGCGGCCGGTCGTCGTCGACACACAGCGCGACGCGCCCGTCCCGCACGAGGTTGCGCCCCTTGACGGTGGCCTTGCCGGTGTTGAACACCAGGTCGTCACCGTCGAGCACGAACCAGATCGGGGCCACATGCGGACTCCCGTCGGCCCGGACGGTGGACAACTTACCGGTGCGGGTGCCGTACGAAACGAACTCCCGCCATTCCTCATCGGTCATCTTCTGTGCCATGTCCCCATTCTCCTTGCTCCGTTGACGGTCGTGGGGAAGGCTTGCAGGGAGATCCTCCGGGCCGGAGGAGACGTCACACGGGGAGACGGGACACATGCCGGAGAAGCGGGGCCTCGGCTGGCTCCTGGACGACCTGACCGAGCGCGTCGACCACGTGCGGCACGCCCTGGTGCTGTCCAACGACGGGCTGGTCACGGGTGCCAGCACCGGTCTGCGCCGCGAGGACGCGGAACATCTCGCCGCCGTCTCGTCCGGACTGCACAGCCTCGCCAAGGGCTCCGGGCGCCACTTCGGCGCGGGCCAGGTGCGGCAGACGATGGTCGAGTTCGACGAAGCGGTGCTGTTCGTCACCGCGGCGGGCACCGGCAGCTGCCTGTGCGTGCTCAGCGGCGCGAACGCCGACATCGGCCAGATCGCCTACGAGATGACCCTCCTCGTCAACCGAGTCGGCGAGCACCTCGACGTGGACGCCCGCAGTCCCGAGCGGAGTTCGACGACCGACCTCTGACCTGCGTGTTTCTCCGCCTCAACGGAGTTATCCACAGGCTCGTCGCGCATCTCGCCCCACCGGCTACTTTTGTGTCACGGCGAGCGCACACAGCGTGAGCAGCGACTCCACGGGGGAGAGCGACACATGTCCGGCAGCCTGATCACCCAACACCGCCACCAGTCCTACGCGCCCAGCCGCGCCGCACGGGAACTGGGGCTCAAGCGAAGCGAGTTCGACCTCGCCGTCCACCTCGGACAGATCCGGACAGTACCCGACGAAGGAGGCGGGGGCCGGCGCGTCACCCACACCGAACTCGACCGGCTGCGTGAGGCGGACGGCTTTCCCGACTCGCTGCACCGACGCGTACGGGTCGTGGGCACCACCGAGGGTGCGGAGGTCATGGACATCCCCGTCGGCAGGTTCACCCGCCTGGCTCGCCTCGGCCTCTTCTCGCCGGTGCGTTTCTATCTCAACCGGTACCGGGCCGTGGTGTGGCTCTATCTGGCCGAGGAACTGGAGCAGTTCACGGAAGGCGAGGGGAACACCCTGCTGCTGACGGCACGGCGGATGCCCGAGGGACTGCGCGGCATGCTCGACGCGGGCGTGGACCTGCGCGCCCGCAACTGGCGCCAGCGCCACCGCGGATTCCTTCTGCGCCTGGCCGAGGACCCCTGGGAGAGCGCCGGCGCCCTCGCCGCCTTCCTCGACCCCGCCCAGATCGCGGAACTCGTCCCGGACCCCTACGAGCGGTCCCACCTGGGCCGGTTCCGGCCCGGCCCCCCGGCCAACGGCGCACAGGGCTCGCCTGCCGCGCACCTCATCGAGAAGATCATGACGGCGGACCATCCGGACGAGATCGAGTGGCTGCGGACCGATCTGACCCGCGCGCTGGAGGACGCCCGAAGCCTCCGGCCCGCACCGCGCCCCACGGCTGGGCGGACCTCCTCCGGCCGGCCGCGGGACACACCGGCACCCCAGGAGGAACCGGCTCGCGGCCTGCTGGGCTGGCTCCGGCGCAGAAGCGCCTGACCTACAGCGGCCGGAACAACCCTTCCTGGACGACGGAGACGAGCAGCCGTCCCTCCAGGTCGTAGATCCGGCCGCGGGCCAGACCCCGTCCGCCCGTCGCGATCGGCGACTCCTGGTCGTACAGGAACCACTCGTCCGCGCGGAAGGGCCGGTGGAACCACATGGCGTGGTCCAGCGACGCGATGTCGAAGGACCGCGGGCCCCACAGGGGCTGGACCGGGAGACGGACAGCGTCCAGGAGGGTCATGTCGCTCGCATAGGTCAGCGCGCACGTGTGCACGACCGGATCGTCGCCGAGCGGCCCGACCGCACGCATCCACACCGCGCTGCGCGGCTCCGCGTCCTTGACCTCCTCGGCACTCCAGCGCAACCGGTCCACATACCGGATGTCGAACGGCTGTCTGCGCGCCATCCGCTCCAACTGCTCGGGCAGCTCGCCCAGATGCTCCCGGATCTCGTCACCCACCCTCGGCAGGGAGTCGGGGGCCGGGACCTTGCGGGCGGGCGGCAGCTGGTGCTCGAAAGGACCTTCCTCAGGCTTGTGAAAGGAGGCGGTGAGATTGAAGATCGTGCGGCCCTGCTGCACGGCGGTGACCCGGCGGGTCGTGAACGACCGCCCGTCCCGCACCCGCTCCACCTGGTACACGATCGGCACCCCGGGCCGGCCCGGGCGCAGGAAGTACGCATGCAGCGAGTGCACCGGGCGGTCGCCCTCCGTGGTGCGGGCGGCGGCCACCAGCGCCTGGCCCGCCACCTGGCCGCCGAAGACCCGCTGGAGGGACTCGTTCGGGCTGCGGCCCCGGAAGATGTTGAGCTCGATCCGTTCCAGGTCGAGCAGGTCGACGAGCTTCTCCGCCGGGTTGGTCATGCGTGCGTCTCTCCTTGGCTCACAACTGCCCTACGGCTCACAGCTGGCCGACATCGGTGACCCGGACGACCGCACGGCCCTCCGCGTCGGAGGCCGTGAGGTCGATCTCCGCGCTGATGCCCCAGTCGTGGTCGCCGTTCGGGTCGGCGAAGGTCTGACGCACACGCCACAACCTGTTCTGCGGCTCCTCCTCGATCCGCAGCAGCTTGGGGCCACGGGCGTCAGGTCCGGTGCCGAGGTCCTCGTACTCGTCCCAGTACTTGTCCATCGCCTCGCCCCAAGCCTCGGCGTCCCAGCCGGCCTCGGCGTCCATCTCGCCGAGCTGGTCGACCTGGTCCAGGGCGGCGAGTTCGACGCGGCGGAACATGGCGTTGCGGACCAGGACGCGGAAGGCGCGCGAGTTGAGGGTGACCGGCTTGACCTCGTCGGCCTTCTCCTGGGCCTCCTCGGCGGTCATCACCTCCGGGTTGGCGAGCTGCTCCCACTCGTCCAGCAGACTGGAGTCGACCTGGCGGACGGTCTCGCCGAGCCACTCGATCAGATCCTGCAGGTCCTCGGACTTGAGGTCGTCCGGGATGTTGTGGTCGAGCGCCTTGTAGGCACTGGCGAGGTAGCGCAGGACAATGCCCTCGGTGCGGGCCAGGTCGTAGAGGGAGACCAACTCCGTGAAGGTCAGAGCCCGTTCGTACATGTCACGGATGACGGACTTCGGGGAGAGCGGATGGTCGCCGACCCACGGGTGGCTCTTGCGGTAGGTGTCGTACGCGTGGAAGAGGAGCTCCTCCAGAGGCTTCGGGTAGCCGATGTCCTGGAGGCGCTCCATGCGCTCCTCGTACTCGATCCCGTCCGCCTTCATCGCGGCCACGGCCTCGCCCTTCGCCTTGTTCAGCTGGGCGACGAGGATCTGCCGCGGATCGTCCAGCGTGGACTCGACGACGGACACCATGTCCAGGGCGTAGGAAGGCGATTCGGGGTCGAGGAGCTCGAACGCGGCGAGCGCGAACGTGGACAGCGGCTGGTTGAGCGCGAAGTCCTGCTGGAGGTCCACGGTGAGGCGGACGATGCGGCCGGAGGCGTCGGGCTCGTCGAGCTTCTCGACGATGCCGCCGTCCAGCAGCGAGCGGTAGATGGCGATCGCCCGACGGATGTGCCTGAGCTGCTGCTTGCGCGGCTCGTGGTTGTCCTCCAGGAGGTGCCGCATCGCCTCGAAGGCGTTGCCCGGGCGGGCGATCACCGACAACAGCATCGTGTGCGTCACGCGGAAGCGGGAGGCCAGCGGCTCCGGATCGGAGGTGATCAGCTTCTCGAAGGTGTTCTCCGACCAGGCGACGAAACCCTCGGGCGCCTTCTTGCGGACTACCTTGCGGCGCTTCTTCGGGTCGTCGCCGGCCTTGTTGAGCGCCTTCTCGTTCTCGATGACGTGCTCGGGAGCCTGTGCGACGACGTAGCCTGCCGTGTCGAATCCCGCCCGGCCCGCGCGGCCCGCGATCTGGTGGAACTCGCGGGCACGCAGGGTGCGGACGCGATTGCCGTCGTACTTGGTCAGGGCTGTGAACAGCACGGTGCGGATCGGCACGTTGACGCCGACGCCGAGGGTGTCCGTGCCACAGATGACCTTCAGCAGACCGGCCTGGGCCAGCTTCTCCACCAGCCGCCGGTACTTGGGCAGCATGCCGGCGTGATGGACACCGATGCCGTGCCGGACGTAACGGGAGAGGTTGCGGCCGAACTTGGTGGTGAAGCGGAAGTTGCCGATCAGGTCGGCGATCCGGTCCTTCTCCTCACGCGAGCACATGTTGATGCTCATCAGCGCCTGCGCCCGCTCCACGGCCTGGGCCTGCGTGAAGTGGACGATGTAGACCGGCGCCTGCCTGGTGTCGAGGAGCTCGGTCAGCGTCTCGGTGAGCGGGGTGAACTTGTACTCGTACGACAGCGGCACGGGCCGGGTCGCCGAGCGGACCACCGACGTCGGCCGGCCGGTGCGCCGGGTCAGGTCCCCCTCGAACATCGAGACGTCGCCGAGCGTGGCCGACATCAGGACGAACTGCGCCTGCGGCAGCTCCAGGATCGGGATCTGCCACGCCCAGCCGCGGTCCCCCTCGGTGTAGAAATGGAACTCGTCCATGACGACCTGGCCGACGTCCGCGCCCTTCCCGTCGCGCAGCGCGATCGACGCGAGCACTTCGGCGGTACAGCAGATGACGGGCGCGTCGGCGTTGACGGAGGCGTCACCGGTCAGCATGCCGACGTTCTCGGTGCCGAACATCTTGCACAGCTCGAAGAACTTCTCCGACACGAGCGCCTTGATGGGAGCGGTGTAGAAAGTGACCTCGTCGCGGGCGAGGGCGGCGAAGTGCGCGCCCGCCGCGATCATGCTCTTGCCGGAACCGGTGGGCGTCGACACGATCACGTTCGCCCCGGAGACCACCTCGATCAGCGCCTCCTCCTGATGGGGGTAGAGCGTGAGCCCCCGCTCCCCGGTCCACGACTCGAAGGCTTCGTAGAGGGCGTCGGGGTCGGCGGTCGGCGGCAGGCGATCGATGAGGGTCACGGACCCATCTTGCCTGGCGACCTCCCCTATAGGGGAATCGGTTGTCGGCAGGAAGATCATGACCAGTACGCTGTGTCGCCGACGGGGCGTCAGCGCAGCCGGTCAACTGGACAGTGGCACACGAGGAATGGGGCGGGCAACGCCGATGATGGGACCAGCACACTCACTGTCGGGGGCAGCGGCCTGGCTGGGCGTAGGAGCGGCGGCCGCCGCCACGGGGCACACCATGCCGTGGCCCGTTCTGCTGGCCGGAGCGCTGATCTGCGCGGGGGCCGCGCTCGCGCCCGACCTCGACCACAAGGCGGCCACGATCTCGCGGGCCTTCGGGCCGATCTCGCGGGGCCTGTGCGAGATCGTCGACAAACTTTCGTACGCCGTCTACAAGGCCACGAAGAAGCAGGGCGACCCGCGTCGCTCCGGCGGGCACCGCACGCTCACGCACACCTGGCTGTTTGCCGTCCTGATCGGTGCCGGTGCTTCGGCGGCGGCGATCACCGGTGGCCGCTGGGCGGTGCTGGCGATCCTGTTCGTCCACATGGTGCTGGCCATCGAAGGCCTGCTGTGGCGGGCCACGCGCGGCTCCAGCGCCGACGTGCTGGTCTGGCTGCTGGCCGCGACCAGCGCGTGGATCATCGCGGGTGTCCTGGACAAGCCGGGCAACGGCTCGAGCTGGTTGTTCGACCAGCCGGGCCAGGAGTACCTGTGGCTGGGACTGCCGATCGTGCTGGGCGCGCTCGTGCACGACATCGGGGACGCGCTGACGGTGTCCGGCTGCCCGGTCCTGTGGCCGATCCCGGTGGGCCGCAAGCGCTGGTACCCGATCGGACCGCCCAAGATCATGCGGTTCCGGGCGGGCAGCTGGGTCGAGCTGAAGGTGCTGATGCCGGCGTTCATGCTGCTCGGCGGCGTGGGCTGCGCGGCGGCGCTGAACTTCATCTGATTCATCCGAGGCCGCCGCGTCGGCCCGTCCTGTCAGCTGCTCTGACCGGTCCCGCCTCCGTAGCGCCGCTCGAAGGCGGCGACGCGTCCCTCCGAGTCCACCGTGCGCGCCTTGCCGGTGTAGAAGGGGTGGCTCTCGGAGGAGATCTCCACGTCCACCACCGGGTAGGTCTCGCCGTCGTCCCACTCGATGGTCTGCTCGCTGGTGGCGGTGGACCGGGTCAGGAAGGCGTAGCCGGCGGAGCGGTCACGGAAGACGACCGAGTGGTAGACGGGGTGCTTGTCCTGCTGCATGGATGCTCCTCGGAGGGCGCGGTGCACGGCGCGGGATTCGACGCCGACTGTGCGGTGGATGGCGGGCGGCAGGCAACGGGTCGGTCAGCCGGACAGAGACTCCTCGTCGACGATGTGCATCGCGGCCTCCTCGGCGGACGCCGCGGCACCGTCGATGCCCACGTCCGTGGCGATCAGCGCGCTCTCCTCGTCCTCGTGCGCCCCTTCGTCGGGGGCCACGAGACGACCGGAGCGCATCGCGCCGACCTCGTTGTCCAGGAGCTCGCCGTCGGTGCCGTCGGAGTCGCCGAGACCGTCGTCATCAGGGGCGACGAGATCGGGCACTTCCTCGGCGAGCCGCTGGTCGAGCGTCTCACCCCGCCGACGCTCCGCGGCCGTGACACCGCTGTGCTCCACCGCCCACGGTCGGTCGGGTGGGGACCAGCCGCGGTCGAGGGGGTCGCCGACTCCGTCGTCCTCCAGGGTGTCCTCCGCGTCGAGTAGACCCGCGTCGTCCTGGATCTCGGATCCGTCGGGCTGGTAGACGTCGTCTCCCCATCCGTCGGAGCTTTCCACGGGTACCTCCAGGTGATGGGGACGGACCCGGTCCTCGCGCGGCCCGGGGCGGGCCACGGACTCCCGGGACACTTGCCGCACCCGTCGGCGAACCGTGCTGTCCGCGGGCGCTCCCTGAGCCGGTGCTGCTGTCCAGCCTTCCACCCTCTTTCGTCACCGCGCAACGGCACGGGGCCACCGCTGCCGGCGGAACGGGCAAAGGATGGGTGCCGAGTCCCGGGCGCGGACGGCGCCGGGGTGCTCGGATGCGGGTGCCGGCGCGGCCCGGAGCGCCGGGGTGCCGGCGTGCCGGAGGGTCGGCGTGGGGAGGTGCCGGAGGGCCGGGATGGCGGGTGCGGCCAGAGCCTGGGCTGCTGCGTTCCGGCGACAGGGTGCGGGAAGCCGCGGCCCGCCCACCTTGCCGCCGAGCCGCCGAGCCGCCGAGCCGCCCAGCTGTTCCCCTCTGCCGGGACGACCCGGGCACCGTCGTTCAGGACGGTACCCGGCAGCGCCGGGTCTCAGCCGTGCCACGACCTCCACAGCGCCGCGTACGCCCCGTCCGCCACGACCAGCTCGTCATGGCTGCCCAGCTCGCTGATGCGGCCGTTCTCGACGACGGCGATGACGTCCGCGTCGTGGGCGGTGTGCAGCCGGTGGGCGATCGCGACCACCGTGCGGCCTTCGAGGACACGGGCCAGGGACCGTTCCAGATGGCGGGCCGCACGTGGGTCCAGCAGAGAGGTCGCCTCGTCCAGGACCAGGGTGTGCGGGTCGGCGAGCACCAGCCGGGCCAGCGCGACCTGCTGGGCCTGGGCCGGGGTGACGGTCAGCCCGCCCGAGCCGACCTCGGTGTCGAGACCGTCGTCGAGCGCCCGCGCCCACCCGTCCGCGTCGACCGCGTCCAGCGCGGCCCAGAGTTCGGCGTCCGTGGCGTCGGTCCGGGCGAGCAGGAGGTTGTCACGCAGGGAGCCCACGAAGACGTGGTGCTCCTGGTTGACGAGGGCCACGTGTTCACGCACCCGCTCGGCGGACATCCGGGACAGCTCGGCGCCGCCCAGGGTGATCCGGCCGTCCCGGGGCGCGTAGATCCCGGCCAGGAGACGGCCCAACGTGGACTTGCCGGCACCCGAGGGGCCGACCAGCGCCAGCCGGGTGCCGGGCGCCACCTCCAGGGACACCTGGCGCAGGACGTCCACGCCTTCCAGGTAGCCGAAGTGGACCCGGTCCGCGTGCACGTTCCGGCCCTCGGGAGCCGGCCCCGTGTCCCCGGTGTCCGGCTCGATGTCCCGGACGCCGACCAGCCGGGCCAGCGACACCTGGGCCACCTGGAGCTCGTCGTACCAGCGAAGGATGAGCCCGACCGGGTCGATGAGCATCTGGGCGATCAAGGCGCCCGTCGTCAGCTGGCCGACCCCGATCCAGCCCTGGAGGACGAACACCCCGCCGACCATCAGCACCGACGAAAGGATCATGACGTGGCTGACGTTGATGCACGGGAACAACACCGACCGCAGCCACAGTGTGTAGCGCTCCCAGGCGGTCCACTCCTTGATCCGCTGCTCCGACAGCTCGATACGACGGGCGGCGAGCCGGTGCGCCTCGACGGTCCGTCCGGCGTCCACGGTCTCCGTGAGTGCGGCGGCCACAGCCGCGTATCCGGCGGCCTCCGAGCGGTAGGCGGACGGCGCCCGTTTGAAGTACCAGCGGCAGCCGAGAACGAGCGTGGGAAGGGCGAGCAGTACGGCGGCCGCGAGCGGCGGTGCCGTGATCACGAGTCCGCCGAGCAGCAGGGCCGCCCACACCACGCCGATCGCGAGCTGCGGCACGGCCTCGCGCATGGCGTTTCCGAGCCGGTCGATGTCCGTCGTGATCCGGGACAGCAGGTCACCGGTCCCGGCCCGCTCCAGGACGCCCGGCGGCAGGCCGACGGACCGTACGAGGAAGTCCTCGCGCAGGTCGGCCAGCATCTGCTCGCCGAGCATCGCACCGCGCAGCCGCACCTGCCGTACGAACACGGCCTGGACGATCAACGCGGCCACGAACAGGCCGGCCGTCAGCTCCAGATGGAGCTCACGCGCCTGGTCCGTCACTCGCTCGACGAGGTCGCCGAGGAGCCATGGCCCGACCATGGAGGCGACGACCGAGACCGTGTTGACGGTGACGAGGAGCACGAAGGCACGTCGGTGCCGGTGGAACAGTTCGGCCACGTACGCGCGTACGGTCGCGGTGGCTCCGACGGGCAGGGTGTTCGCCGTCGTCGGTGCCGCCGGGTCGTACGCCGGTGGCGCCACGCCGATCATGCTGTCTCCTCGATCTCTTCCAGTTCGTTCAGAACGTCGTCGAGCGCGGCCTCTTCGTCCGTCTCGCGGGTCACGACCGCCCGGTACCGGGGCTCCGTGTGCACCAGTTCGCGGTGTACGCCGACGGCCACCACCTCGCCCTCGTGGACGAGCACGACCCGGTCGGCTCGGTCCAGGAGCAGCGGCGAGGAGGTGAACACCACGGTCGTGCGCCCGGCTCGCAAGTCCCGTACGCCTTCGGCGATCCGCGCCTCGGTGTGCGAGTCGACGGCGGAGGTCGGCTCGTCCAGGACGAGCACCTCGGGGTCGGTGAACAGCGACCGGGCCAGCGCGAGCCGCTGGCGCTGGCCGCCGGACAGGGACCGTCCCCGTTCGGTGATGCGCGCGTCCATCGGGTCCTCGGCGTCAAGGGACCCCTGGACCAGCGCGGCCAGCACGTCCGCGCACTGCGCGGCGGCGAGCGCGGCCACGGCGCCGACTTCGCCCGAGGCGGGCACGTCGAGCAGTTCCCGCAGGCTGCCGGAGAGCAGGACCGGGTCCTTGTCCTGGACGAGGACGGCGGTGCGTGCCGAGTCGAGCGGCAGGTCGTCCAGCGGGACCCCGCCCAGCAGCACCGACGTACCGGCGTCCGAGGGATGCCCGCCCAGCCGTTCGGCCAGCAGTCCCGCCGCGTCCGGGTCGCCGCACACCACCGCGGTGAGCCGGCCCGAGGGGGCGAGCAGACCGGTGGCCGGGTCGTACAGGTCCCCGGACGGCACGTCCGCCGCGTCCAGTGAGCCTTCGGCGGACGTGGCCCGCTCCAGCGACAGCACCCGGGCGGCCCGGGTGGCCGAGGGCCGGGAGAAGGAGTACGCCATGGCGATCTCCTCGAAGTGCCGCAGCGGATAGGTCAGGATCATCACCGAGCTGTAGACGGCGACCAGTTCGCCGACCTCGACGCGGCCCTGGCGGGCCAGGTGGACGCCGTACCAGACGACCGCGATCAGCAGCAGCCCCGGCAGCAGCACCTGGATCGCGGAGATCAGGGACCACATCCGGGCACTGCGCACGGCCGCGTGCCGGACCTCCTGGGAGGCGCTGCGGTAGCGGTCGAGGAAGAGTTCCTCACCGCCGATGCCGCGCAGCACCCGCAACCCGGCGACGGTGTCGGTGGCCAGTTCGGTGGCGCGGCCCGCCTTCTCCCGCTGGACGTCGGCGCGTCTGGTCGCCCGAGGCAGCAGCGGCAGCACCGCGAGCGCCATGACCGGCAGGCCCACGGCGACCACGGCACCGAGCGTGGGCTGGTAGACGACCAGTCCGACGCAGACCACGACGACGGTGACCGCCGCCGCCGTGAACCGTGACCAGGCCTCCACGAACCAGCCGATCTTCTCGACGTCACCGGTGGAGACGGCGACGACCTCGCCGGCCGCGACGCGCCGTGTGAGCGCCGAGCCCAGGTTGGCGGCCCTGTGGGCCAGGAGTTGCTGGACGCGCGCGGCGGCCGTGATCCAGTTGGTGACGGCGGTGCGGTGCAGGAAGGTGTCGCCGAGCGCGCTTCCGAGGCAGCACAGCGCCAGCAGACCGCCGGCGAGGGCCAGTCTGCGGCCGGAGTGGTCGACGACCGCCTGGACGGCCACGCCGACGCAGAAGGGCAGCGCGGAGACGGAGAGGAAGTGCAGCAGTCCCCAGGCCAGCGACTTGAACTGTCCGCCGAGTTGGTTCCGGAAGAGCCACCACAGGAACCGGGGGCCCGAGCGGGCGTCCGGCACTCCCGGGTCGGGATACGGAAGGTCTTGGATCTGCATGACGTGTGACGTCCCAGTGGCTCGTGTCAGGGGGGTGGGAGGGAGCCGCACACGGCGGCTGCAAACCGTGAAAGGTTCGCGGCAGAGCGTGGTCGGAGGCAAACGGTTTTCTGCTGTGACGCACGGATCCGGCTGGGCTACCGGATCAACCTGCGCGTGACAGCAGGGCTCGTCCGACAGCTCTCGTCCGACAGGCCCGTAGGGCAGGCCTTGCCCTGACCGGCCTTCTCCGGACGTGCCATGTCCGGGTCTGCCGGGTCTGCCCCCATCGGACCGCGGTGCGACCATGGTGCGATGCGAGGAGGCGCAGGCGCACGGCGTGCCATGGTGACGGCGACGGTCCTGGGAGTGCTGCTGACCCCCCTCGGCGGGTGCGGCGGCCAGGGCCCGGAGTCCGTCGGCGGTGGCACACGCACCGGAGCAGCGGACAAAGCCGTGGACGGGCCGGCGGGCGGCGCGGCGGACCGACCCTCCCGTCCCCCCGGCGTGAGTGACCGCATCCCTGACGTCGGCGACCGCCTCCAGCGCCGCATCCCGGCCGGCTCCCGGCAGGTCGTCGCGGTGTACGGCAACAGCAGGAACTCCCCGAACGCCACCCTCGTGCTCTACACCCGGCGGGGCTCCGGCTGGAACCGGGTCCGCGACTGGCCCGCGCACAACGGCAAGAAGGGCTGGACCACCGACCACCACGAGGGCGACAAGCGCAGCCCCGTCGGCGTGTTCACGCTCAGCGACGCGGGCGGAGTCCTCCCGGACCCCGGCGCGAGGCTGCCGTACACGAGGTCCGCCGCGATGGCGGCTCCCCGCTGGTGGCCCAAGTCCTACTGGCACGACTTCGACTACGTCGTCGCCATCGACTACAACCGTGTCGAGGGCACTCCGCCGAACAACCAGACGCGGCCCGAGGGGTACGCCAAGGGCGGCGGGATCTGGCTGCACATGGACCACGGCAGCGGTACGTCGGCCTGCGTCAGCGTGTCCAGGACGGCGATGGCGTATCTGCTCCGCCGGCTCGACCCGGACCAGCATCCTGTGGTGGTGATGGGAGACAGGGCAGACCTGCGGGCGTAGGGCCGCTGAGGGAGGTGCCATCGCGTCGGATGCCCAACTGGCCTGGCACACGGTCAGCAAGAGACGGATACGGATACGGATTGTGATGACCGTGCCGACGGGCAACCCTCTTGGCGCGGCCGCTGACCGCTGACTGCGGGCCGTTGACCGCAGACCGCCGACCGCTGGGACATCATCGTGCCACGATCCCCAAGGCGACGTCACGGGGCGGGAGTTCGACCGGCGTACGCCCGACACGCCCCGGCGACGCAACGTAGTGCGCACTTCCGCCTGCCCGGCAACGGCCCTTGGAACAAGTCGGGGCGTGCATCGAGAGCCGTGGACGAAACGCGCCGGTCCGCCGGTCTGTCATTCCCGTCGTTCCAGGGCCCCGCGCCTTCGCCATCAAGCCGATCGAATACGACCTGACGCCGGCCACCGGCCCCGCTGCCCCACCTCCTCAACGCCGGTCGCCCGCATCACGTCGAGGTCTTGGTCTTCGGCCTACCCAGGGGGGAAGTGGAACCTGCCAACTCCTGTACCCGTACGCCCGGTTCACGGGCCGCATCGCCACCCCGCACCACCGTCGGACGGCCACCGTCCGCTTCCGGCCGGCGAACATCTCCGCGAACCGCCGGGCCGACGGCGAGAACTCCGTTCCGAGTCGTGTGCGATGGGTCACACGAGGGGCGGATTTACCTGGCCGAAACACCGCAGTTTCGTGCGAGATCAACGGCGCCAGCAAAGTGATCGCCACGGAAACCGCTTTCCGTATCGCAGAAGTTCTAATTCTTCCGTTTCGGCTTCTGCGCGTCCCCATCGCTCAAGGAGTGCCCGTGCCGCAGTCCGTCCCGTCCCTGCCGCGACGCGTCGCACGCATACTGCGTACCTCTCTCTTCGCGCAGGTCGCCTGCGCGCTGGTGCTCGGCATCCTCGTCGGAAAGCTGTGGCCCGGCTTCGCCTCGGACCTTCAGCCGCTCGGCGACGGCTTCACCCGGCTGATCAAGACGATCATCTCGCCGCTCGTGTTCTGCGTGGTCGTCGTCGGCATCGCCAAGGCCGGTGACCTCAAGGCGTTCGGCCGGATCGGGCTCAAGGCGCTGATCTGGTTCGAGGTCGCGAGCACGCTGGCGCTGCTCATCGGTCTCCTCGCCGCCAACATCGTCCAGCCCGGCTCGGGGATGCACGTCGACCCCTCGACGCTCAACTCCGCGGCCGTCGACGCCAAGACGGGCGGCGGACACCTGCCCTCGACGACCGAGTTCATCGTCAACGCGCTGCCCACCAGTTTCATCGGCGCCTTCGCCGAGAACTCCCTGCTCCAGGTGCTCATCCTGGCCTGCCTGGTCGGCGCCGCCCTGCTGCACCTCGGCCACACCAAGGTCCCGCGGGTGCTGCCCGCCATTGAGCAGGCCCAGGAGATCATCTTCGCGATCGTCGGTTTCGTGATGCGCCTCGCGCCCATCGCGGTCTTCGGCGCCATGGCCGTCCTGATCGGCCAGTACGGCCTCGGCGTCATCGAGACCTACGCCAAGCTGATCATCCTCTGCTACGTGGCCGCCGCGCTCTTCATCACGCTGCTCGCCGTCGCGCTCAAGGCGCTCACCGGGATCAGCCTCTGGAAGTTCCTGCGCTACATCCGCGAGGAGATGCTCCTCGCGCTCGGCACCGCGTCCACCGAGTCCGTCATGCCGCGCGTGATGCAGAAGCTGCGCAAGGCGGGTGCCCGCGAGGACGCCGTGGGTCTGGTGCTGCCCACCGGCTACTCCTTCAACCTCGACGGCGCCTCGCTCTACCTCTCCATCGGCACCCTGTTCATCGCCCAGGCCGTGGGGGTCGACCTCAGCCTGAGCCAGCAGATCACCGTCGTCCTGGTGCTCATGCTGACGAGCAAGGGCATGGCGGGCATCCCCGGTTCGGCATTCCTCGCCCTGTCCGCGACCGCCTCCTCGCTCGGCGCGATCCCGGCCGGCGCTGTCGCCCTGCTCCTCGGTGTGGACCGCATCATGGACTCGATGCGCGTCGTGACGAACCTGCTCGGCAACTGTGTCGCCGTCTTCGCGGTCTCCCGCTGGGAAGGGGCGTTGGACATCGAGAAGGCGAAGAGGGTGCTCGACGGCGAGAGCGTGCCCGCGGGGGAGGGCGATCCCGTCGACGAGCCGGCCCAGTCGGCCGAGGAAGCCGAGCAGCCGGTCCAGTCGGCCAAGGACCCGGTCTCCTAGGCCCGCTGACACTCCTGCCCGAACAGGCCGCGGCCACCGCTCCCGTCGTACGGAGTGGTGGCCGCGGCCTGTTTCACCCCTGTCCCACCCGCGCACGACATGGGGCGACTATCGCGCAACGCCGTCCCGTGCAGCGTGCCGACCTCTCAGCACTGCCCGTCCATCAACGTGTCCAGCAACCCGCCGAGCACCGCTCGCTGTTCGTCCGACAGCGGGGTGAGGATCTCCTCGGCGGCGGCCCGGCGCACGTCCCGCAGTCCCCGCAGGGTTTTCACGCCGTCCTCGGTCAGCTCGATGCGGATCTCCCGGCGGTTGGCCGGATCGGGTACCCGGCGCACCTTGCCGCCGGCCTCCAGTCCGTCGACGAGGGTGGTCACCGCACGCGGGACCACCTCCAGGCGCTCCGCGAGATCGGTCATACGGGGCGGTGTCTCCCAGTGCGCGAGGGTGCGCAGCAGCCGGGACTGGGCCGGCGTCACACCGAGTCCGCGCTCGTGGAGCTGGCGCTTCTGGATGCGGTGCACCCGGCGCGTGAGCCTGAGCAACTGCTCGGCGAGCAGACTGTCGGAATCGGGCGTGGTCATGCGGGAACAATAACAGGACTTAATTCATTGTGAGCATAGGTAACAATGAGCTAGGCTCCGTCAGTCCTCATCACCTCACCTTCCGCAGGAGACCATGCCCCGCGATCACATCGACTGGACCCCCACGCCCGGCACCTCGACCGACCAACCCCGTCAGGTGCGCCGTATCCTCCGCCTCTTCAAGCCGTACCGCGCCAAGCTCGCCGTCGTCGGCCTGCTGGTCGGCGCCTCGTCCCTGGTCACCGTGGCCACCCCGTTCCTGCTGAAGGAAACGCTGGACGTGGCCATCCCCGAGGGCCGCACCGGGCTGCTCAGCCTGCTCGCGCTGGGCATGGTCCTCAGTGCCGTGCTCACCGGGATCTTCGGCGTCCTGCAGACCCTGATCTCCACGACGGTCGGCCAGCGCGTCATGCACGACCTGCGCACCGCGGTGTACGGCCGCCTCCAGCGCATGTCGCTCGCCTTCTTCACCCGCACCCGCACCGGCGAGGTGCAGTCCCGCATCGCCAACGACATCGGCGGGATGCAGGCCACCGTCACCTCGACCGCGACCTCCCTGGTCTCCAACCTGACCAGCGTGATCGCCACGATCATCGCGATGATCGCCCTGGACTGGCGCCTCACCGTCGTCTCGCTGCTCCTGCTCCCGGTGTTCGTGTGGATCAGCCGCCGGGTCGGCAAGGAACGCAAGAAGATCGTCACTCAGCGCCAGAAGCAGATGGCCGCGATGGCCGCGACCGTCACCGAGTCGCTCTCCGTCAGCGGCATCCTGCTGGGCCGCACGATGGGCCGTTCCGACTCGCTCACCCGGTCCTTCGCCGACGAGTCCGAGGGCCTGGTCGACCTCGAAGTGCGGTCGAACATGGCCGGCCGCTGGCGCATGGCCGTCATCGGGATCGTCATGTCCGCGATGCCCGCCGTCATCTACTGGACCGCGGGCATCGCCCTCCAGACCGGCGGTCCCGACATCTCCATCGGCACCATCGTGGCCTTCGTCTCGCTCCAGCAGGGCCTGTTCCGCCCGGCCGTGAGCCTGCTGTCGACCGGCGTCCAGATCCAGACCTCGCTCGCGCTCTTCCAGCGCATCTTCGAGTACCTCGACCTGCCGGTCGACATCACCGAGCGGGAGAACCCGGTCCACCTCGACCGCGTCAAGGGCGAAGTCCGCCTGGAGAAGGTGGAGTTCCGCTATGACGCCGACGCCGACGCCGACGCCGACGCCCACGCCGACGAGGGCAAGGGCAAGGGCAAAGCCAAGGACAACCGGGGCCCCATCCTCGACGGCATCGACATCGACGTCCCCGCGGGCAGCAGTCTCGCGGTCGTCGGCCCGACCGGCGCGGGAAAGTCCACACTCGGCTATCTCGTCCCGCGGCTCTACGACGTGACGGGCGGCCGGGTCACCCTCGACGGGGTCGACGTCCGCGACCTCGACTTCGACACCCTCGCGCGCGGCATCGGGGTCGTCTCCCAGGAGACGTACCTCTTCCACGCCTCGGTCGCCGACAACCTCCGCTTCGCCAAGCCGGACGCGACCGACGAGGAGATCGAGCAGGCGGCGCGGGCGGCCCAGATCCACGACCACATCGCTTCGTTGCCCGACGGTTACGACACCGTCGTGGGCGAGCGCGGTCACCGGTTCTCCGGAGGCGAGAAGCAACGTCTGGCCATCGCCCGGACCATCCTGCGGGACCCGCCCGTCCTCATCCTGGACGAGGCGACCAGTGCCCTGGACACCCGTACGGAGCACGCGGTCCAGGAGGCCATCGACGCGCTCTCGGCCAACCGCACCACCCTCACCATCGCGCACCGCCTGTCCACGATCCGGAGCGCCGACCAGATCGTGGTCCTCGACTCGGGCCGGGTGGCCGAGCGCGGTACGCACGAGGAACTGCTGGAGAAGGACGGACGGTACGCGGCGCTCGTGCGCCGGGACGCCCGACGGGATCCCGCTCACGGGGAGGCGCAGCCGGAACCGGGCAGCCGTGCGGCGCAGCTGGAACCGACCAGCTGAACCGAAACCGACAAGCCGAAGATATGCCTGGTTTGCGACGATATGCGGGTTACCGTGCCCGCATGCACATGAACACTCCGCCACCGAGCACGATTCGACTGACGCGCCGGGGCCGACTCGTCCTCATCGCGACCGGGGCCGTCGTGGCCGGCACCGCCGTGGCGGTGCCGTTGCTGAGCCTGGAGAGCGAGGGGGAGAAGAAGCCCACCACGCTGGTCATCCCGGAGGGCTGGCGGTCCGGGCAGATCTACGACGCTGTGGACAAGGCCCTCGCGCAGCCCCCGGGCACCGCCAAGAAGTCCCTGGCCAAGGTGCACCTCAAGCTGCCGAACGACGCCGAGGGCAACCCGGAGGGCTACCTCTTCCCGGCGACGTATCCGCTGGAGCGGAACGGGAAGAAGACGACGCCCGAGGCGCTGCTCACGTTCATGGTCGACATCGCGAACAAGAAGTTCAACGGAGCCCCGATCGCGGCCGGGGCCCAGCGCAACGCGATGAACGTCTACCAGGCCGTCACCATCGCGAGCATCGTCCAGGCCGAGGCGGCGAACAAGGCCGACATGGGCAAGGTGGCCCGGGTCGTCTTCAACCGCCTGGAACGCGGGATGCCGTTGCAGATGGACTCCACCATCAACTACGCGCTGAACCGCTCCACGCTGCGGACGACCACCGCGGACGTCCGGATCGACAGCCCTTACAACTCGTACCAGCGCATGGGCCTGCCGCCGACCCCGATCGACAACCCGGGCGAGGACGCCATGCGGGCCGCGATCAACCCGACGCCGGGCGACTGGCTGTACTTCGTGACGGTGAAGCCGGGGGACACCCGCTTCACCAGCAGTTTCGCGGAACACCAGCGCAACGTGGCCGAGTTCAACAAGAACCGGCAGAAGTCGCCTACAGCGGGGTGATGTGACGGAGCGTCAGGCCGCGACGGGCTCCGCCGCCAGCAGTCGCCTGATGTCCCGTACGGCCGCACGGCCCGCGCGGTTGGCGCCGATGGTGCTCGCCGACGGGCCGTAGCCGACGAGGTGGATCCGCGGATCGGCGACCGCGCGGGTGCCCTCGACCCGGATCCCACCGCCCGGCTCGCGCAGCTTCAGCGGGGCCAGATGATCGACGGCGGGCCGGAACCCGGTCGCCCACAGGATGACGTCGGCGTCGACTCGGCGTCCGTCGTTCCACTCCACGCCCTCGGGCGTGATGCGGTCGAACATGGGCTGCCGGTCCAGGACCCCCTCCGCGATCGCCTGCCGGACCGCGTCGTTCAGCGGCAGCCCGGTCACCGACACCACGCTCTTGGGCGGCAGCCCCTGCCGCACCCGCTCCTCGACCAGCGCCACGGCCTCCCGGCCGACGTCCTCGGTGAAGGGGCCCTCCCGGAACACGGGCTCACGCCTGGTCACCCAGGTGGTCTCGGCCGCGTACGGGGCGAGTTCCA
Organism: Streptomyces sp. NPDC031225; assembly: GCF_055570355.1. Lineage (NCBI taxonomy): Bacteria > Bacillati > Actinomycetota > Actinomycetes > Kitasatosporales > Streptomycetaceae > Streptomyces > Streptomyces sp. NPDC031225. The sequence continues at coordinate 379,263 of NZ_JBVIHJ010000003.1, read as the reverse complement.
TGAGGTGCTGGGTGCCCGAGGCGCCCCCGCCCACCACGACCACCCGCAGCCCGGCGAACGCCTCGGGCCCTGGGTACTGCGCGGTGTGCAACTGCCGTCCCCGGAAGGTCTCCTGCCCCGCGTAGCGCGGCCAGAACGGGCGGTCCCAGGTGCCGGTCGCGTTGATCAGCGCCCGCGCCGACCAGGTGCCGTCCGAGGTCTCGACGAGCAGCCGCCCGCCGGTGCCCGCACTCGTCGAACGCACCGCACGGACGTCGACGGGCCGCCGTACCCGAAGGTCGAAGGCCCGCTCGTACGCCGCGAAGTACTCGGCGATCACCTCTGAGGACGGCCGCTGCGGATCTGCGTCCGTGAGCTCCATCCCCGGCAGCGCGTGCATGCCGTGGACCTTGCCGTACGTCAGCGACGGCCACCGGAACTGCCAGGCACCGCCGGGGGCGGGGGAGTGGTCCAGCACCACGAAGTCGCGCTCCGGCTCGAAACCGGTGCGGCGCAGGTGAAAGGCGCTGGACAGACCCGCCTGACCAGCGCCTGTGACGACGACCTCGACCTCGCGCGTGTTGTTCACCTTTCTACCAACCGTGGGGAGGGCCTGGATCTTCCCGGACGCTCAGCGTCCGCCCGCCACCAGGATCGGCGCGCCGGTCCGTGCTCCCCGGTCGACCAGCCCGCGCGCGGCCAGCTCGGGAATCACGCCCTCGCCGAACCAGTACGCCTCCTCCAGATGCGGATATCCGGAGAGCACGAAGTGCTCGACGCCGAGCGAGTGGTACTCCTCGACCAGGTCCGCGACCTCGGCGTGGCTGCCGACAAGAGCCGTACCCGCCCCACCCCGGACGAGACCGACGCCCGCCCACAGGTTCGGGTGGATCTCCAACTCGGCGCGGGAGCCCCCGTGCAGGGCCAGCATCCGCTGCTGACCCACGGACTCACTGCGCCCGAGAGCACTCTGCGCGGCCGTGATCGTGTCGGCGTCCAGGTCGTCGAGCAGCCGGTTCGCGGTCGCCCAGGCCTCCGCCGAGGAGTCCCGCGAGATCGTGTGCAGCCGGACCCCGAAGCGGACCTCACGGCCCTCCCGCTCGGCCAGCGAACGGATCCAGTCGATCTTCTCCTTCACCTGCGCGGGCGGTTCGCCCCAGGTCAGATACACGTCCGCGTGCCGCGCCGCGACCGGCCCGGCCGCCGGGGAGGACCCGCCGAAGAACAACTGCGGCAGCGGGTCGGGCGGCAGCGCGGTCAGCCCGCCCTCGACCTGGTAGTGGGCGCCCTCGAAGTCGTACGGCTGTCCCCGCCACACCCCTGTGACCACCGACAGGAACTCGTCCGTGCGGGCGTACCGCTGATCGTGGTCGAGACGGTCCCCGAAGCGCCGCTGCTCGGTGGAGTCGCCGCCGGTGACGACGTTGAGCAACAGCCGCCCACGCGTGAGACGTTGATAGGTCGACGCCATCTGCGCGGCGAGCGTCGGCGAGATCAGGCCAGGCCGGAAGGCCACCAGGAACTTCAGCCGTTCGGTGTGCTGGGCGAGGGCCACCGTGGTCAGCCAGGCGTCCTCGCACCAGGTGCCGGTCGGGGTGAGCACCGCCTCGAAGCCCAAGTGCTCGGCCGCCTTGGCTATCTGGACGAGATACTCGATGTCCGGCGGGCGGACGCCGGGGACGTGCCCGGTGTGGTTGGAGCCGTAGGCGTGCCGGTCCACGAGGGTGCGGCCGTCGCCGCCCGTGGGCAGGAACCAGTGGAGTCGTACGGTCATGTCGTCAGCCCTTCGCGGTGCGGGCCGGCGTGGTGGAGGGCGGGAGGTCGCCGTTGTAGCGGGTGTCCACGTAGGCCCCGAAGTCGACCTTCTTCGGGATGAGCTTCAACGAGGTGAAGGCGTCCGCGATCTCCTGCTCGGAGGCGATCAGCGGCTTGTCGACCGCGACCGAGACCCGGCTCGCGTTGGTCCGCTTCACCGACGCGAGCGCCACCTCGTACGGCAGCCCGGTCTCCTTCGCCCAGACCTTGGCCCACTCCTCCTGATGGTCGTAGACCCAGGCGGTGGCCCGGCGCAGCCGGTCCAGGTAGTCCTTGATGGCCGCGGCCTTCTTCGCGTCCTTCAGTGCTCCGGGCGCCGCGACCTGGAAGGTCAGACCGTTGGTCACGCCCTCGCCGGTGGTCAGCACGCGGCCCTGCTTGGCCTGGAGGATCTGCGAGGTGTACGGGTCCCACACGGCCCACGCGTCGACCTTGCCTGAGGTGAACGCGGCGAGTGCGTCCGCCGGTTGGAGGTACTTGACCTTGACGTCGCTCAGGGTGAGTCCGGCGGCCTTGAGGGAGGCGACCAGCTGGTAGTTGGCCGACGAACCCTGCGCCACGGCGATCGATGCGCCCTTGAGCTGCTCGGGCTCGGTCAGCTTCGACCCGTTCGGTACGAGGATGGCGTCGCCCTTGGACGTGCCGTGGAAGGCGGCCACCACCGCGATCTTCGAACCGGCGCCGGCCGCGAACACCGGCGGGGTGTTGCCGACGCCGCCGATGTCGACGGCCTTGGCGTTGACGGCCTCCAGAAGCGGCGGACCGGAGGTGAAGGTCGACCACTTGATCTTGTAGTCGAGGTTCTTGAGCTCTCCGGCGGCACGCAGGATGGCCTCCGAACCACCCTTCTGGTCACCGACGTTGAGCGTGAGGGAGCCCTTGCCGTCGGTGTCGCTGCCCGTACCGGCGGATGCGTTCCCGCCGCAGGCGGTGAGCAGGAGGGCGAAGGGGAGGAGCAGTGCGGCGGGGGCGAGGCGGCGTCGCATGGGAGATCCGTTCTGTGGAACGTGGAGTGTGGGTGGGTGAGCCGCAACCCGGCTCTGGGGGCAGGGAGTTCAGGCGGCTTCGGCGGCGGTGTCGACGCCGAGGCGCTCCAGGAGCCGGCCCCGGATCTCCGCGAACCGGGGATCGGTGATGTCGCGGGGCCGGGCGAGGTCGATCTCCTGCTCGTGCGCGATGACGCCCTCGTCCATCACGAGAACGCGGTCGGCGAGCAGCACGGCCTCCTCGACGTCGTGTGTCACGAGCAGCACCGCGCAGCCGCGGCGTTGCCACAACTCGCCCACCAGACGCTGGGCCTTGATGCGGGTGAGCGCGTCGAGCGCACCGAACGGCTCGTCCAGCAGAAGGAGATCGGGCTCGCGCACCAACGCCCTTGCCAGCGAGGCACGTTGGGCCTCACCGCCGGAGAGGGTCTTGGGCCAGGCGTCACTGCGGTGGCTCAGGCCGACCTCCTCGAGGGCCTGGTCGGCGACGGTGCGCGCGGGTTTGCCGGGCAGCCCGAGCAGGACGTTGCGCCACACCTTCTTCCACGGCATCAGCCGGGGCGCCTGGAAGGCGACCGCCTTGCGGCGCGGGACCAGGACGGTGCCCTCGATCTCCCGGTCGAGCCCGGCGAGGATGCGCAACAGCGTGGACTTGCCGCAGCCGCTGCGGCCGAGCAGGGCCACGAACTCACCTGGACGGACGTCCAGTTGCAGGTCGTCGATGACGGCGCGGCCGTCGAAGGCGCGGGTCAGCCCCTGGACCCGCACGGCGTGCGCGGGCCGGGGTGCCTCGGCCGCTTCGGAGCCCCGGGCTGCCGTGGATGACCCGGCCCCGGGCGCCTCGGGCGACTCGGAGGGGGACCCGGACACCTGGAGGCTCACCGGCCCGTGAACGTCGGTCGCCATTGCAGCAGCAGCCTTTCGAGGGAGCGGACGATGAAGTCGGCGAGCAGGCCGAGGAAGGCGTAGACGATCAGGCAGACCACGATGACGTCGGTGCGCAGGAAGTCCCGCGCCTGCACCATCAGGAAGCCGATCCCGGAGTCCGCGTTGACCTGCTCGGCGAAGACCAGCGCGAGCCAGGCGATGCCGAGGGAGTAGCGCAGACCGGTCATGGCGCCGGGGAGCGCGCCCGGCAGGATGACATGCCGTACGAGTCCCCAGCGGGAGAGCCCGAGGGACTCACCGGCCTCGATCAGCTGGGCGTCGACGCCGCGGATGCCCGCGTACACGTTGAGGTAGAGGGGGAAGGTCACGCCCAGTGTGATGATGGCGATCTTCGGAGCCTCGCCGATGCCGAACCAGATGATGAACAGCGGGATCAGACCCACGAACGGCACCGTCCGCAGCATCTGCACCGGAGCGTCCACGATGTCCTCGCCGATCCGGAACAGGCCCGAGACGAGGGCGAGTCCGGTGCCTATGAGCAGGCCCAGGAGCAGTCCGCCCGCGACCCGCTGGAGCGAGGTCGTCATGGCCGAGGCCAGCGAGCCGTCGGCGATCAGATCGCCCGCGACCTGGGCGATGCGGCCCGGGGAGGCGAGGACGTTCGCGGTCAACACGCCTGTGCTGCTGAGGAGTTGCCAGAGCGCGAGCAGGAGCAGAGGTCCGGTCGTGCGGCGCAGCCAGCGGGGGACGAGGGTGCGGCGGGAGGAGGTCGGGATGATGGGTTCGAGGTCGACGGAAGCGGCTTTCGAACCCGATATGTGCGAAATATCGGGTTCGAGAGAGCCGGGAGGGGCATGGCTGATGCTCATGGATGCTCCACGGAGGGGACAGCGGCCGATGAGAGGGGGCGGCCGGGCGCCGCCGCGTCAGCCACGCGTGAACAGATCGGAGATCAGCGCGGACTGGACGTACGGGGAGGGCGGAACGCAGGCGCGAAGAGGGCGGGAGAAGGCGTCAGCAGCCGCGGCGACACGCGGCGGAGGCCACCCGCAGCAGGTCGATGTGACCGCGCGTGGTGAGCAGAACTGAACGCAACATGGGGCAGAAAGTAGCCAGTCGGCATGACCACGGTCAATGGTGTCTCGCAGAGTGGACCCGCGGTATCGCAGGTTGAGCTGAGGGAGAGGAGTGAACACGGGCGGAGGGGTGAGGATGGGGGGATGTCAGACGCCTTCACCACCCGAGTCCTGAATGTCACCTCCGGTTCGACGGAGCGGATCGTCGACCTCACCGGCGACTGCGAAGCCTTCCTGGGGGAGGTCGCCGCCGGCCGCGACGGCCTCCTCAACATCTTCGTCCCGCACGCCACGGCCGGCGTCGCGATCATCGAGACGGGCGCCGGCAGCGACGACGACCTCCTGGCCGCGCTGCATACGCTCCTCCCCGCCGACGACCGCTGGCAGCACCGCCACGGGAGCCCCGGCCACGGCCGCGACCACGTCCTCCCGGCGATCGTCCCGCCGCACGCGACGCTGCCGGTTCTGAACGGACAGCTGGAGCTGGGGACTTGGCAGTCGGTGTGCCTGGTGGACACCAACCGGGACAATCCGAGCAGGCGGGTCCGGCTGTCGTTCGTCGGCTGAGGAAACGGGGCGCCCACCTCGGGTCCGGGGCATGCCCGTCGCCTCGTCAGGCGTGATTCCCGGGCCGGTGGCCGACGCACCGCTGCCCGGGACAGCGGCGAGGCCGTCCCGGGCAGCGGTGCGTGCGGGGTGTCACGGGGCCGTCAGATAGGCCCTTTCGATCGTCTGGGTCAGGGTGTTGCCGTCCCGGTCGGTCAGTTCGGCGCGCAGGGAGACGGAGCCCGCCTTCGCCGGGTGCTTCAGGGACAGGTGGGTGCCGCCGACGGACTTGGCCGGCTGCCAGGTGACACCGTCGTCGTAGGACACCTGGAAGGCGAGCTTCGCCGGGTGCCGGCCCGCCGTCGCGCCCTCGACGGTGAACGGGACCTCGAAGCGCTTGCCCGCCTTCGCCGTGCCGGCGAGGGTCAGGTCGGGGCTGAAGCGGATCGTCGACAGCGGCAGTGCGGCGAAGTCACCCTCGGGTGTCGTGGCCGAGTGGAAGGTCCACTCGACGTGGACGCGGGTGCTGACCCCGTACACGGCGGCATCGCGGGAGTTGTCCACCGTCAGTTTGTACGCGGTGTCCTGAGCCGGGAGCGTGTATTCGGTGAGACCGTCGGTCACCGGGGTGTCGTAGTCGTCGGGGATCTCCTTGCCGTTCGCCTCCAGCCTGGACGTTCCCGAGGCCGCATTGCTGATGCCCCAGTGACCTGAGCCGTCGCCGAACAGCGGCAGGTAGGCCCTGAGGGTGTTCCCGGAGCGGCCCGCGCCGGGGTAGCCCCTGGCGACTCCGATGTCCTCGGGCCGGTTCATGACCGGTCCGAAGACGCCCACGGCGAACCGCTCCTGGTAGGTGCGGCCTGCCTGCCAGGTCCTCGGCATGCGCATCTGGAAGCCCTCGACGACCGAGTCGCGGCCCTCTCCCGAGACCTGCCAGGTGCGCAGCGACCACTTCACGCCGTTGTCGAGGATGTACTCGGTGCTCCGGAACGGCAGGTCCCCCCGCATGTCCGCCCATCCGGTCACCAGCCGGCCGTCGGGCAGGTGCGCGGTCACCTCGGCCTGGACGCGCCGGCCGTCGACCGGCTCACCCACCTGGAGGTTCACCTTGGCCAGTTGCCCCCGCGCGACCTTCGCGGTGAAGCCGTCCAGGCTGCCCTCGCGGTACCAGCCCAGGTGGTAGGTGACCGGCTTGCCGTCCTTGTCCTGGCCGGCCCAGTCGCCGGAGTACAGGGACTTCAGTCCGTCCACGGGTTCGTCCGGGCCGAGCCGCCCGAACCGGGAGCCCTCGAAGGTGGGCATCAGGAACTGGAGGGAGCCGTCGTCCTGTCCCTCACCTCGCCCGTAGCCGATCGCGACCGCGGCGTCGTTGTTCACGGTGGCCGGGTCCGGCACGGTGATGTCCATCGGCTTTGCCTGCCGCGCGTCGACCTCGACCGTCGTGTCCTTGTCCAGCCGCAGCCTGGGCTGGATCAGTACCGCGTGTTCGGCGGACGACAGCGAGGGGTGGATCAGCCCGGTGAGGAGGTAGTCGGCCTTGGGCAGCCGTACCGTCAGCTCGCCGTCCTGGTCGTCGGCGTACTCGGCGTAGAAGTCGCCGTAGAGGTCCGCGACGGAGGTGAGGGCGTCGCCGGTCGCCTTGCCGTCCTTGTCGATGTGCCTGAGCGTCAGCGAGTACGACTCGACCTCGCGCTCCACACCGACGGCGGACCGCACCTGTACCTTGCCGTCGGCCGAGGTGGCCGACACCGAGCCGCCGAAGCTGCCGTCCGCGCTTCCGACGCGGGTGTCAGCCGTGACCTCGGCGCTCGCCTCGCCGCCCGCCGGAACGGTGACCCGCTGCGGGGAGACGGCGAACATGCCCTCGGCGCCGGGCTTTCCGTCCACCGCGTAGGCGTCGACGGACAGGTCCAGGGTGACCGGTTCGGTGCCGAGGTTGCGGTAGGTGAGCTGCTTGGTCACCGCTTTGTCGTCGTCGTGCGGCCACTGCTGGACGCCGAAGTCGACCGGCCCCTGCTCGGTGACGACGCTCTGGTCCAGTGCCCGGACCACGTCGACACGTCCGGTGCCCTGCTGGAAGGAGCTGTACGCGCCCGGCTTCGCCGAGCCGGTGAGCACCGCCTTCAGGCGCTCGCCGCTCCAGCCGGGGTGCTGCTGCGCGAGGATCGCGGCGGCGCCCGCGACATGCGGGGTGGCCATCGAGGTGCCGTCGATCGTGAGGTATCCGGGGACGTCGGAGGGATACCACTCCTCCAGGGAACTGCCCGCGGCTGCCGCGGCCGTGATGGCGACACCGGGCGCGGTCAGGTCCGGTTTGACCCCGCTGTCGCCGACGCGCGGACCGCGGCTGGAGAAGTCGGCGAGCGCGTCGGACTTGTCGACCGCGCCGACGGTGAGCGCGGACGCGGCGCTGCCGGGCGAGCCGACGGTCCGTTCGTGGTCGCCCTCGTTGCCGGCCGCGATGACGAACAGGCTGTCCGACTCGGCGGAGAGCCGGTTGACGGCCTCCTCCATCGGGTCGATGCCGGGGAAGTCGGTGCCGCCCAGGCTCAGGCTGACGACGTCCGCGCCCTGGGCCACCGCCCACTCCATGCCGGCGATGATCCCGGAGTCCGTGCCACCGCCGTTGTCGTCCAGGACCTTGCCGTTGAGGAGCTGTGCGCCCGGCGCGACCCCCTTGTACTTCCCGCCCGACTTCGCGCCGCTGCCGGCCACCGTGGACGCCACGTGCGTGCCGTGGCCGAACTTGTCGGTGGTGGAACCGGTGCCGCTGAAGTCCTGTTCCGCGACCACCTTGCCCGCCAGGTCGGGGTGGCTGGTGTCGATGCCGGTGTCCAGTACGGCGACCTTGGTGCCGGTGCCGTCGAATCCCGCGGCCCAGGCTGTCGGTGCGCCGATCTGCGGCACGCTCTTGTCGAGGGAGGCCTTACGCCTGCCGTCGAGCCACAGCTTCTCCACGCCGGCCGCGGCGGTGAACTGCGCTGTCCCCTGGGCCGAGTTGTGGGTGACGGCTTTCCAGAAGTCGGTGCCGCGCTTCTTCGCGGAACGCATGGCCCTGCCGTTGACGACGGGCAGCTGACGGCCCATCCGCGCACCGGCCTCGGTGAACGGGCTCGTCGAGGGGGCCTTCTTGCCGCGGAACGTGACGATCAGCGGCAGGTCGGAACGGCCCTTGTCGTCGTAGCCGTCCTTGACCAGCTGGGTGACGTCGAACAGTCGCGGGTCCAACGTGCCCTTGGCCAGCAGCAGTTCGGCGTCACCGGGGACGACCCGGGTGTGCCCGGCGACGACCCTGATCGAGAAGGGCACGCGCTGCCGGCCCTGCGCCCGCTCCACCCCCGAGACCTGCCCGGTGCCGTCCACCCGGACCCGGTCACCGGTGACCAGGGTGACCGTCCGCACCGCGGAGGCCGTACGGGCGGTCTTCCCGGTGCGCGCGTCGACGGCTCCCGCGCCGGCCGGCAGTCCGGCCAGCACCAGGGCCACGGAAGCCACTCCCGCGGCCAGGGACGCGTGTCTGCGGCGTACGCGTAACTCCATCTGAACTCCAGTTCGTCGGTGAATCAAGGGGTGATTCAACGGGGGATCCACGGCGGGATCGGGACGTCACGGGACGGAGGGCCCCGTGACGAGACGGCCGTCGCTGTCGTACGGCCAGACATTGGGGACGCAGCCGAGCAGGCCCTTGATCTGCTGCATCATCGCCGGGGCGGGCTGCCCCTTGCCCGGGCACGTGACATGCCCGTGGCCGAGGAAGTGGCCCACCTCGTGGTTGATGATCAGGGCGCGGTACCCGGTGACGTCCTTCGGGTAGAACTCGGTCGCCAGCACCCAGCGTCTGAGGTTGACCATCACCTTGTGGTTCACGCTGCAGTTGACCTTGCCGCCGGTGTCGAGGCCGCCCTCGGCACAGATCTTGTCGACGGTCGCCGGGGTGGCGAGGCGGACCACGAAGTCGGTGGGCCCGCTCGACACCCGCTGGAACGCCGAGCGCCCGTCGGCCGTCCAGCCACGCGGGTCGGCCAGGGTCCGCTCCACCTGTGCGGCGACGTCGTCGGGCGTGATCGTGATGCCGTTCTCCACCTCGACCCGGTAGCGCAGGGGCGTGCCCTTGCCGACTCGTGCGCTCCCGCCGGACGCGGTGACGAAGGTGCCGGGGCCGCTCTCGGGGAGGGGCGTCGTGGAAGGGCTGGGAGAAGCGCTGGACGGGGACGGGGACGGTTCCGGCGACTCGGTGGTCCGCTGCGGCTCCGGGCCGGCGGCGGTCGAGGGCGCCGCCGACGGTCGTTCCGTGTCGGACGGCAGCCACGCCACCACCGCGCCACCGACGGCCGCGAAGACCGCCAACGCGGCCAGGCCACCCGTCAGTTGCCGCTTCGTGCTCCGCCGGGAGTGTTTGCGGCGACGGCGGCCTGCGGAGTTCTGTTTGTGCGCTGTCACGGTCGTTCACGATGTGATCGCCATGTGATCGGACCTGGCCCGGAAGGTAACGAACCGATAACGCTCGTCGTGGTCATGTCCCTGTGGATACTGTGCGCATGTCACGTGTACTGCTGATCGAAGACGACCCCGCCGTCCGGGAGGGCGTGGCCCTGGCCCTGCGCCGACAGGGCCATGACGTCGCCGCCACCGCGACCGGCGAGGAGGGGATGGACCGGCTGCGGTCCTTCCGGCCGGACATCGTGATCCTCGATCTGATGCTCCCCGGCATGACCGGCCTGGACGTGTGCCGGGGCATCCGGGCCGTCGACCAGACCCTGCCGATCATCATGGCGACGGCACGGGGTGACGAAGTGGACATCGTTGTCGGTCTGGAGGCCGGCGCCGACGACTACGTCGTCAAGCCCGTACTGGCCCGCGTGCTCGACGCGCGCATACGCGCCGTCCTGCGCCGGTCGGCGGGGAGCACATCCGGCACCGAGGGACTGCCGAAGATCGACACCTACGGCGACCTGGCCGTCGACCGGGCCGGCCTGACCGTCGCGCTCGACGGCGAGCAGATCGCCCTCGCCCCCTCCGAGTTACGGCTGCTGCTCACCCTCTCCGCCTCACCGGGCCAGGTGTTCAGCCGCCAGCAACTCCTGGAAGCGGTCTGGGAACACGACTACCACGGCGACGCCCGCCTGGTGGACGCCTGCGTCAAACGACTGCGCACCAAGATGTCCGAGCCGCCCCGCGCGCCTCGCTACATCCACACCGTGCGCGGTTTCGGCTACCGCTTCGCGGCGCCGTGAGGACGCGTCGGCTGGATGGCGCCGTGAAGACGCCCCGGCTGGGTGGCGCCGTACGGAAGCGTCGGCTGCGCGGACTGCGCGCCCGCCTGGTGGTGGCCTTCGGGCTCGTCGCCGCCGTCGCCGCCATCACCACCGGTGCCCTGACCTTCCGGGAGGCCCGCACCGGAGTGCTCCAGCAGAGCCAGGACGCCGTCATACGGCAACTGCGGGCCCAGCTCAACCAGCACGCGGCCGAACTCGGCCATCCGCCGGACGAGTCGGCGCTCCGGCGGTTCGCGGAGAAGGTGGCGGACACCGAGGCCCAGGGAAGCTGGCGCGTGCTGGTGACGTACGGGGACCGCAGTGGCTCCTCCGTGCCCGGCGACGCGTTCACGGAGGTGACGCCCGCCGTGCGCGAGGCCGTCGACGCCAGCAAGGCGACCGTCTTCCAGCGGGTGCGCGAGGGCGGCCGCACCTCCCTCGTCGTCGGCATGTCGATCACGTTCGGAGCGCCGGACCCGGCCGGGACCGCCACCGGCGTACGGGTCTTCCTGGTCGTCCCGCAGACCACCGAACAGGCCTACGTCGACGCTCTGGTCACCGCTGTGGAACGGGCCATGGTGGCGGCCCTCGCGCTCGCCGTGGTGCTCGCCCTCCTCGCCGCCCGCGGCGTACTGGTGCCGGTGCGGAAGCTGCGGCACGCCACCCGCCGGATCGCCGAGGGGCGCCTTGACACCCGGCTCGCGGTCAACGGCTCCGACGAACTCGCCGACCTGTCCCACACGTTCAACGAGACCGCCGCCGCCCTGGAGACGTCGGTGGCGGAGCTGCGCGAGATGGAGGCCCGGGCCCGCCGCTTCGCCGCGGACGTCTCGCACGAACTGCGCACCCCGCTCGCCGCCATGTCCGCGGTCACCGACGTCCTCGACGAGGACGCGGCCCGGCTGGACCCGGACACGGCCACCGCGGTCCGCCTGATCAGCGAGGAGACCGTGAAACTCGCCCGGCTCGTCGACGACCTGATGGAGATCTCCCGCTTCGACGCGGGCGCGGCGGTGCTGCACCTCGACGAGATCGACCTCGCCGAGTCGATCCGGCGCACCCTCGCCTCCCGCGGCTGGACGGACACGGTGGGCACCGAACTGCCGCCCCCGCACGCGGTACGCGGACGGGTCGACCCGCGTCGCCTCGACGTGATCGTCGCCAACCTGGTCGGCAACGCGCTGAAGCACGGCGCCCGCCCGGTACGGGTGCGTCTGAGCGCGGCCGACGGGGTGGCCGTCATCGAGGTGAGGGACAGCGGTCCCGGCATCCCGCACGACGTACTGCCGCATGTCTTCGAACGGTTCTACAAGTCGGACACCGCCAGGATCCGCTCCGAGGGCAGCGGCCTGGGCCTGTCGATCACCGCCGAGAACGTGCGAATCCACGGCGGCACCGTCCGCGCGGCCAACCACCCCGACGGCGGCGCCGTCTTCACCGTGGAACTTCCGCTGTGGCGGGACGAGTCGCCCGAGGAGAACCCGGCATGAAGACCCTGCACCGCGTCCTGCCGCTGACGCTCCTCGCGCTCACCTCCTGCGGCATCCCCGCGACCGGAGTGGTGGAGGCGGGCGGTCCCGCGAGCGGAACCCTGCCGATCACGCAGGTCTACTTCGTCAGCGACGGCAGACTCGTCGCGATGCCGCGCACGACCGCACTGCCCGGCGACCCCGCGGCGGCGCTGCGGCTGCTGATGGCCGGTCCGATGGCCGGGGAGGGCCGTTCGGGCGAGGACGTCTCCACCGAAATCCCGGCGTTGCCGACCTCCATGGCGCTCCCGCCCGCCACCGCCGAACCCTCCGGGCAGCCGTCGCCGGACGACCCGACGGTGACGGTGACGGGCGACGTGATGTCGATCCGACTGCCCCAGGGCCTTGGCCCGTTGAGCGACATCGCCGTGCGGCAGGTGATCTGCACGGCCGCCGCCGCGTACCGCTTCACCCGTCCGTCCGCCGCCCCGGTCACCGCCGAAGTGGTCTACGGCGGTGGTCGCAGCGTCAGGGGGTCGGACGAGGGCTGCCCCGATCTGTGAGGAGGCCTCCCGCCGGGGGCCCGGGCGGAGGCGGGGGAGCCGACGGTACGGCGGTGTCGGCCTGTTGGAGCTGGGTGAGGAGCTGGTTCTGGCCGGCCAGGAGCTCGGTGAGGATACGGCGGGCGGCGCGCAGGAGTTCGGCGACGTCGCCGCCGGCGAGTGCGTAACTCACCGTGGAGCCTTCCCGGATGGACACGACGATGCCGGAGCGCCGTAGGACGGCCAGCTGCTGGGAGAGGCTGGAGGGCTCGATGTCGATGTCGGCGAGCAGGTCGCGGACGGGCACGGGCCCGTGCTGGAGCAGTTCCAGGACGCGGATGCGCACAGGGTGGCCGAGCATGCGGAAGAAGTCCGCCTTGGCCTGGTAGAGGGGGACGTGCATGCTCGCTCGCTCCCTGCCGGACGGTACGGGGTCGTCGGTGCCGATCCTGCTGGCCGGGGACGCCGGGCGGCCATGGATTGGACTCATGTGGATGTGGCGACTTGAAGAAGTCTTCACATGGCGGCCGCACGGCGTCCCGACCGGGAGCGGGTCTAGATCTCCAACTGCTCCTCCACGCGCTTGAGTTGGTGACGCGCCATCGCCAGGTTGGAGCGGGCTTTGTCGAGGACCAGATACAGGAACAGTCCGTTGCCGTTGCGGCCGGTCACCAGGCGGATGAGGTGGTACTGGCTCCCGAGCGTGATCAGGATGTCCTCGATGCTGCTCTTGAGCCCCAACTGCTCCATGGTGCGCACCTTGGCCCGGATGACATCGGTGTTGCCGGCCGCCGCGACCGTCATGTCCAGGTCCTTGCTGCCGCCCAGCGTGCCCAGCGCCATCCCGCTGGTGTAGTCGACGACCGCTGCCGCCATCGCCCCTTCCGTCCCGGCCAGCATCTCCTTCAACGACACTTCCACACTCGCCACGGGGCCTCCCTTGTACCTGTGGTTCGCGGCGGGCCCTGATGGGTCCGTCCGCCGGATGGCCGGACCGTATGCGCGTCGCCGTGGCCGACGGCGGGAGTCTTCGGGACTGTCCCCCGTTGACTGAACGCCACCCCGACGAGACCGCCTCCGGGCCACAACTGGCCTTCGGTGGGCGGAAGGTGACGTGTGGGCTGCGCGGGGTTCAGGGCCGCCGGGACCCGCTCCGCCACCTCGGCCGAATGGCCCGAGTGCGTGCCCCTCGCCCCGGCCGGGATACAGACGAACGGCCGAGGCGGCCGCCCGGCGCCCTTCGCGAGGCCAGGTACCGAAGGGCCCGTTCACGACGAGCCCCCATGCGTCACCGGCAACGGCTCGTCGTCATCGCCTGCCTCGCCCTCACGGCCGTCTCCGCGCACGCGATCAGCGGCGGCACGGCCGTCCCGGCAGCACCTGGGCCGTGCAGGTCTGCGGCAACGGCCGTTTCGCCTGCACCGGTCGGTGTCCTGCTCGGCCCGGGCGAGTACAGCGGCGTGGCCTCCCACCGGACCCGGTTCAGGAAGGTCACCGGGGTCCGAGCCGCGCTCACAGGGTGCGGGCGGCGAGCAGTGTGACGTCGTCCTCCGAGCCGGCGGGGGCCAGCCGGTCGAGGACGGTGTTCAGGACGTCCGGGAGGGCGTGCGCGGCGGTGATGGGCAGCGCGGTGAGCGCGGCCAGGCCGATGTCGATGTCCTCGCCGCGCCGCTCCACGAGACCGTCGGTGTAGGCCAGCATCAGGGTGCCCGGCGGCAGCGGGCAGAGCCGGCTGCCGTATCCGCCGGCGCCCGTGCCCAGCGGGGGGCCGACGGGGAGGTCCGCGAGTTCGGGAGCGGTGCCCGGCCGGACCAGCAGGGGCGGGACGTGGCCGGCGGTGGCCAGGACGACGTGTCCGGCGGCGGGGTCCAGGAGGGCCAGGACACAGGTGGCGACGCGGTCCAGGTCGAGGGTGTGGGCGGTGCGGTCCGCCTCGGTGAGCAGCCGGTCGGGGGCGAGCCCCTGCAGGGCCAGCGCGCGGAGCAGGGAGCGGTACTCGCTCATGGCCGCCGCGGCACGCACCCCGTGCCCCATGACGTCCCCGACCACGAGCAGGGTGCGCCCGCAGGGCAGGGCGACGGCGTCGTACCAGTCCCCGCCGACCTCGGCGCCCCGTCCGGCGGGCAGATAGCGGCTGGCGATCTCCACCCCCGGACCGGGTATGTGCGGGGTGGCCAGGAAGGCGCGCTGCATCTCCAGCGCGGTCTCGTGCTCGTGGGTGTAGCGCAGGGCGTGGCCGATACCCGTCGCGGCCCGCGAGGTCAGCAGCTCCAGCAGCTCGACGTCGTCCTGCGTGAACTCGGGGGAGTCCGCTCTGCGCCCCACGATGACGGCCCCGACGGGCTCACCGCCGGCCATGAGGGGCAGGTAGGCCACGGAGTGCAGCTCCAGGGCCCGGTAGCGCTCCAGTCGCTCCCGTGTGGGGGAGAGGAGGCGCACGGTGTCGTCGTCGGGCCGGTTGAGCACGACGGGCTTGTGCCCGGTCAGTACCTGGGCCATCGACGAGGTGGCCTGGTGGAAGATCACCTCGCCGCTTCGGGTCACCGGGGTGAGCGGCTCGGGCATACCGGGTGCGGCGGCCACCGCCATGCGGCGCAGCCGTACGGGCACGGGGGTGGCCGGGGGCCTGCGCGTGCCCTCGGGGTCGAGCACGTCCACGACGGCGTAGTCGGCGAACCGCGGCACCAGCAGACCGGTCAGCGCCCGGCAGGCGGCGGCCGCGTCCAGCGTGCCGCCGACCCGGGCGGCGGTCTCCTCCAGCAGTTCCAGGCGCTCCTGGGCCCGCCGAAGCGAATCGCGCTGCCGGATGCCCTCGGTGACCTCCATGACGACGGCGGCGACGCCGAGGATCTCGCCGTTCTCGCCGTCGAGCCGGTGGAAGGCGCCGAGCCACCAGCGCTGCACGTCCGCCGGGTCCACGGGCACCCGGCCGTCGAACACCACGGTCTGCGGCCGGCCGGTGCGGATCACTTCCCGCGCCACCTCCGCCGAGGCCCCGGAGCCCGGGATCACCTCCGGCATGGGCCGGCCGAGGTGGTCCTCGACCGGCAGCCCGTTGACGTCAGCCAGAGCTTCGTTGAGGTAGAGATAGCGCAGTTCCGTGTCCAGGACCGCGACGGCCGCCTGTGTCCCCTCCAGGAACCGGCGAGCCGCCCACAGCTCGGCCGGAGTCTGCCCTGTCGCCGCGAGCCGGGCCGCCTCAGCCAGCTCCCGAAGGGTCTCCGAAGGGAGTCGGGGAGCGGAGCGCCCGGACACGCGAGGGTGGGTCATCAGGTGTGATTCCTCGAAGGGTGGAGTCCGATTCGTCATACTTATGGCGTATTGGACCATATTCGGGCTGTCGAAGCTATGAGCTGCATCTCATCCGCCGTCGACCGGCACCCGCTCCACGAGCTTCTCGAAGAAGAACTCGTGCTTGAGGAACGACGTCTCCTGCTCCACCCCCGGATACGGCGGGAGGAGCTGCGCGGCCTGGAACAGCCGCCAGCCGTCCTCCAGGGCGGCGACGCCCGTGCCGTACGGCGGCTCGTCGCTGTCCCCGGTCGTGGGACGGGAGGTGCCCGTGCCGTCGTAGCGGGCCCAGCCGACGACCCGGGAGTCGAGCGCGGAGGTGTCCAGGTACAGGACGAGAACCTGCTGGCGCACGGTGCTGGGAAGGTTCACGCCATGCTCCTCTGTGCCGCGGGCCGGTTGGCGATGCGGGTGGCCCAGTGGTCGATGTCGAAGCCGGGGTCGCCGGACAGGGAACGCCACAGCCTGATCCGGTTGAGGATCTCGAGGCGGCCGGTGGCCTGCTCGTACCAGGGGAAGCCGTGCGCCAGTTCCTCGCGGACGGCCGGAGTGTCCAGGTCCGCCGTGTCCCACAGCCGTACCTGCGGCACGCTGGGGTTGAAACGGATCTTGTACATGTGCCGGACGGTGTCGCTGTCGTTGCGCCGTCCGCCGTGCCAGATCCCGTGGTGCAGCAGGACGACCGTGCCGGCGGGGCAGGTCAGCCGGGTCTGGCCGAGCAGGTTCTGGTAGCGGCCGGTGTCGGACTCGTTGACGCGGCGCAGATGGCTGCCGGGGACGATGAGCGTCCCGCCCATCTCGGCGGTGACCTCCTGCGGGTAGTACATGAGTTGGACGTCGAACGCGTCCTGCCGCAGATCGATGACGGCGTCGGCGTGCAGCGGCTGCGCGCTGCCCTCGCGCGGTTGGCGGGTGTGCACGAAATGGTGGTCGACGGACGGATCCGGACCCACCAGACTCTCCAACGCTCCAGCGACGACGGGCAGTTCGAGGAGCCGGCGGGCGAAGGAACCCTCGGGGAAGGCCTTCGGCACGGGAGTGCCGTACGGCACGGCGTGCAGTCCGCCGGCGAAGACCCCGAGCGCCTCCTCGTTCGTCTCCCGGGGCACGATGCCGTCAAGGCGCAGGAAACCGTGGGCCACGAACCGCGCCACCTGGGCGGAGCTCAGCAGCTGTCGTGTGGTTGACATACGGCAACCGTAGGAACTGCCGTCCCGGCAGTCGTGGGCTGTATTCGGCGACCACTGGTAATTTTCCACCATGACACGCCATGTCGACCTGGCCCTCGACCAGCCGCCCCACGTGGAGAACGCGGGCGTCGGCGTGCACGGCTCCGCGGGCCCGTACGAGGTGTTCCGGCTCCCGCGGCTGTGGCAGCTCCACCTCTACGGCTACTCCGGCACCCTGGAACTCGGCGGCTCCCGGCACCCGATCCGCCCCGGGCACCTGAGTCTCGTCCCGCCCGACACCGAGGTGCACTTCCACTACGACGCCACGCGCTGCGAGCACCTGTACGCCCACTTCCGGCTGCCGGGCGACGGCGAGCGGCGCCGGGTCCCGGTGATGCAGGACGCCGGCGCGGACGCGGCCGTCCTGCGCGGGCTGCTGCGGCAGACACTCGCGGCGAGCGCGCAGTCCCCGGTCCGCGCAGCCGCCGAGCTGTGGACGGTGCTGTGGCGCACCACCGGCCTCACCGGCGCCGCCGAGAGCCGCCCCGGTTCCCGGCACCCCGCGCTGCGCACGGCCGTCGCATACATCGAGGAGCATCTGGCCGGCCCCCTGACCGTCCCCGGCATCGCCCGCGCAGCCGGGGTCTCGCACACCCACCTCACCCGGCTGTTCCGCGAGGACACCGGGCTCACGGTCGTCGCCCACATCCGGCGCCGCCGCATGGAACGCGCCCGGCACCTGCTGATCGCCTCGACGCTGGCGATCCCGGCGATCGCGGCGACCGTCGGCATCCCCGACCTCCAGGCGTTCAACAAGACGTGCCGCAAGGAGCTGGGCGCGTCCCCGCGCGCGGTCCGGGAGCGGAGCGGATGAGCCGGTTCAGGCGGGCACCGGGACCGATCGCAGGGCGACTCGTCGGCGGGACCGGTATCTGCCGACCGCGCCGCAGCCGACGTAGAGGACGAACGAGATCGTCGTCACGTAGGGGCTGATCGGGATGCTGCTGCCCAGGGCCAGCAGGATGCCGCCCTCGATCGACACCAGGGCGAAGGCCACGCTGAGCAGGGGCAGCAGAACCGGCGACGCGGTGACGCGGGCGGCGGCCGCGGCCGGGGTGATCAGCAGGGACAGGACCAGCAGGGCGCCCACGACCTGAACCGACAGGGCCACCGCGAGGCCCAGCACGATCATGAACGCGAACGAGAGCCCGCGCACCGGGACCCCGCGGGCCTCCGCGACGTCGGGGTCGGCGCTGGCGAAGGCGAGCGGGCGCCACATCACGGCCAGGGCGATCAGGACCACCGCGGAGGTGATGAGCAACCAGGTCGTCTGTGGGGTGTCCACGGCGACGATCTGACCGGTGAGCAGGCCGAACTTGTTCGCCGCACGGCCCTTGTACAGGGCGAGGAAGAGCACCCCGAGACCCAGTCCGAACGGCATGAGGATGCCGATCACCGAGTTGCGGTCACGGGCGCGGCTGCCGAGCACGCCGATCGCCCCGGCCGCGAGAAGCGAGCCGGTGATCGAGCCCGCCACGATGTTCATGCCGAGCAGCAGTGCTCCGGAGGCGCCCGCGAAGGACAGCTCGCTGATGCCGTGCACCGCGAACGGCAGGTCGCGCATCGCGACGAAGACCCCGGCGAGGCCGCCGACCAGACCGAGGGCGGCGCCGACGATGAGGGAGTTGCGGACCAGGGCGAGGAGTTCGCCGTAGTTCTCGAAGTTGAACAGCTCGTGCCAGACGGTCATGGGTGGACCTCCTCGGGCACGTGGTGCGCGTGTTCGTCCAGGGCGCCGACCACCACGACCCGGCCGTGCACATGGACGACGTCGACCCGGGTGCCGTACAGCCGGGACAGGGACTCGGACGTGAGGACCTCGTCGGGAGTACCGACGCGGTGGGCGCCGGGGGCCAGGTAGAGCACCCGGTCCACCAGGTCGAGCACCGGGTTGATCTCATGGGTCACGAACACGACCGCCGTGCCGTGGGAACGGCGGCGGGCGTCCACCAACTCGGTGACGGCGCGCTGGTGATGGAGGTCCAGGGAGAGCAACGGCTCGTCGCACAGCAGGATCCGGGGGTCGGTCGCGAGAGCCTGCCCGATCCGGACGCGCTGGCGCTCGCCGCCGGACAGCATGCCGACGGGTACGTCGGCGTACGACGAGGCGCCCACGGACGCGAGGATCTCGTCGACGCGCCCGCGTACGGCGGCCGTTCGCAGACGTGGCCCGAAACGGTGCCCGTCGATACCGAACCGCACGAGGTCGCGGGCGCGGAGCATCGCCTGCGCGGACAGCGCCGCCTGCTGCGGGACGTACCCGATGTGCCGGGCAGCCTCACGGGGAGCGCGGCCGAGGACCGTCAACTCCCCGGCGGACAACGGCTGCCGGCCCAGCAGGGCCCGGACGAAGCTGGTCTTGCCCGCCCCGTTCGGGCCCAGTACCGCGAGGAACTCCCCTGGCCGGACGTCGAGTTCGAGACCGTGCCAGACCGTGCGGGCGCCGTATGACAGCGCGGCGCCGCGCAGGCTGATCACCGGCGGGGGTATCGGGCTCACTTGGCCAGCGCGTTCGCGAGCGCGTCGACGTTGCCGGTCATCCAGGTGAGGTAGTTCTTGCCGCTCGGCAGGGTCTCCGTGACCGGAACCACCGGGATGCCCGCCGCCTTGGCCGCCTGCTCGGACTTCTCGGTCTGCGGTCCCGAGGTCTGCGCGTTGTACACCAGCGCCTTGACCTGCTTGCCGGAGAACAGGGCCAGCGCCTCCCGGAGGACCTTGGGGGAGACGTCGGTGCCCTCCTCGATCGCCTCGCTGAACTCGGCGGGCGTCTTGTCGACCAGGCCGCTCGCTCCGGTCAGGTACAGCGGCACGGGCTCGGTGATGGCGATCACCTCGCCGCCGTGCTCCTTCTTGATCTGAGCTTCCTTGGCCTCCAGCGGCTTCAGGTCCGCCTTGAAGGCGGCGGCGTTCTTCGTGTAGGCGGCGGCGTTCGAGGGGTCGGCCCTGCCGAGGGCGGCGGCGATGCGGTCGGTGACCTTCGCGACGGTGGGGAAGTCGTACCAGACGTGCTCGTTGAGCTCGCCGCCCTTGGGGGCGGTGTGGCCGGAGACCTTCACCGCGTTGATCACCTCGGCGGAGGAGTTGCCGCCGCTCTTCAGCATCCGGTCCACGAAGTCGTCGTAGCCGCCGCCGTTCTCGACGACGACCTTCGCCTTCGACAGGGCCAGCTGGTTCTGGGTGCTGGCCTCGTAGGAGTGCGGGTCCTGGTCGGGGTCGCTGATGACCGAGGTGACGGAGACCTTGTCGCCGCCTATGCGCGAGACGATGTCGCCGTACACGTTGGTGGAGGCGACGACGGCGACCCTGGACGCCGCGGCCGGGGCCGCGGACGCGCTCCCGTCGCTCCCGGAGTCCGTGGAACCGCCGCACCCTGCCAACAGGGCGACAGAGGCGCCGGCGAGCAGCGCCAGACGGCGGGACGGGGACGTGAGCATGGATCCTCCAAGCGCGGTTCTGATTGCCCCCTCACGCTAAGTGGAAATGATTGTCGTAAACAGGTCTGGCGGCTGTTATATGAAAATCGTTGCCATTAATTGACTTGTCGCTGATCCGGGGCCTCGGTGAGCAGCCGCCGCGGGTTGGCGATGCGGAAGGCGTACGCCGCCGCTCCGCCCAGACCGTGGCCGGGATGCTGCGGCGGCTCCGCGTACGGCCGGTCCGAACCCTGGACCACCGCGTCCACGCCGAGCGCCCGGACGACGGACTCGACCGCCCGGGGCCCGTACGAGGAGGTCTCGACGAAGACCAGCGGGTCCGGCTGTGTCGTCACGCCGCCCCCGCGGGCGGCGAACCGCTCCCCGTGCAGCGGGGCGAGTCCGGCGAGCAGCGCGAAGCACACCCGCAGGCGTGGGTGACGGGGCCGGCCGTGGGCGCGGAACGCGAACCAGGCGGCGTGCATCTGCTGGACGTAGGGGACCATCGCGGGCCACCAGCCGGGCCCCTCGGAACCGCCGGCCGCGGGTCCCGGGTGGACGAAGAGCGGGAGGCCACGCTCCTCCAGCAGATCCAGCAGCGGGGCGCACCGGGCGTAACCGGCCGCGTCCGCAAGGGCGTTCGCGGGCAGTTGGAGACCGACGAACCCCTGGTCGAGGGCCTGTGCCGTCGCCTTGGCGTCGATGTCCCGCACATTGGCGGCGGCCCACGCCCCGAACGGCCGGGGCAGCGCGGCCGCCCCCTCGTGATAGGCGTCCAGCAGGGGCCGGGCCTCGGCGGCGGGCAGCCACTCCACGCCGATCGGCGCGGATAGCGAGACGAGCGCAAGGCCGAGACCGTCGGCGGCGGCGAGTTCCGCGCGCAGGGCCACGTCGTGGTCGGCGGGCGGGAGTTCGTAGGGCGGCTCACCGTCCAGATACAGGGTCCAGCCGTCGAGATACGGCGGCTCGCGGCGCGACCTCAAGGCCGTCACCAGCGAGGGGCTCCACAGATGCTGGTGCACGTCGACATTGGTCATGACGCTCCTCCCGCCCAGGCGCGCAGTGTGCTCCGGACATCGCAGGCCCCCATGATCTCGTGGCCGACCACCCCCACGTCCACCTCGTGGCCGAGGCGGAACCAGCCGTCTGCCCGCCGTTCATCGCGTACCGGACACCGAGCCGATCTCCACCACCCGGGCCCACGCGGGCGGCGACCTCGGCACGTACTCGGGATTGTTCTCACTCCGCGCCCAGCCCGCCCGTTCGCGCGGGAACAGCCCGATCACCGTACGGCACGAAGGGCGCGCGGCGGGCCACGGCGTCTGCCCGTCGGTGAGGGCCACCACGACGTCCGGGCGCGGCCGCGAGCGCAGCGCCCTGTCGAAACCGGTGCGCAGATCCGTCCCTCCGCCGCCGACCAGCGGGATGCCCTCGGCCCGGCACAGCGAACGCGCGACCCCGGCCGCCGCGTCGCACGACAGCACATGGACCAGGTCACGACGGCCGCCCACGGCACGGGAGATCGCGGCGACCTCAAGGAGGGCGCTGCCCAGTTCGTCGTCGCTGACCGAGCCGGAGGTGTCGATGATCACGCACACCCGTGGTGGCCGGCGCCGCAGACTCGGCAGTACCGCGCCGGGCACGCCCGCCGAGCGCCGCGACGGACGGCCGTAGCTGTAGTCGTCGCCCGCACCGGCCCCGGAGACCGCCGAGCGCATCGCCGCGCCCAGCAGGTCCCGCCACGGCTGCGGCGGATGGAACGCCTCCTCCGCCCAGCGCCGCCACCCCTTCGGGGCGCTGCCGGGATGCCCGTTGATGCCCTGCGCCACCCGGAAGCGGACCGTGTCCCGCTCCTGCTCGCTCAGACCGTCGGCGCCGTCGGGGCCCAGGTCCCACTCGCGCTCCAGACCGTCGGCGCCGCTGCCGCAGTCCAGCCAGGACAGGTCCAGCGTCAGCGGCCCGAGGCTGATGTCGTTCAGGTACTCCTCCATCAGCAGTCCCGCGTCCAGCCGCAGACGATGCGGGAGAACGGCTCCCTTCGGCCGGACCAGCCCCTCGCCGTACACGTCGTCGTTGATCTCGCAGTCGGCGGCGATGTTCATCCGCAGCCGGTCGCCGACACCGGTCAGCCCGCGCTCCCGGGCGACCCGGTCACCGCGCCCGTGATGGTCGCGCAGCAGATGCGACACCTCGTGCACCCACACGCCCGCCAGCTCCTCCACCGGCATCCGGTCCACGAACGCCGGCGAGACATAGCAGCGCCAGTGCCGGTCGACGGCCATCGTCGGCACCCGCTGCGACTCGACGGTGTGCAGGGCGAAGAGCGCGGTGGCCAGGTAGGGGCGGACCCGGGCGGCGTGGAGGCGGGCGGCGAAGAGCTTGTCCCGGTCCAGACCGCCCGTCTGCTCGCTGGTGCCCGTGCTCATCGGCGGGCCTCGGCGGCGAGCGCCGCACGGTCCGCCCGCCGCGACAGCGCCACCGTCCCGGCGAACCTGTCGATCGCCGCAGGCAGGTCCCAGTCCTCCTGACGCAGCGAGGCGAGCGTGGTCGCGGGCACGACCACCAGGTCCGGGGCCCCGGTCTCCAGCGCCCTGACCAGCACCGCCCAGGCCGCGTCCCAGCGGGCCCGGTCCGGACGGGCGCGTACGGCCGCCACCACACCGTCGAGCACGGCCTGCCGCAGGTCTCCCCGCTCGGGCAGGACCGCCCCCGCCGGATCGGCGAGCACCTCCTCGGGGTCGGGGAGGTCGAGCCGGTCCAGGCTCGCCAGCAGTTCCAGTCCGGGGCCGTCCCCGACCGTGCCCCGGACGAGCGAGGAGAGCACGTCCCGCGAGGAGCCGGCCGCGGTCGCGAAGGCGATCAGGGACAGCGTCATGTCCCAGCTCCGGGGCGACGGCCAGGGCCCGCCCCGCCGGGTCTCCCCGCTGGGCAGCCGGTGCACGAGCGTGGGCCGCGCGGCGAGCAGCCCGCACACCGCGCGCCGGGCGAAGTCCACGGCCTCCGTGAGTTTGCGAGGGTCGAGCGCCGGCAGGGTCGCCCGGGGCCAGGTCCCACCGAGTCCGCGTACGACCACCTCGTGGTCGTGGGTCCACTGGAGATGGACGAACCGGTTGGCCAGCGGCGGGCTCAGCTCCCAGCCGTCGGCCGCCGAGGAACGGGGGTTGGCGGCGGCCACGATCCGCACGCCGGGCGGCAGCCGCAGCGCGCCGATCCGCCGCTCCAGCACCAGACGCAGCAGTGCGGCCTGCACGGCGGGCGGCGCGGTGGACAGCTCGTCCAGGAACAGCAGCCCCCGGCCGGCCCGCACCAGCCGGACCGCCCAGTCCGGCGGGGCCATCGGCACGCCCTGGGTCGCGGGATCGTCCCCGACCACGGGCAGCCCAGAGAAGTCGGACGGTTCGTGCACGCTGGCGATCACCGTGGTCAGCGGCAGGTCCAGGGCGGCGGCGAGCTGTGTCAGCGCCGCCGTCTTGCCGATGCCCGGCTCACCCCACAGCAGCACGGGCAGGTCGGCGGCCACGGCCAGGGTGAGGGCCTCCAGCTGTTCGTCGGGGCGGGGTTCCGTGGTGGAGTCGCGCAGGAGGGTCAACAGGTCGGCTGCGATGTCGAGTTGGGAGACGTGGGCAGGAGCGTGAGTGGGCATGGGTGATCACCTTGTGGCTAGGAGTGGGCGCAGCGAGAGGAGAGGGAACTCAGCGGGCGGTCGCGTGGCGCGGGTGGGTGCGGTGGTCATGGGAGTGACGGCCGTTCAGGCGCGGGCGGAACCAGGCGGGACCCGGACCCGTCAGACCCGCTCTGAACAGGCCGTAGGTGATCCGCCGCAGCGCGGCCGCCTCCAGCTCGTCGCGCAGGGGGCCGGCGCGCAGCAGCGCCTCGGGCCCGAGCAGTGCCTCCACGACGGCCAGCGCACCCTCGGTGTCGCCGTGCGCCAGACGATCGCGGACACCGTCCAGGCAGTGCGGTCGACGGTGTGCCTCGTCGATGGCCCGCAGGCAGGGGAGCGGGGTGCCGGTCAGCGCGGCCAGCAGCTCCTCGCGCCGGATCTCGGCCGGGTCGTGGTCCAGCGGGGCCAGTACCCCGTCAACCAGGCCGATCCGGTGCCGGGCGCCCCGGCACTCCACGAGCCGTGGCTGCCCGGCCTGTTCGGGAGCCGGGGGCGGTCCGGTGGCCGCGTGGCCCGGTACCAGCGCGGCGGCGACCAGGGGGTGCAGTCGACCGGCTTCGGTCGTGCCGGTGCGGAACAGTTCGAGGTCGGGCAGGACCCAGGTCGCCGCGTCGGGCAGCACGGGGAGCCTGGAGGTGGTGTCGGCGGGCGTCGGCGTTCGTATCGAGTCGTCGCCCGCGGTGAGCTCCACCAGCAGCCGACGCCGTCCGCCGCATCGCACCAGCACGCGACCGGCGGCCCGGCCCTCGTCACCGAGCAGGATCCGCGCCTCGGCCACCCACCGGTCGACGGCACAGCCGTGCGGCAGCGAGGCGAGGAACCCGGTGTCCGGCCAAGGGGGTTGAGCGCCGGGCGGACCTGCCCCCGCCCGCTCCCGCAGTTCACCGGCCCGGCCCGCGTCCCACAGATGCCGGTGCAGGTCCAGCCGGAACCGTCGGTTCGGGCGCGGATGCGGATGCCGTTCGGCCCCGGCCGTGGCGTGGGACCACAGCGCGAGGCTGATCCGCTGCCCGGCGTCAGCCCAGGCGGGCGCGGTCCGGGCCACGAGATGCACGGTGTCGTCGTCGGCCTCGTAACGGGCCAGCGTCGAGGTCAGCCCCGGCCGCAGCAGCCCGTCCGGAGCGACTCTCGGCATGTGCCAGCGAAGCAGGTCGGGAGCGAGGGCGCGCAGGTCGGCCCGGATCCGGGACGCGAGTTCCGGGCCGTGCTGTCGTGCCACGGCACGCAGGTCGAGATCGACGTCGAAGCCCGCGGCGGCACACGCCCCCGCCCAGTCCCCGGCGAGGCGACGGACGGTCGCGGTCTCGATCATGGAGGCCGGCACGGCGAACTCGCGCACACGCGGCCAGAAAGAAGTACGGACATCCTCGTGCGCGATCGAAGGGAGCATCAGCACTCACCTTGCGCGGACGGGACCCCCCATCGTTCAGGAATGTGAGTCGTCATCGGGGTGGAGCGTAGGGCCTCCCCATGCTCGGCTGCCACGTGTTTTTTCCACCGGGTTAGCCTGTGGCGTGATCGGATATCCGCTCGGCACCGCCACCACGTCGGCCGAACTCGCCCTGGACCCGCATCCGCGCCTGGCTGAGCTCCGCGCCCAGGAGCCGGTGTCCTGGCTGCCCGCGCTGAACGGCTGGCTGGTGACCCGTCGTGATCTCGCGCTCGACGTGATGCGGGACGCCGACACCTTCACCGTCGACGACCCCCGCTTCTCGACCGCGCAGGTCGTGGGACCGAGCATGCTGTCCCTGGACGGCGAGGAGCACGTGCGTCACCGCGAGCCGTTCACCGCGCCCTTCCGCCCGCGTGAAGTACGGGACGGCTTCGCCGAGTTCATCGAGCAGGAGACCGACCGCCTGGTCACCGCAGTGGAACCGGCGGGCGCCGGAGACCTCCGACGCGCCGTCGCCGCCCCGCTGGCCGTCGCGGTCGTGACCAGGGCGCTCGGACTGCTGGGCGCAGACACGGACACGGTGCTGTCCTGGTACGACGCCATCGTGCGGACGGTCTCGGACATCACGGAGGGCCGGACGGCGGGGCCGGAAGGACCGGAGGCGTACGCGCGGCTCCGGGAGGCGGTCGGGGCCACCGTCACGGAGGGCGCCGCCACCTCCCTCCTCGCCTCGGCGGCCGGAAGGCTGGCGCTGCCGGAAGTGGCTTCCAACGCCGCGGTGCTGATGTTCGGCGGCATCGAGACCACCGAGGCGATGATCACCAACGCGCTGCTGCATCTCCTCCGGCATCCCGACCAACTCGCTCTGGTCCAGGCCGACTTCGCCCTTCTGGACGGCGCGATCGAGGAGTCGCTGCGCCTCGAACCCGGCGCGGCCGTCGTGGACCGCTACGCCACCCGCGACACCACCCTCGGCCCGGCCCACATCCACAAGGGCGACCTCGTCACCGTCTCCCTGACCGGCGCCAACCGGGACCCGGCCGTCTTTCCCGAGCCCGACCGCTTCGACGTCCGCCGCGCGAACGCCCGCCTCCACCTGGCCTTCGCCCACGGCCCCCACTACTGCCTCGCCGCCCACCTGGCCCGCCTGGAGACCCGCATCGCCCTGCGGCAGCTCCTCGACCGCCTCCCCGCTCTCCGCCTCGACTCCGATCACCCCACCGCCCCGCAGGGCCTGGTCTTCCGCAAGCCGCCCACGCTGCACGCGCGTTGGGGATGACCTCCGACGAGGCGCCGCCTCCGCGAACGCCTCGACGCCCGGTCCGGGAGCGACCCTTCCTCAGCCGGCCCGTTTCACCTCCAGGGACAGGTCGTTGTCGACCGTGTAGTACGGCCGCGCGACGGCACCGCCCAGCGGAGCGCCCGGGTAGACGAAGACGTTCTTGCGGTCCGCCACGTCGTCCAGGAGACGGGCGAGCCGGATCGGCGGGGCGCCGGGAGCGGGCCGTACGAACAGGTCCCAGATCCCGGCGTCCAGGTCCTGGTCGTCGACCGTGAACGAGAGGCCGCGCCCGTCGTCCGAGGCAGTCGGCGTCACCGTACGGACGACCCCGCCCCGCCGCAGACGCAGCTCCACGGCGGCGCCGTCCAGCGGCGCGGCACCGTGCAGCCGGGCCGTGACCGTCAGCGCCCGGTCCGTCACGTCGACGCGGTCGACCTCCGCGTGCGCCGGCCGCAGCCAGGTCCGCACCGCGAGGTAGCCGTCCTTGGTGACATAGGGAACCCGCACGGCCAGCGGTGACCGCCCCTCCCGCAGATGTCCGCCGACCAGGGCACGAAGGTCACGCGGGCCGGGGCGCAGACGGGTGCGCTCGGAGTCCTGGAGCAGATACACGTCCCACCGGCCCTCCGCGAGCACGGGATCCGCGCCCAGTACGGCATGCGCGTGCCCTTCCTCGCCGGTGGCCAGGTCGAGGAGGTGAAGGGTCTGCTCGGGCTGCCCCTTCTTCGGGCGGAGCCGCAGCAGCAGCCGGCGCCCCTGGGCGTGCGGCACCTCGAAGGTGATCCGGCCCTGCGCGTCCACCGCGCATCCGGCACGTGGCGTGGTCACGACCGCCCCTTCCGTACGACGCGCAGCGCACCGCCGGCCGCGGCCAGCGCCGAGTCGCGCGCGGCGAAGCCCCGGGCGGCGAGTGCCGCGCCCGCGCTGTTCCGCACGACCGGTCGCCCCGCTCTCCTCGCCGACACGGCCTCCGTGAGGAGCCGCTCGGCCTGTTCGACGACGGGACCGGGAGCGAACCGCTGTGCGTTCTTGAGGGCCGCGCGGCTCATCCGGTGGCGCAGCTCGTCGTCCCGGACGAGGTCCAGCAGGGCGGCGGCCAGGGCGTCCCGGTCCCCGACCGGCACCAGCCGGCCGTCGACACCGTCCGCGATGATCTCGGCGGGGCCGTGGGGGCAGTCGGTGCTCACCACGGGCAGCCCGCAGCGCATCGCCTCGACGATGGTCATGCCGAAGGGCTCGAAGTCGGAGGTGGCCGCGCCGATCGAGCCCTTGACCCACTCCGCCTCCATCGGGGCCGCGGGGCCCATGAGGAAGACGTTGTTCCACAGTCCGAGCTCGGTGATCAGGCCCCGCAGCCGGTCGTGCTCGTCGCCCTTGCCGTAGATGCGCAGCTGCCAGTCGGGATGCTCGGCGGCGACCGCGGCGAAGGCCTCGACGAGAAGGTCGTACCGCTTCACCGGGACCAGTCGTCCGGCGGCGACGACGACCTTCGCGGAGCCGTCCGCCGCGGGCAGTACGGGATCCGGCACGCTGTTGGGGAGCGCCTCGACCCGTACGCCGGGCAGCCGCATCCGGTGCCGGTAGGCGCTCGCGTCCGCCTCGGTCACCGTGGTGAGCACGTCGAGCTCGCGATAGGCGCGGCGCAGCGCGGTGCGCAGCGCGGGCGGGTGGTTGGCCAGGGTGAGGTGCTCCTGTCCGACCCGGGCGACATGGCGGGGCGCCTCGCGCGCGAGATGCACGTTGAGCCCGGGCCGGGTGCCGATCACCACGTCCGCGTCGGTCGTGGCGAGGGCCTCGGATATTCGCCGGTCGGTCAGCTCGCTGTACTGCCCGTACCGGTACTCGGAGCGCGGGAAGACGCGCGCCGGTCTCAGATGGGAGGGGTGCTCCCTGTCCTGTCTGAGATCGACCAGCGGCCGCAGCGAGACCCGGGGATCCAGCACGAAGTCGGGGAGCTCCCGGTGCCGCAGCACCGACACGATCTCCACCTCGTGCCGTTCGGCGAGGGCCTGGGCCAGATTGAAGGTGGTGGTGATGGTGCCTCCGATCCCATAGGCGTTGTGAAGCAGGAAAGAGATCCTCATGCCGGGCTAGACCACCGGACATTGCCTTCGGTTGACCTTCGTTACCCTTTCGTGGTGTCCTCGCCGCCTTGGCGTCACGCCGTGTGCTGGTATGCGGAATATGTGAGACAGCCGTTGTCGCCGCCCTGGAAGTACGTGCCCTCGTCGGCGGGGGCGATGGGGAGGCCGGTGCGCAGCCGCTCGACCAGGTCGGGGTCGGCGAGGAAGGCACTACGCGGCAGGCCTGTGCCGCACGATCGCCGAACTCCTGCCGTGCGTCGAATCGCCCGGCGAGCAGACGTCCGACGCCGCACTGAAACGGATGGCCGAGGAGCGCGACCGGCTCACCGACCACATCGCCGACCTCGTCCGCACCCGGGACTCCCTCGACGTCCTGATGGCCACGAACCGTGCCCACCGGAAGACCCTGCGAACGGCGTGACAGGCTGACACCCCAGGAACCGGCCGGACCGAGGAGTGCCACGTGACGTACGACATCGCCGCCATCCGCTCCCACTTCCCGGCCCTGGCCGCGGGCACCGCCCACTTCGACGGGCCGGGCGGCACCCAGACCCCGCGGTCCGTCGTCCGGGCCATCGCCGACGCCCTGTCGCAGCCCCTGTCGAACCGGGGACGGATCACGCTGGGGGAGCGCAACGCCGAAGCGCTCGTCACCGGAGCCCGCCGGGCCATGGCCGACCTGCTCGGGGCGGACCCGGCAGGGATCGTCTTCGGCCGCAGCGCCACCCAACTCGCCTACGACTTCTCCCGCACCCTCGCCAGGACCTGGTCGCCCGGCGACGAGGTGGTCGTCACCCGCCTCGACCACGACGCCAACATCCGCCCCTGGGTGCAGGCCGCCGAACAGGCCGGAGCCACCGTGCGCTGGGCCGAATTCGACCCTGCCACAGGCGAGTTGACCGCCGACGACATCCGATCCGTCCTGTCCGGGCGCACCCGGCTCGTCGCCGTCACCGCCGCCTCCAACCTGATCGGCACACGGCCCGACATCCCGGAGATCGCCCGCCTGGCACACGAGGCGGGAGCACTCGTGTACGCCGACGGCGTCCACCACACCGCCCACACCCTCGTGGACCTGGACGAACTCGGCGCGGACTTCTACACCTGCTCCCCGTACAAGTTCCTCGGCCCGCACCACGGAGTCCTCGCCGCCCGCCCGCAGTTGCTGGAGACCCTGCGCCCGGACAAGCTCCTGCCGTCCACAGACGCGGTCCCCGAGCGCTTCGAACTGGGCACACTGCCCTACGAGTTCCTCGCGGGGACGACAGCGGCCGTCGACTTCCTCGCCGACCGGCTGGACACCACGGCCACCGGCACCCGGCGCGAGCGGCTGACCGCCGGATTCGCCGCACTCGAAGGCCACGAGCACCTCCTGCGCACAGAGATCGACAAGGGACTGGCCGCACTGGACGGCGTCACCGTCCACTCCAGGGCCGCCGACCGCACCCCGACCGTGCTGCTCACCTTCGAGAACCACAGCACGGCCGACGCGTACGCCTTCCTCGCCGAGCGCGGCGTCCAGGCCCCCGCCGGCTCCTTCTACGCCGTCGAGGCCTCCCGTCACCTCGGCCTCGGCGACACCGGCGGCCTCCGCGTCGGCCTCGCGCCCTACAACGACTCGCGGGACGTCGACCGGCTCCTGACCGGGCTTTCGGATTTCCTGGCGAGGTGATCCGGGGCAGAGTAGGAAGGAGTGCACCGGCGAAGGAGAGCGGCCCATGACCACGTTCCCCACCGCACGAGACGTACGGACCACCCCGGAAGGCCTGCTGTGGGAGCCCAGCGAACGCTGGGTGCGCGGCCGCAAGGGCGACGTCACGGTCGTCGACAGCCGGCACCCCGTACTCGTATGGGAGCCGGACATGCCCGTCCCGCTCTACGCCTTCCCGCGCGCCGACGTCCGCGAGGACCTGCTGCGCCCCGCGAAGAACCCGCAGACCGGCAGCCACACCGGATCACAGGTCTTCTACGACCTCGAAGCCGACGGTGAGCTCGTGGAGAACGCCGCCTGGACGTTCCCGGCCGCCGACCTGGCCGATCACATCGCCTTCGCGTGGTTCCTGCGCTGGGGCAGCGGCCTCGACCACTGGTACGAGGAGGAGGAAGAGATCTTCGTCCACCCCCGTGACCCGCACAAACGCGTCGACGCCATGCCCAGCAGCCGTCATGTCCAGGTCGAGATCGACGGGACGCTCGTCGCCGACACCCACCGCCCCGTCCTGCTCTTCGAGACGAGCCTGCCCACGCGGTACTACATCCCGCGCGAGGACGTCCGCCTCGATCTGCTCGACGCCGACGACCTGCGCACAGGCTGCCCGTACAAGGGCAGGGCGGAGTACTGGTCGTCACGGACCGGGACGAACATCGTCTGGAGCTACCCCGACCCGCTGCCCGCCGTCAGCGCGATCAAGGGGCTCCTCGCCTTCTACAACGAGGCCGTCGACATCACCGTGGACGGGGAGCGTCTGGAGCGCCCCGTCACGCCCTTCACCGAAAGGTTCAAGTGAGACGGGCGGAGCACGGCGCCCGTACCCGCGGGGACCGTCCCGAACCGGTCCCCGACACGTGACCTGACTCTCATGGCCACCAGCGGTCTTTGCCGAGACCATGGGGGCGTCACCGGCAGGCCGAAGGGAACGGGAATGCTCCGCAAGGTACTGGTCGCCAACCGTGGTGAGATCGCGATCCGCGCGTTTCGCGCGGGATTCGAGGTGGGCGCGAGGACGGTCGCCGTCTTCCCGCACGAGGACCGCAACTCACTGCACCGGCTCAAGGCCGACGAGGCCTACGAGATCGGCGAACCGGGCCATCCCGTGCGGGCCTACCTCTCCGTCGACGAGATCATCCGCGCCGCCCGCCAGGCCGGCGCCGACGCCGTCTACCCCGGCTACGGCTTCCTCTCCGAGAACCCCGAGCTGGCGCGGGCCTGCGAGGAAGCGGGCATCACCTTCGTCGGCCCGAGCGCCGACATCCTCGAACTGACCGGCAACAAGGCCCGCGCGATCGCCGCCGCCCGCGCCGCCGGCGTGCCGGTCCTGGGCTCCTCGGCGCCCTCCACCGACGTGGACGAGCTGGTCAGGGCGGCCGAGGACGTCGGCTTCCCGGTGTTCGTGAAGGCGGTCGCCGGCGGCGGCGGACGCGGCATGCGCCGCGTCGAGGACCCCGCCCAGCTGCGCGAGTCCATCGAGGCGGCCGCGCGCGAGGCGGCCTCGGCCTTCGGCGACCCGACCGTCTTCCTGGAGAAGGCCGTCGTCGAGCCCCGCCACATCGAGGTGCAGATCCTCGCCGACGGCCACGGCAACGTCATCCACCTCTACGAGCGCGACTGCTCGGTCCAGCGCCGCCACCAGAAGGTCATCGAGCTGGCCCCCGCGCCCAACCTCGATCCCGAGCTGCGCGACCGGATGTGCGCCGACGCCGTCCGCTTCGCCCGCGAGATCGGCTACCGCAACGCGGGAACCGTGGAGTTCCTCCTCGACCGCGAGGGCAACCACGTCTTCATCGAGATGAACCCGCGCATCCAGGTCGAGCACACGGTCACCGAGGAGGTCACCGACGTCGACCTCGTCCAGGCCCAGCTGCGCATCGCCGCCGGAGCCACCCTCGCCGACCTCGGCCTGTCCCAGGAGGCGGTGCGGCTGCACGGCGCCGCCCTCCAGTGCCGTATCACCACCGAGGACCCCGCCAACGGCTTCCGCCCGGACACCGGCCGCATCAGCGCCTACCGCTCGCCCGGCGGCTCCGGCATCCGGCTCGACGGCGGCACCACCCACGCCGGTACGGAGATCAGCGCCCACTTCGACTCGATGCTGGTCAAGCTCAGCTGCCGGGGCCGGGACTTCACCACCGCCGTCAACCGGGCCCGGCGCGCCGTGGCCGAGTTCCGCATCCGGGGCGTGTCCACCAACATCCCGTTCCTCCAGGCCGTCCTCGACGACCCGGACTTCCAGGCGGGCCGGGTCACCACGTCGTTCATCGAGCAGCGCCCGCACCTGCTGACGGCTCGTCAGTCCGCCGACCGCGGAACGAAGTTGCTGACCTATCTGGCCGACGTGACGGTGAACAAGCCGCACGGCGAGCGGCCCGAGCTGATCGACCCCGTCTCCAAGCTGCCCCGGACACCCGCCGTCGAGCCGCCCGCCGGCTCCAGGCAGAAGCTCACCGAGCTGGGCCCCGAGGGCTTCGCCCGCTGGCTGCGTGAGTCGCCGACCATCGGCGTCACCGACACCACCTTCCGTGACGCCCACCAGTCGCTGCTCGCCACCCGGGTCCGCACCAAGGACATGCTCGCCGTCGCTCCCACGGTCGCCCGCACCCTGCCCGAGCTGCTGTCTCTGGAGTGCTGGGGCGGCGCCACCTACGACGTCGCCCTGCGCTTCCTCGCCGAGGACCCCTGGGAGCGGCTGGCGGCCCTGCGCGAGGCCGTCCCCAACATCTGCCTGCAGATGCTGCTGCGCGGCCGCAACACCGTCGGCTACACCCCGTACCCGACCGAGGTCACCGACGCCTTCGTGCAGGAGGCCGCCGAGACCGGCATCGACATCTTTCGCATCTTCGACGCGCTGAACGACGTCAGCCAGATGCGCCCCGCGATCGAGGCCGTGCGGGCCACCGGCACGTCGATCGCCGAGGTGGCCCTCTGCTACACCTCGGATCTCTCCGACCCGAACGAGCGCCTCTACACGCTCGACTACTACCTGCGCCTCGCCGAGCAGATCGTCGACGCGGGCGCCCACGTCCTGGCCGTCAAGGACATGGCGGGCCTGCTGCGCGCCCCCGCCGCCGGGAAGCTCGTCTCGGCGCTGCGCCGCGAGTTCGACCTGCCCGTGCACATCCACACCCACGACACCTCGGGCGGCCAGCTCGCCACCTACCTGGCCGCGATCCAGGCGGGCGCCGACGCCGTGGACGGGGCCGTCGCCTCCATGGCCGGTACGACCTCGCAGCCCTCCCTGTCGGCGATCGTCGCCGCGACCGACCACTCCGACCGGCCGACAGGGCTGGATTTGAGGGCCGTCGGCGACCTGGAGCCGTACTGGGAGAGCGTCCGCAAGATCTACGCCCCCTTCGAGGCGGGCCTCGCCTCCCCGACCGGGCGCGTCTACGACCACGAGATCCCCGGTGGCCAGCTCTCCAACCTGCGCACCCAGGCCGTCGCGCTCGGCCTCGGCGACCGCTTCGAGGACATCGAGGCGATGTACGCGGCCGCCGACCGGATCCTCGGCCACCTGGTGAAGGTCACCCCGTCGTCCAAGGTGGTCGGCGACCTCGCCCTGCACCTGGTCGGCGCCGGAGTCTCACCCAAGGACTTCGAGGAGAGCCCGGACCGCTTCGACATCCCCGACTCGGTGATCGGCTTCCTGCGCGGCGAGCTCGGCACCCCGCCCGGAGGATGGCCCGAGCCCTTCCGCACCAAGGCGTTGCAGGGCCGCGCCGACGCCAAGCCCGTCCAGGAACTGAACGCCGAGGACCGCACCGGCCTGGAGAAGGACCGGCGTTCGACCCTCAACCGGCTCCTGTTCCCCGGTCCGACCCGCGAGTTCGAGACACACCGTCAGTCCTACGGCGACACCAGCCTCCTGGACAGCAAGGACTTCTTCTACGGCCTCAGGCCGGGCAAGGAGTACGCGGTCGACCTCGAACCCGGCGTGCGGCTCCTCATCGCGCTGGAGGCGATCGGCGAGGCCGACGAGCGGGGCATGCGCACGGTGATGTCCACGCTCAACGGCCAGCTGCGGCCCATCCAGATCCGCGATGCCGCCGTCTCCTCCGACATCCCGGCCACGGAGAAGGCCGACCGCTCCAACACCGGCCATGTCGCCGCCCCGTTCGCCGGAGTGGTCACGCTCGCGGTCTCCGAGGGCGACGAGGTCGCGGCCGGAGCCACCGTCGCCACCATCGAGGCCATGAAGATGGAGGCCTCGATCACCGCCGCGAAGTCCGGCCGGGTCTCCCGCCTCGCCATCAACAAGATCCAGCAGGTGGAGGGCGGCGACCTGCTGGTCGAGATCGGCTGAGCCGGAGCTGCTCCGGAACGGTGACGCCCGCTTCCGTACAGCGCACCGCCATTGCGGCTCGGCTTCGGTGCGCTGAGTCTGGACGCATGTTCCGGGCGGCGAGGAGGACGGGCGATGACGAGTGACGGCGCAGTCGATCCCGAACGGCGGCGACTGGCCGAGGCCGACGCGGGTGCGGTGCCCTGGCGACGCTGGGGCCCGTACCTGAGCGAACGCCAGTGGGGCACCGTCCGGGAGGACTACAGCGACGACGGCGACGCCTGGTCGTACTTCACCCACGACCAGGCCCGCTCCCGCGCCTACCGCTGGGGCGAGGACGGCATCGCCGGAGTCAGCGACGACAAACAGCGGCTGTGCTTCGCTCTCGCCCTGTGGAACGGCCGCGACCCCATCCTCAAGGAGCGGATGTTCGGCCTCACCAACGCGGAGGGCAACCACGGCGAGGACGTCAAGGAGTACTGGTTCCACCTCGACAACACGCCCACCCACTCGTACATGAAGTATCTGTACAAGTACCCGCAGGCCGAGTTCCCCTACGGCGACCTCGTCGACACCAACCGGGCCCGTGGCCGCGAGGACTTCGAGTACGAACTCCTCGACACCGGCGTCTTCGACGAGGACCGCTACTTCGACGTGTTCGTCGAGTACGCCAAGGCCGGCCCGGAAGACCTCCTCGTCGAGATCACCGCCCACAACCGCGGCCCCGACGAGGCGGTGCTGCACCTCCTGCCGACCCTGTGGTTCCGGCACACCTGGTCCTGGGCGGGCGGCACGGCGGTACCGGGTCTGGCGCAGCACGCACCGGGCGTGATCCGAGCCGAACACGAGGAACTGGGCGTCCGCCGGCTGTACTTCGAGGGTGACGCACCCGGCCTGTTCACCGACAACGAGACCGACAACGAGCGCGTCTTCGGCAGCCCCAACAGCACTCCGTACGTCAAGGACGGCATCGGCCGGTACGTCGTCCACGGCGAGCGGGAAGCCGTCAACCCCGCGCGCACCGGCACCAAGGCCGCCGTCCACCACGTCCTGACGATCCCCGCCGGGGACAGTGCCCGCATCCGCCTGCGCCTCACCGACACCGAACTCGCGGACCCCTGGGGCAAGTTCGACGCCCTCCTGGCCCTCCGGCGCACCGAGGCCGACACCTTCTACGCGGGTGTCACGCCACCGGCGATGGGAGAGGAGGAGCGACGGCTCGTCCGGCAGGCCCTCGCCGGGATGCTCTGGAGCAAGCAGTACTACTACCTGGA
The DNA here is from genome assembly GCF_055570355.1 of Streptomyces sp. NPDC031225. Taxonomy (NCBI): domain Bacteria; kingdom Bacillati; phylum Actinomycetota; class Actinomycetes; order Kitasatosporales; family Streptomycetaceae; genus Streptomyces; species Streptomyces sp. NPDC031225. The sequence continues at coordinate 343,081 of NZ_JBVIHJ010000003.1, read as the reverse complement.
CGTCGAGCGCTGGCTCGCCGAACACGGTGTCGACCCGCTCGCCGCCGACCCGCGCATCCGCAACAGCGCCTGGTACCACATGGTCAACGACGAGATCATGTCGATGCCGGACACCTGGGAGTACCCCTGGTTCGCCGCCTGGGACCTCGCCTTCCACACCCTCGCCCTGTCCATGGTCGACATCGGCTTCGCCAAGTCCCAGCTGGACCTGCTGCTGCACCGCCTCTACCTGCACCCCAACGGCCAGATCCCCGCCTACGAATGGAACTTCGGCGACGTCAACCCGCCCGTGCACGCCTGGGCCGTCCTGTTCGTCTACGAACTGGAGAAGCACCGCACCGGCCACGGCGACCGCGCCTTCCTGGAGAACGCCTTCCACAAGCTGACGAAGAACTTCACCTGGTGGCTCAACCGCAAGGACGCCGACGGCAACAACGTCTTCCAGGGCGGTTTCCTCGGCCTCGACAACATCGGCGTCTTCGACCGCAGCGCCCCACTGCCCACCGGCGGTCAGCTCGACCAGGCCGACGGCACCGCGTGGATGGCGCTGTACTGCCAGAACCTCCTCGACATCGCCATCGAACTCGCCGTGGAGAACCCGGTCTACGTCGAGCAGGCGCAGATGCTGTTCGAGCACTTCGCGTGGATCGCCGTCGCCATGAACCGCATCGGCAAGGACAACGCCAGCCTGTGGGACGAGGAGGACGGCTTCTTCTACGACGTCCTCAGGCTGCCCGACGGCACCGCCACCCCACTCAAGGTGCGATCCCTGGTCGGCTTGATACCGCTTGCGGCGACGAGCGTCATCGGCGGCCGGGCGGACCGTGCCTTCCCCGAACTGGTCGAGGGGGCAAGGGACTTCATCCGTAGGCATCCGGCCGTGGAGGCCTTCGTCTCCCAGCACCCGAACGAGGGCCCCACCACCGACGGCCGGTACCTCTTCGCACTGTTCGGCGAGGACCGGCTGCGCCGCGTCCTGGCCCGCATGCTCGACGAGGACGAGTTCCTCGGCCCGCACGGCATCCGGTCCCTGTCGAAGCACCACGCCAAGCACCCGTACACCTTCGACGTGCACGGCGAAACCTACGGCGTCGGATACCTGCCCGCCGAGTCCGACTCCGGCATGTTCGGCGGGAACTCCAACTGGCGCGGCCCGGTGTGGTTCCCGATGAACATCCTGCTGATCCGCGCCCTGCTGAACCTGCACGGCTACCACGGCCCCGACTTCACCGTGGAGTGCCCGACCGGCTCCGGACGACAGCTGAACCTGTACGAGGTCGCCCGTGAGATCTCCGACCGGCTCACCGCCACCTTCCTGCCCGACACAGACGGCCACCGCCCGGTGCACGGCGCCCGGACCGTGTTCGCCAAGGACTCGCACTGGAAGGACCTTGTCCTCTTCTACGAGTACTTCCACGGGGACAACGGCGCAGGGCTCGGCGCCTCCCACCAGACCGGCTGGACGGGACTGGTGGCGGCCACCGCGACCCTGTTCCACTCGATCAGCGAGGAGGACTGGAGCCGGGGCGGCCGCGAGTCCCTGCGGCCGCCGGGTGAGAGGGAGGAACCGCTGTCATGACGGTGATCCACGAGATCAACACCCTGCTCTGGCTGGGCGAGTTGAGCAGCCGTCTCGACCGTCCCGTCACCCTCGGCGACGTGCCGGGGGAGGTCTGGGACTCCGTCGCCCGGCCCGGCGTGGACACCGTCTGGCTGATGGGCGTCTGGGAACGCAGCCCGGCCGGACGGGAGATCGCCCTGCGCGACGACGCGCTCATGGCCTCCTTCCGTGACGCCCTGCCCGACGTCACCGAGGCGGACATCGCCGGATCGCCGTACTGCGTACGGAACTACGTCGTCGACGCCGCCCTCGGCGGACCGGAGGGACTGGCCGCCGCCCGGGCCCAACTCGCCGCGCGCGGACTGCGGTTGATCCTCGACCACGTCCCCAACCACGTGGCCCCCGACCATCCCTGGCTGACGTCGTCCCCCGACCGGCTCGTCCGCGGCACGGCCGACGACCTGACGCGAGCTCCGGCCGACTACATCGAAACCGGGGGAGAGGCCGGGGGACAGATCTACGCCCGTGGCCGCGACCCCTACTTCCCGCCCTGGCCCGACGTGGTCCAGCTGAACGCCTTCAGCGACGCCCTCCGCGCGGCGACCGTCGAGACACTCGTGTCCATCGGCGACCAGGCCGACGGCGTGCGCTGCGACATGGCCATGCTGCTCATGAACGACATCTTCGGAAAGACCTGGGGAGACCGCGCGGGAACGGCCCCCGCCGAGGACTTCTGGCCCCATGTCATCCCGCGCGTGCGGGCCCGCCACCCCGACCTCCTCTTCGTCGCCGAGGCCTACTGGGACCTGGAACCGGCCCTCCAGCAACAGGGCTTCGACCACTGCTACGACAAGCGCCTCCACGACCGCCTGCTGCACGAGAACGCCGACTCCGTCCGGGCCCACCTGGGCGCCGACCTCACCTACCAGCGCGGACTCGTCCGTTTCCTGGAGAACCACGACGAGCCCCGGGCCGCCGCCACCCTGCCCGGCGCCCGGGGAAGGGCAGCGGCCGTGGCCGTGGCGACCCTGCCCGGCGCGACCCTGTGGCACGAGGGCCAGTTCGAGGGGCGCCGGGTACGGCCACCGGTGTTCCTCAGGCGCGGGCCGCAGGAACCGGTCGACGAGCCGTCACGCGAGTTCTACGGCCGCCTGCTGCCCGCGGCCGCCTCCGTGCGCAGGGGCGACTGGCGGCAGCTGACCCCGCAGGGCTGGCCCGACAACGACACCCACCGCGACCTCCTCGCCTGGACCTGGACCCACGCCGACGCCCGCCACCTGGTCGTCGTCAACGACTCCGGCCGCCCGGCCCAGGCGAGGCTGCCCCTGCCGTGGGACGACCTGCGGGGCCGCCGCCACCGCCTCACCGACCTGCTCGGCGGACAGACCTACGACCGTGACGGAGACGAACTGGCCGACTCCGGACTGTTCGTGTCCCTGGAGCCCTGGGGGTACCACGTCCTCAAGTGGTGACGTGCCCGGGGCGGGCGTACGGTCGAACGGAGACCATGAGCACCGACCCGCAGGCGAGTTCTGCTCCACGGACCACCACACCGGACTCCGGTGGCGGTGGGAACTCCATGGCCCTGCTGGTCATCGCGTCCTGCCAGTTGATGGTGGTGCTCGACATCACCATCGTGAACATCGCGCTCCCGGACATCCAGCGCGCACTCGACTTCTCGACCACCAGCCTGGCCTGGGTGGTCAACGCGTACACCCTCACCTTCGGCGGACTGCTGCTGCTCGGCGGACGGGCCGGGGACATCCTCGGCAGACGGCGGGTGTTCATCTGCGGAGTGCTGCTGTTCGTGCTCGCCTCGCTGCTCGGCGGCCTCGCCCAGAACGAGACACAACTCCTCGCCGCCCGCGCCCTCCAGGGCGTCGGCGGCGCCGTCGCCTCCCCGACCTCCCTCGCCCTGATCAGCACGACCTTCCGCGAAGGACCGGAACGCAACCGGGCGTTCGGCGTCTTCGCCGCCGTCTCGGCGGGCGGCGGCGCGATCGGGCTGCTCGCCGGCGGGGTCCTCGTCGAGTGGCTGAACTGGCGGTGGGTGCTCTTCGTCAACGTCCCGATCGGACTGCTCATCGCGCTCGCCACGCCCCGCTGGATCAGGGAGTCCGAACGCCATCCCGGCAGCCTCGACATCACCGGCGCGCTGACCTCCACCGGCGGCATGGTGCTGCTGGTGTACGGCTTCATCCGGGCTGCCCAGGAGGGCTGGCGGGACGCGCTCACGCTGGCGTCGTTCGCCGCGGCCGTGCTGCTCCTCGTGGTGTTCGTCCTGGTCGAGAGGCGGTCCCGGCAGCCGATCACGCCGCTGCACATGTTCGCCGACCGCAACCGCGCGGGCACCTACGGCATCATGCTGTGCCTGGCCGCCGCGATCTTCGGGATGTTCTTCTTCCTGACGCTCTTCACCCAGAACGTGCTGGACTTCAGCCCGCTGGCGACCGGGTTCGCGTTCCTGCCGGTCAGCGTGGTCATCGCGATCGGCGCCGGGCTCGCCTCGCGGTTCCTGCCCACGTACGGGCCCAAGCCGTTCATGGTGGGGGGAGCGGTCCTGGCCGCGGCCGGTCTCGGCTGGCTGACCCTGACCGACGTCCATTCCACCTACGCGGGCAGCGTCCTCGGGCCGATGCTCGTGTTCAGCCTCGGCATGGGCATGGAGTTCGTCTCGCTGACGTTGATGGCGCTGTCCGACGTCCCCACCGAGGAGACCGGCGCGGCCTCCGGACTCCTCAACGCCACGCAGCAGGTGGGCGGTTCACTGGGGCTGTCCATCCTGGTCACCATGTTCGGCACGGCCAGTACCAACGAGGCGGACAAGCAGGTCCCCCGCTTCCTCGCGCAGGCCACCCCGGGCGAGCGCGCGCTCTTCGAACGCACCCGTGTACTCCCGCGGCCCTGGTCCGACGAGGTCCTCACCGCCGGTGCCTCGGCCGCCTTCGTCATGGCCGCGATCTTCACCGTGCTCGCCGCGATCATCGCCGTCGTGGTGATCCAGGTCCGCCCGTCCGACCTGGAACGCCTCAAGGGCGGCCCGCCACCGCCGTAGGGACGAGCCCGAGCCGCGGGGCGCGCGGCACCGGCCCGTCGGCTACGCCTGTCTCCCCACCGGACGGCCGGGCCGGCCGCGACTCGTGCGGGCCTACTGGTCCGGTGCCTGAAGGACCGGACCCGGAGCGGGCTCGGGGTTGAACAGCGGATGGAAGCTCTCCGGCGGCGCGAGATAGGCGGCGGGCAGCCCGCCCGTGTCGATCACGATCTGGTCCACCGCGATCGCCGGATCGACCATGAAGATCCGCAGCACATGCTCCCCCGCCTCGGCGACCGTCACCGTGGTGGTCAGCTTCTCGACGCCGTCCTCCACCTGGCGGGCCCAGGCGTCCCCCCGGTTCCCGGTCGCGAAGGCCTGCCCCGACAGCACGGTGACCGGCTGGTCGTCGAGCCCGACGGCCACCCGGCGCTGCCCGCGCTCGTCGAGGGAGGGCAGCCTGAAGACGGCGACGGGGAAGGTACCGGTGCTGTCGAACCACACCCGGTACCTCAACTCGGGCGCACGGGAGGCGAAGTCACCGGTGACCGGAACCGCCGTGGAGGGCACGGCCTCGACGGCTCCCGTACGACGTCCGAGGCCCCGCACGGTCCGCCAGCGGCAGCCGCCTCGCGCCACCCGCCGGTCGGCGTGCGCGGCGTCGATCGACACGTGACCGTGGGCCTCGGCGAAACCACGGGCCCGTGCGGGACCGTTGACCACGCGCAGGGGCACGTCGAAGCGCTGCCCGGCGCCCGTGAAGGCGACGACGGCCTCCCGCGCACCCTCGGGAACCCGCTCCCAGTCGATCTCCACCCACACCCGCCGCTGCTCGGTGAGCGAGCCGCCCGCCGTGCTCAGCACCACCCAGGGATGACTGGCCTCGGCCGTCCAGTCCAGGGGCAGGAACCCGGTGTTGAAGACGTCGACGAAGCGCCGGTCGCGGGTGTACGAGGAGAACGACAGCGGCCGGGCCGCCCCGATCTCGTTCCCCTCGGCCGCCACCCCGAGCCCGGAGGTCTCCTGACGGGTCACCCTGGTGACGGCCGGGCGTCCCGGCGCCTTGGGTATCTGGGACGGATACGGATTGATGTACCCGTCCCACTTCCCGCCCGCCACCTGGGTGTTGTACCGGCTGGTGAGCGCCGCCTCCGCGGTGTGCGCGGCCAGCGCCAGGTCCGCGAAGCGGTTCGCCCCGGCACCCCGGCCCTGGCGGACGGCGAGCGCGTTGCGGTCCGCCCAGTAGTACTTCAGGTTCATCAAGTACGCGCCGTGCACCGGGTATTCGACCAGCTCGTAGAAGGCGTCCCGGTAGGCCTCGGGCAGCTCGGCGCCCACCGTCCGGACGCGGGCGAGCAGTTGGTCGTACGCCGCCATCCTGCGCCCCGCCTCGTCGCCGTGATGGACGACCGAGAGGATGCCCGGAGCGATGAACTCGGGGCGCAGCTCCCCGGCGAGACGGTAGTACTCCGTGCGGATCTCGGCGATCTCCCGGGCGTGGAGCCGCCCGAACTGCTTCCCGGCCCACTCGGCCAGGAAGTCCTCGACGCCGTCGGCCTCCCGGCGGTCCACGTCCCAGGCCATGTCCATCGCGAACGACAGGCCGGTCTCGATCGACTTGAGGTCACCGACGTTGAAGATCCACATGCGGTCGGTGCCGTGCTCGTACACCCGCCGCAACTCCTGCCAGACCTTGGCCACCTGGGTGGTGTCCAACCACAGGTAGCTCTTCGGACGGCCCCAGTAGGAGAGGTGGTAGTAGATCCCGTTGCCGCCCGAGCGCGCCCGCTCCGCCTCGTTCGGCAGCTGGCGCATGTTGCCGAAGTTGTCGTCCGGCCAGATCAGCGTGACGTCGTCGGGGACCCGGACGCCCGCGTTGTACAGCTCCAGGACCTCCTTGTACGGGATGAAGATCTGCGGCTCGACCACCGGGCCGACCTCTTCGGCGAGGATGCGGCGCTGGTCGGCGATGATGTCGTTCATCACGACGACCTTCTCCGGGATCGTCGTGGCGTTCTTCGTCTCCAGCGCGCTGTCGTGCAGACCGCGCATGCCGAGCGTCCAACTGCTCTCGTACGCGGCGTTCTGTCGCGCCCGGGCTCGCCAGTAGTCGGAGATGACGGCGGGGTTGACCGTGTAGTCGTACACCGGCGCGCTGCCGTCCGGGTTCGGGTGCTCCGCGATCCACGGCTCCCACTCGTGGACGCCGTTGCGAAGCAGGGCCTCGGGGTGGCTGGAGCCGACGACGATGCCGTAGCGGTCGGCGAGTTCGGGGTTCTCCCGGTACTTGTTGAAGAAGTCGGAGTACGGATGCATGGCAGGCCACAGGTAGTTGGCCTTGAGGCGGAGCAGCAGCTCGAAGACGCGCTTGTACGTCTCGGGGCCGATGTTCTTGTCGGGTTCCTGGGTGCGGTGGGACCAAGTGGTCAGGTTCTGCTCGTCGTTGATGAAGACGCCGCGATAGCGGACCGACGGTTCACGGCGCTCGAAGCGGCCTGCCGGCACCGTCACCGTGTCCCGGCGCTCGACGGGCACGTCGGCCCACCAGTACCAGGGGGAGACGCCGATGCGTTCCGAGGTGTCGTAGATCCCGTAGACCGTGCCGCGCCGGTCGCTGCCCGCGATCACCAGCGCGCGGTCCACGCCGGGCGAGGGATGCTCGATCACCTGGGTCACCGAGGCCTCCCAGCGGCCCTTCACCCGGGACACGTCCAGACGGCCCTGCGCCACGAGCCGGTCGATGGCGGGACTCGCGCCGAGGGTGCCCACCAGGACGAGCAGGGGGGCGCTTCGGGGCAGCGTGCGGAGCAGGTCAGGGCTCGCCCCGGAGACCCGTTCGACGTCCGCCTGGAGGTCACCGGCGGCGCGGGCCACGGCGGGGTCGTCCGCCGGGTCCACGAAGATGCCGACGGCCGTGCCTCCCGCCGCCAGCGGGAAGTCGGGGCGGCCCGAGGGGGACGCGTGGGCGTCCGCCGGGATCAGGGCGGGGAGGAAGGGGGCCGCGCCGACGGCGGCCATTCCCCGGAGGAAGGACTTGCGGGTCCATTGCTGGTGCGGCACGAGACGCTCCCCCAGATTGGCACGGTCAGGCCAGAAAGCGCTTTCTCCGGAACCATAGGGGAGGGGGTGTCGGGCGTCCAGAGGCCTGCGTGAGGGGAGTGGCGTCGTGTGTTCTCGTGTTCGCGGATACGTCGCGTCAGGTCGGCCGCATGCCCGTCACGTCCGGCCGACTGCAGGGCCCTCCGGGTCACGTGGTCCGTGGTCCGTGGTCCGTGGGTCTGTGCGCGTCGCGCGTTCGGGCCGTGTCGCGCCGCGCAGATGTCGCCTCAGGGCGGCAGCGGGCCCGTCGCGTCGGCCGGACCGTAGGGTCCGTCGTGCCGGGCCGGCGGTGTGGCCCTTCGGGTCACACCGCCCGCGTGGCTGTTCGGGTCACGCGGGCCTTACCGCGCCGCGGATGATCGACTCACCGGTCGGGTAGATCGACTCCTCGCGGATGGACGACCCCGGGCCCGGCGCGTGGATCATCATGCCGTTGCCGGTGCACAGCCCGACATGGCTCAAGTCGTCGTGGAAGAAGACCAGGTCACCGGGTTGCATGGCGTAGAGCTCGACTGCCGTGCCGGAGCTCGCCTGGCCCACGGCCGTGCGGGGCAGCGAGACACCGGCCACCTTCCAGGCGGCCTGGGTGAGCCCCGAATTGTCGTACGACCCCGGGCCCGCCGCACCCCAGACGCAGGGCTTCCCGATCTGGGAGCGGGCGAAGGCGAGCACCTGGATGACCTTCGAGTCGTACCCGGGGTCCGCGGAGGGCAGCGCGGAGGCGGGGTCCACGGGGGCCGGGGCCGCCTGCGGTGCCTGCCACTCCGGCTCGGGAGCGCGGGGAGCCGGGATGAACGGGACGCCCTGGGCGACGACCGGGACGGCCTGGGTGGAGTCGACCGGCGGGGACGCGAGCGCGGTGAGCGGGGTGCCGAAACCCGCGGTGTACTCGGGGAAGCCCGTGGTGGGCTGAGCGGTGTAGCCGGGGGCGACAGCGCTGAACTGGCCGGTGGTCCGGGGGAGACCGGCGTCGAATTGGCCGGTGTATTCGGGAAGTCCGGTGCTGTACGTGCCGGTGGTCTCGGGAAGTCCGGTGCTGTATGCGCCGGTGATCTGGGGAAGTCCGGTGCTGAACTGGCCGGTGGTCTCGGCGAAGCCGGTGTTGAACTGGCCCGAGTATTCGGGGAATCCGGTGCTCTGCGCGGCGTACTCGGCAGGCATCGCCGTACCGAGCTGTCCGCTGCGGTCGGGTATCCCCGTGCTGACCTGCGTGGTGTATTCCGGCAGGCCCGTGCTGAGCTGTGCACCGTATGCCGGGAAGCCCGTGGTGGCCTGTGCCGTGTATTCCGGCAGGCCGGTGCCGAGTTGACCGCCGTACTCCGGGAAGCTCGTGGTGGCCTGGCCGGTGTACTCCGGGATGCCGGTGCCGGCCTGCGCGGGGTACTCCGGGAAACCCGTGACGGGCTGCGGGATGTTCACGGTGGGGATCTCGCCCGTGCCGGAGAGGTTCTGCGGGATCGGTTCCGGCGCCCACACGGGCGAAGGGTCCGGTGCGGCGGTGAGCGCGGCCGGTGCCGTCTGCGGTGCGCTCGGCAGGGCGAGCACGGGCTTGGCGGTGAGCTCCGGAACGGACCGTTCGGCAGGCTTCTGTTCACGTGCCGCGGAGGCCTCGGCCGGGCGCGGACGCCGTGTCTCGGCAGGGCGGGCCGCGACCCGGTCGGCAGGCAGGGTCGCCTCGACGAACGGGCCCAGCTTCGCGCGGGCCACGCCGTACCACTGCCGGGCGATGGCATCCAGGCCGGGCTCGCTCTCGGATCCCCGGCCGCCGCCGGTACCCGACGCGGTTCGGCCACGTGGGCTCGACGCCGTCGCGGCAGCGCGTGTGGCGTTGTACGTGCCGGAGTCGTTCTCGGCGCGGTCGTACAGGTTGGTGATCCGCCGGCTCACCTCGTCGTGGCTCGGCCCCTCGTCCGCTGCGGCGTTCCCGGTCTGGGAGAGGAGCGCCGCCGAGGCCATCGCGGCCGTGGCGAGCGCGGAGTTGCGCTTGGCCGGGAGGCTGGACCCTCCATTGCGCGAAGTTCGATCCGGCGCCATGAAAGATGTGCCCCTTCCGTCGTGCTGCTCGCCCGTCAACTTAGCCAACTTGTGTGGCTCGCGTGAAGGTTGAAGCGTGAAAAGTGTGAGATGTGCCTGTGACCTTCGTCGCGTAAGGACCGGCGCTCCCGATGCGGATCATCGTTTGCCCCGCTGCCGGAGCCAGGTCTGGTAGTGGTCGAGGACCGTTTCCTCGACCGGACGGTAGGTGATGCCCAGTTCCTGCACACTGCGGCTGTTGTCCACCCGGAAGCGGATGCCGAGGTGCTTGCGGATGTAGTCCTGGGTGAGGCCGAAGGCGGGGCCCAGGACGCGCACCGGCCAGTGCGGGAGCGCGGTGCGCGGGATGCGCAGGCCGCGGGGGTGGCGGGTACGGATGATGCGGGCCATGTCCTGGAACGACGTCATCGTCTCCGCGGCCAGGATGTACCGGCCCTTCGCATCGGGCCTCTCCGCGGCCGCGATGTGCGCGTCGGCCACGTCGCGGACGTCCACCGTGGTGAAGCTGAAGTCGGGGGCGCCGTAGAAGAAGTAGCCCTTGAAGAGCTCCTCCAGGAGGAAGAGGCTGCCGGACTCGGAGGCGGGCGTGAGCGACGGGCCCAGGATCAGGCCGGGGTTGACGGACACCATGCGCCAGCGGTCCTGCGAGGCCTCCGCGTCCCAGGCCGCCCGCTCGGCGACCGTCTTGGCGTAGTGGTACGGGTTGTTCTCCACCGTGCTGGAGGTGTTGAAGTACCTCTCCGACAGGATCTGCCCGTCCATGTCCCGTACGTCGGCGTAGTCGCCGAAGATCGCGCCGACGGTGGAGGTGAACACCAGCCGCTCCACCGTCGGTGTCCGCTCCACGGCGGACAGGACGTTGCGGGTGCCGATCAGGGCCGGGTCGACCATGTCCCGCTGGCCGTCCTTGATCTTCTCCGGCATGAAGAACGGCGAGGCGACGTGGAAGACGACACGACAGCCCGACATCGCCTCGTCGAAGGACCCCTCGTGCAGCAGGTCTGCCTCGAACAGCGTGAGCCTGCCCGGGAACTCCTCCTGCATCGCCCGCAGTGGCGCAGTCTTCGCCGTGTTGGCGAGGCTGCGTACGGTGGTGTGCACCTCGTAGCCGCGCTCCAGCAGCCGCCGCACCAGGTGGCTGCCGACGAATCCGCTGCCGCCGGTCACCAGGACTCTGCCCGACTCCGCACCCATGCCGCCGCTCCTCCACCCGGGGCTGACATTGAAGCACCGGTGGATCTTTGGCGGGAGTCGATCGCGTGACCTTCCGGCTGCGGCGGTGAAACGCCCACGATGTGCCCGTCGGCGGAGTTACCGGGGAGGTTCGGCCTGCCGGACGGCTTGGCGGCCTCGTCCGCTGCGGTGCCTTCAGGGGCCGCCGCCCAGGAGGCGGTCCGCGGTCGCCGTCTGGGTGCGGATGGCGTTCTTCGCGCGGGCCAGTTCCCCGCTCTTCGAGGCCATCATCTGCCGCTGGTAGGCGGAGTCCACGGTGAACCAGACGCCGATCACGTTGGTCTCCCGCTTGCACGCCACATCCGCGCGCGCCAGCGAGATCTCCGCCCGCGTGGGTGCCGGTCCCGTGAACCGCGGGTCCTTGCCGGGGGCCTCGGTGGGCGCGGCGTACGAGTAGCCGCGCTCGCGCATACACGCCGACCACGCGCGGAAGACCGCCGTGACACGGGGGTCGGTCGTCGACCGCTGGTAGCTGACGATGTTGATCTCACTGGCCAGTTGGTCGTTGCCCAGCTGTTGCGGACCGCCGGAGATGCGCGCGGTCGCCTCCCCCTGGCAGCCGCCCTGCGGTATGACCCGGCCGTGGTGGCGGGCAGGGGCCGGGGCGCCCTCGGCGGTACGTCCGGTCAGTACGGCCAGGGTGTCGGCGTTCGGCGGACGGGCGGACGGGTCTTTGGCGGGCCGCTGCCGGGCGTCGGGTGCCAGGTGGTATCCGAGGCGTGCTGCGACCGCGGGATCCGTGATGCCGTAGCGGCGTGACATGTTGGCCGCGTTCTTCATGCCGGATGCCGTTCCGGCACCGGCATCCGGCTCGGAGCCGGAGACGGGCCACTCGATGCCGAACCGGCGCATGCACGGGACCACCAGTGCCTGCCGGGCACGGAGGACGCCGGTCATCTGGCGGTTGGTGAACAGATACGGCTCGATCGGCAGGACCAGCGACGTCACGCCAAGGAGCACCGGTGTCCCGGCTGTCGCAGGCGGTTCTTGGCCGGCCGCGCTGCCCTGATGTGTCGTGGCGGACTCCCGCGGCCGGTCGGCGGCTGCTCCGGTTCCCTCCGAACAACCGGTGACGGCGACGAGGCCGGCCAGCGCGCCGAGAGCCGCGGCGGCGCGAACACCCCTTCCAACAGAGGCTGTTGAGGGCATGCGCATGGACGTCTCCTCCTGTGGACGGTCGGATGACGGGGTGGGCCGGCGCTGCGAGGGCGTCGCGGCGAACGGGGACAGCGGCGGGCCGGGACAGCGGTGGGCCGGGAGGGAGTCGTTCCGTCTCCGCGGCCCGCCGCCACGCGTACCGGGATCAGCCCACGTAGGTCCAGTTCAGGGAGGCGTTGTCGTTGCGCACCCCGACCTTCAACTGGCGTGACTCGCCCGGGTACAGGGTGTCCACCGCGCCCGTGTAGTTCTCGTTGTACCAAATGTTCGCGGCCCAGGACGCGTCGTTGTTCCACGCCCAGTTGACGTTGTTCTTCACGCCCTGGCCGTACCCGTCGACGCCGTGGTTGAAGGTGTATCCGGCGAAGTCCGGGACGGGGCCGTAGAAGGAGGTCCAGGCACTGTTGGAGGCGGTGCTGTAGTAGAGGTAGACGTAGCCGTCCCAGGCCGCCCTGGCCGGATTGGCGGCTGCCTTGGTCGTGGCGGGCGTGGAGGCCTTGCTGGGCTTGTCCGACTTGGCCGGCACGGCCGCGGCCGTGCCGACGCCGGACAGCAGGAGCGCGGCGGTGGCCGACCCCGCCACAACGGCCGAAAGAGTACGGGTCCTCATGGTTCCCTCCCTGAAGGTTCCTCTGCGTGAGCCGGCTCGGTGGCCGACTCGCGTTCCGAGCCTTCGGCCCAGGCCATGGGCATGTCGAGGTGTTTCCCGTCGACCTCCGGCAATGGGAAACAGGGAAACACCTGCCTCTGATCGCCGCCGGTGCCCCAACTGACCCGGCGGTAGCGTGGACATGGGGCGGCGGTGCGAGGCGTGACCGACGGGGGACGCGGACCGCCGTGGAGAGGTGGCGTGGTCGAGATGCCGCACGCGACGGGGGACCAGGGTGACGAAGGGGCCGACGAGGGCAGAACCGGCGACAGGGCGCCGGACTTCCCCTCCGAGCTGAGACGTCTCAGGAACCGGAGCGGACTGTCACTCACCGCACTCGCCCAGCGGGTGCACTACAGCAAGGGCTACCTGAGCAAGATCGAGAACGGGAGCAAGCCGGTCACACCGGATGTCGCACGCCGTTGCGACGAGGCACTGCGCGCGGGCGGCACCCTCTTACGCCTGTCGCAGGACGTCCCGGCCGCCGCGGGGCCCGAGCGGCCGCGGGGGCCGGGGCAGGACTGCCCCTACCGGGGTCTGGCCGCCTTCACAGCGCAGGACGCCCACCGGTTCTTCGGGCGTGAGCGCGCGACGGCCGCACTGGTGGACCGGCTCTTCGAACGGGTGGGCAACGGACCGCTGTTGCTGGTGGCACCGTCGGGGGCGGGCAAGTCGTCACTGCTCAACGCCGGACTCGTCCCCGCGTTGCGCAACGGCGCACTGCCGATGGCCGGGTCACGCGAGTGGCCGGTCGTGGCCCTTACTCCCACGGCCCACCCCCTCGACGAACTCCTGGCACGGACGTCCAAGGTGTTGGGCGCGGATCCGGGCATCACGGCCGAGGAACTGCGCGAGGACCCGGCGAGGCTGTCCGCCGCGGTCGCCCGGGCGAGGGACCGGGCCCCGGCGGGGGATCGTGCACAGGACGGACGGCACGATCGCGAACCGCCCCCGGCCCGGCTGGTGCTGTTGGTGGACCAGTTCGAGGAGGTCTTCACCCTCTGCCCGGACGAGGCCGAACGGCGCGCCTTCATCCGGGCTCTGTGTGCCCTGTCGATGCGAGGCAAGGCGGACGACGCCGAGTCCGGCGACGTGACGGCGGTGGTGGTCCTCGGGATGCGGGCCGACTTCACCGGCCGCTGCCTGGACCATCCCGAGCTGGCCGCGGTGTTCGCTGCGGGACTGTTCGTACTGCGGCCGATGACCGTCCGGGAACTGCGCGAGTCGATCACCCGCCCGGCCCGGCAGGCCGGCCTCGTGCTCGCCCCCGGCCTGGTCCAGTTGTTGTTGCGGGACGTGGGACTGCGCTCGGATCCGACGGCCGCATCGCAGAGAGCGGACGGCGCGCCGGGACCGGCCGACCGGGACGAGTCGGCGCCCGCACCGCCGGGCGCGCTCCCGCTGCTCTCCCATGCGCTGATGGCCGCCTGGCAGCGCCGGGACGGCCGTACCCTGACCATCGCGGGCTACGAACGCAGCGGTGGCATCCAGGGTGCCGTCGCGAGGACGGCGGAGACCGGCTTCGCCCGCCTGCATCCCGCCGAACAGACCATGATCCGGCAGGCGTTGGTCCGGCTGGTCCAGCTCGGCGACGGAAGCGAGGAGACCCGGCGCCGGCTGAACCGCACGGTCCTGCTGGAGCAGCTTGCCGATCCCGCGGCGGCCGTCGTGGCCCTCGACGCCTTCGTGCGGGCCCGGTTGATCACGGTCGACCGGGACACCGTCGAGATCACCCACGAGGCGCTGCTGCATGTCTGGCCCAGGTTGCGCGGCTGGATCCACGCCGACCGGGCCGGACTGCTGATCCGGCAGCAGCTCGCCGACGCGGCCGCGGAATGGGAGCGCGAGAGGCGCGACCCGTCGCTCCTGTACCGGGGGTCCCGGTTGTCCGCCGTCGACGAATGGTCGCGGGAGGTGGCGGACCGGGCCGAACTCGGCCCGGGGGAAACGGAGTTCTTCCAGGCGAGCCGGGCCGAGGAGCTCCGGCGCCAGGAGGCCGCGCGGCGCCAGGCGCGCAAACAACGCCATCTGCTCGCCGTCCTCGCGGTGCTGCTGGTCCTGACCGTCACCGCGGGCGGACTCGCTTACCAGCAGCGGTCCGAAGCGCTGCGGCAGAGCCGCGTCACGCTGTCCCAGTCACTGGCGGAACGGTCGACCGCGATGGCGAGCGCGCAGCCGGAGGCTGCCATGCTGCTCGCCTCCGAAGCGTTTCGCACCGAGCCGACCACAGAGGCTCGCGGCGCCCTGCTCAGCACCCAGGCGCAGTACTTCTCCGGCCGGTTGACCGGGCACTCGGGACCGGTCAACACCGTGGCCTTCGCGCCGAAGGACAGGGTGCTGGCCACCGGGAGCAGCGACGGTACGGTCAGGCTCTGGCGGACCGACGAGCGCCGCCGGGCCGCGGTCTTCGCCGCGGGCGGCAAGGTGCGCTCGGTGGCCTTCAGCCCCGACGGGCGCACGCTGGCTGCGGGCGTTGCGGGCGTTGCGGGCGTTGCGGGCGTTGCGGGCGCGGCGGGTGGCGCCGTACGGGTGTGGGACGTGACCGGGCGCCGGGCCGTCGCCACGCTCAGCACCGACGCCCCGGTCAGGGCCGTCGCCTACGCCCCTGACGGGCGGACACTGGGGTCCGCGGGTTCCGACGGCACTATCACCCTGTGGCGGGCCACCGGACGGTACCGGCCGATCGTCACGTTCCCGGGCCACGGTGAGGGCATCAACGCCCTGGCCTTCAGCCCCGACGGACGGACCCTGGCCTCGGGCGGTTCCGACCACACCGTACGGCTGTGGGACACGGCCGGGCACAGGCACCCGGCTGTCCTCGCCGGTCACACCGCCGAGGTCCTCGGCGTGGCGTTCGCTCCCGACGGGCGTACGGTCGCCTCGGGCGGCGCCGACCGCGTCGTACGCCTGTGGGACAGGGCGAAGCTTCGGGCCACCGCCACCCTCGCGGGCACCAGCGACGATGTGAACGCCGTCTCCTTCACCCCCGACTCCACCACGGTGATCGGCGCCGGCGGCGACGGCGCGGTGCGCCTGTGGGACGTCCGCAGCCACCAGATCACGACCACCCTGTCGGGGCACACCGACTACGTGCTGGGAGTGGCGCTGGACCCCCGGGGCACGCTGCTGGCCACGGCGGGGTTCGACGAGTCCGTCGTGCTGTGGGACCTGAGCCGCTCGGCGCTGACGGCACGCCCGTTCACGGAGGTCTGGCATGCCGCGTTCAGCCCGGGCGGGCGGGTGCTGGCCGCCGCCGACGCGGATCACACCGTGCGCCTGTGGGACGTGCCCGGGCGTCGGCCGCTCGGAGTGCTGCGGGGACACAAGGGTGCGGTGTTCTCCGTGGCGTTCGCCCCCGACGGCCGGACGTTGGCCTCGGCGGGCTCCGGCGGCACGGTGCGGTTGTGGGACGTCGCCGGGCGTCGGCCGCTCGGAGCGCTGCGCGGTCACAAGGGTGCGGTGTTCTCGGTGGCCTTCGCCCCCGACGGCCGGACACTGGCGTCAGCCGGTCCGGACGGCACGGTCCGGTTGTGGGACGTGGCCCGCAGACAGCTGCTGGCCACCCTCACCGGACACACGGACTTCGTGAACGCCGTGGCGTTCAGCCGTGACGGCCGCACCCTCGCGAGCGCGAGCGACGACCTGACCGTGCGGTTGTGGGACGTTCCCCGGCGGTTGCCGCTCGCCACGCTCACCGGGCACACCGGCGCCGTACGCGCCGTGGCGTTCGCCCCGGACGGGCGGACCCTGGCCAGCAGCGGCAACGACGGCACCATACGGCTGTGGGACTACGCCCGGCACCGGGCGGCAGTCACGTTCACCGGGCACACCGGAGCGGTCCGCGGGCTCGCTTTCAGCCCGGACGGGCGCACCCTGGCCAGCAGCGGCAACGACCGCACCGTGCGGCTCTGGGACCTGCCGGAACGGGGTCCGCTGGCCACCCTCACCGGTCACACCAGTGCTGTGTGGGGCGTGACGTTCGCCCCGGACGGGCGGACCCTGGCCAGCAGCGGCATCGACGGCAGCGTGAGGCTGTGGAATCCCGACGTGGGCGCCCGCGCCGCCGACGTGTGCCGACTGACCCGGGCACCGGCCGGGCCCCGGTGGCAACAGCTCATGCCGGACCTGCCCACGAACCGCTGCCCGAAAGGAAGTTGAGCGAAACAGCGCCGGCCGGACGGCGGAACGGGGGAGCGCGGCCGGCAAAAGGCAAGGCGCCCGGGATCGCCGGACGCCTTGCCTCATGGGGGTCATGTCACCAGCGGGGGAGCCTGAGTTCGTAGTCGGGCCGGAACCGCCGCATGTATCCGGTGTCGTCGCGGCTGCGTACCCCTGAGTCGACGTAGAGACGGTGCAGCCGGTCCAGGGCGTCGTGGTCGAGTTCCACCCCGAGCCCGGGCCCGGCCGGCACCCTGACCTCGCCGTCGCGGAACTCCAGGACGCCTGGGCGGATGACGTCGTCCGCAGAGTTCCACGGGTAGTGCGTGTCGCAGGAGTGGTCGAGGTTCGGGATCGCCGCGGCCACATGGGTCATGGCGGCCAGGCTGATGCCCAGGTGCGAGTTGGAGTGCATGGACAGGGCGAGCCCGAACGCCTCGCAGACCGCGGCCAGTTCACGGGTGCGCCGCAGACCGCCCCAGTAGTGGTGGTCGGTCAGCAGGACCTGGATCGCGTTCTGCTCGATCGCCGGCCTCAGGTGCTCCCAGGCGATCACGCACATGTTGGTGCCCAGCGGCATCGGCGCGTCCTGCGCCACCGCGGCCATGCCCTCGATGCCCTTGGTCGGGTCCTCCAGATACTCCAGGACACCGTCGAGTTCACGGGCCACGTACGCAGACGTCTCCACCGTCCAGGCCGTGTTGGGGTCCAGGCGCAGCGGCTGACCGGGGAAGGCCTCCGCGAGCGCCTTGATCGCGGCGATCTCCTCGTCGGGCGGGAAGACACCGCCCTTCAGCTTGAACGACCTGAACCCGTACCGCTCCTGCATCAGCCGGGCCTGCTCCACGATGCCGGCCGGGTCCAGGGCCGCGCCCCAGTCGTCGCCGACGGCGGCACGGCCGTCGAGGGCCGGGTGCTCGGCCCACTTGTAGAAGAGGTACGCGGCGAACGGCACCGAGTCCCGGACCGTCCCGCCGAGCAGGTCGCTGACCGGGCGGCCGAGCAGCTTGCCCTGGGCGTCGAGGCACGCCACCTCGACGGCCGAGGAGGTCCAGCCGCGCTCGTGACTCGAAGGCACCGTGGGCAGCAGGGCGGCGTCGATCGCGGCCGAGACGGCGGTGGTGTCGAAGACGTCCATGCCGACGACCACCTTGGCCGCCGCATCGAGTCGCTCCAGGCGGGCGACCCCACCGGGTGACTCGCCGAGGCCCACCGTGCCGTCCTCCAGCACGAGTTGGAGGATGATCCGCAGGGCCAGCGGCTCGTGGACACCGTTGGAGTTGAGCAGCGGCGGGTCGCGGAAGGCGATGGGGGTGACGACCAGTTCCTTGATGCGGGTCGGCTCGCTCATGCGGCGACCACCTCCAGACCGCGGTCGATGAGCTTCGCCAACCGCGCGACGTGCTCGGGGCTCGGATCGACGAGGGGCGCGCGCACGCCACCGACGTCCAGTCCACGCAGGGCCACTCCGGACTTGACGAGCGCCACGGCATACCCCGGTACCTCGTCGCGGAGCTGGACGAGGGGGCCGTAGAACTCGTCGAGGAGGGTGTCCACCAGCGGCCGGTCGCCCTCGGCGAGCGCCCGGTGGAAGGCGAGGGCGATCTCGGGCGCGAAGGCGAACACGGCGGAGGAGTACAGCGGGACGCCGATGCCCTGATACGCGGGCGCGGTCATCTCCGCCGTCGGCAGGCCGTTGAAGAACTGGAAGTTCTCGGTGCCGGGCACGGCCCGCACCGCGCGCACGATGCGGTGCATCCGCTCGATGTCGCCGAGGCCGTCCTTGAGGCCGACGACCTTGGGCAGTGCGGCGATCTCGGCGGCCGTGTCCGCGGTGAGGCGGGCGGTGCCGCGCTGGTAGAAGACGACGGGCAGGTCGCTCGCGGCGGTGACCTCCTCGACGTACCGCACCAGGCCCCGCTGCGGGGCCGTCACGAGGTACGGCGGGAGCAGCAGGATGCCGTCGGCGCCCGCGCGGGCGACCCGGGCGGCATGGTCGCGGGCGACCGGGGTGGGGCCGCCCGCCGCAGCGAGGACCGGTACCCGGCCCGCGGTCGTCTCGACCGCGACCCGGGTGGCCCGCTCGATCTCGTCGGGCGTCAGCGCGTGGAACTCACCGGTGCCGCAGGCGACGAACACGCCGCCCGCCCCGTCCGCGACGCCGTTCTCGATGTGCTGGGCGAGCCGTTCCTCGTCCAGCGAGCCGTCCGCGGCGAACGGGGTCACCGGGAAGAACAGCACTCCTTGGAACTTCATGTCTCCCTCAAACGTGGGGGGTCGGTCAGCCCTTGGTGGCACCGGCGGCGATGCCGGTGACCAGCGAGCGCTGGAGGAGCAGGTAGACGACGAGGCTGGGTATCAGGGCGATGACCGCACCGGCGAGGACCACGCCGGAGCCGACCTCGGGGTCGGTGCGCAGGATGGACAGGGCGACGGTGACGGTGTAGTCGGTGGGGTCCTTGGCGGCGATCAGGGGCAGCAGGTACTGGTCCCAGATCATGATGAAGCCGAGGACACCGGCCACGCCGAGGGCGGGCTTGCACAGCGGCAGGATGATCTGCCACAGCATCCGCAGTTCGCCGACCCCGTCCAGGCGGGCCGCCTCCTCGATCTCGGTGGGGATGTCCCGCATGAACTCGGTCAGCATCATCACGGAGAAGCCCCAGGCGCCCAGCGGCAGGATGACGCCCCAGACCGTGCCCTTGAGGTCCAGGTGGACGACGGGCACGTCACCGAGGACCAGGGACAGGGGGATCGCGATGACCTCCTCGGGGAGCATCAGCGTCATCATGAACAGCATCATGATCAGGGCCTGGCCGCGGAACCGGTGCCGGGCCAGCGCGTACGCGGCCAGCGTGCACACCACGAGCTGGAGCAGCAGGCCGCCGCCCGCGATGACCAGCGAGTTGCCGAGGTAGTCCCAGATGCCGCGCTCGCCCGCCACCGTGAAGTTCGACAGCGTGCTGTCGTGCGGCAGGAACGACAGCGAGGAGCCGCTCGGGTTGGTGGTGAAGGCGCCCGAGAAGATCGTCAGGAACGGCGCCGCGAACACGGCGAGGGCGATCAGGCAGAGCAGGATGCGCAGGGCCCAGGCGAGGCCGGGCCTGTCGTCCCAGCCGAGGGCGGTGTCGAAGCGGGCCGGGGTGGTCCGTTGCGCCTTGGCGCTCCGTCCGGCCGGGGTGTCAGGGGCCGCCGGCCGGACGGGGTCGATGACGGGGGCGCTCATCGCGCTTCTCCCCTCTTGCGGAGGCTGTTGACCATGAGGGTGAGCAGGAGGGTCACGCAGAGCAGGACGACCGAGGCCGCGGAGGCGCCGCCGATGTCGTTGCGGGTGAAGCCCAGGGTGTAGGCGCGGGTCATCCACACGTCCGTGGACCCGGCGGGGCCGCCGCCGGTGAGGACGTAGACCTCGGTGAAGACGCGCAGTCCGCGGATCGTGGCGAGCGTGAGCACGATCATGAGCGCCGGACGGATCGCGGGCAGCGTGACGTACCGCAGCCGCTGCCACAGGGAGACGCCGTCCATCGCCGCCGCCTCGTACAGCGAACGGTCCACGCCCGCGAGGCCGGCGAGGAAGATCACCATGTTGTACGGGGCCCAGATCCAGATGCCCATCACCATCGTCGAGTACAGCGCGATGCCCGGGTTGTCGAGGTACTGCACCGGCCCGAGCCCGAAGAGGTGCAGACCGCTGTTGAGCAGGCCGTCGGAGGTCGGGTAGTACATCAGCCGCCACAGCTCGCCGACGACCGCGGTGGCCGTGACGGCGGGCAGGAAGACGGCGGTGCGGAGGAACTTCAGCGAGCGGGCCTGGCCCTCAAGCAGCAGCGCGAGGGCGAACCCGAGCAGGATCGCGCCGACCGCCTGGCCGATGCCCAGGATCAGGGTGTGCCCGATGGCGTCCTGGAAGCGGTGGTCGGTCAGGACCCGGGTGTAGTTCTCGACACCGATCCACTTGTCGCCGAGGAAGGGCCGCACGTCGAAGAAGCTGAGCCAGATGCCCTTGGCCATCGGCCAGAACTTGAAGACGAGGGCGAGCAGCAGGCCGGGAGCCAGGAACAGCCAGGGAACGACGGCTCTCCTGTTGAAGGCCCTGCGGGCCACGGGAGCGGGGACGGTAGCAGTCATTTCAGCAGGTCCTGGTCCTTGAGGTCACCGGCGAGCGTGTCGTTGAGCTCCCGCAGCTGCGAGCGGACGTCACCGCCGCAGTACGTGAAGATCGAGTTGAGCGCGTCGGCGGTGTCCTGCTTGATCGGGGCGAAGTCCGGCGCGTTCGGGAACTGCTGGGAGGCGTCCTCGTAGGCCTTCTGCACGACACTCCAGCGGGCGTCGTTCCTGACCTTCGCGGCGTCCAGCGTGGAGTTCACGGGGATGCGTACGACGGGCTGGTGGCCGTCGACGCTGGTCATGGCGATCTTCTGGCCCTCGGGCGAGACGAGGAAGGCGGCCAGGGCCAGTTCCTGCCTGTCCTTGCCGGTCTTGGCGCCGAGGTAGACGTTCTCGCCGTCGGCCAGCACATCACCGCCGGCCGGGCCCGCGGGGGCGGGGACGACCTCGTACTTGTCCTTGCCGGGCGTGGCGTCGAAGGTGGTGATGTTGTACGGGCCCGTCATGTACATCCCGGCGTTGCCGTCCTGGAAGTTGGTGGCCGTGGACGTGACGGCGGTGATGGCGCCGGGCTGGAGGATGCCCTTGGCCCCGCAGAACAGGTTGTCCTTCATCCAGCTCACGGTGTTCACTGCGGCGGCCGAGTCCATGGCCGGGGTGTAGGTGCCCTTGCCGTCCGGCTTGATGATCTGCGCGCCGCCCTGCCACAGGAAGCTCGCGCCCCACCAGGCCGCGTAGCCGTTCTGGCCGCTTCCCGGCGCGACGATGCCGTAGGTGTCGGCCTTGCCGTCGCCGTCCGGGTCCTCGGTGGCGAAGGCCTTGGCGACGGAGAGCATCTCCTGCCAGGTCGTCGGCGTCTTGAGCCCGAGCTTCTTCAGCCAGTCCGTGCGGATCATCAGGGTCTGGGCCTGACGGGAGTACGGGATGCCGTAGTGCTTGCCGTCGATGCCGACGGTGGATGCCCAGGACTTGTCGGTGATCTGCTCGCCGCCCGTGATCGAGGCGGGGTCGATCGGCTTGAGCAGGCCCTGGCTCTGGTAACTGCCCATCAGCGCCGTGTCGTTGATCATGACGTCGGGCAGGTCCTTGATGGACGCGCGGCTCTGGAGCTGCTGGTCGAAGTTGATGACCGGCTGGTAGTCGATCCTGATGCCGGTCTTCTTGGTGAAGGCGGCGAAGACCCGGTCGTAGGTGGCGGCCGAGTCCGGATTGCTCCGGGTCCAGACCTCCAGCGTGTTCGGGTCACCACTGCCGGCGCTGTCGGAGCCGGAGCCACAGGCGGCCGTTCCGAACATCAATCCCGCGACGGTGGCCGCCGCGGCCAGGCGGCGGCGTCGTCGGCGATCGCCCATGGGTACTCTCCGTTCATATTCGTGAACCCGCTTCACGAATCTAAATGATCGCCCAAGCTACGAATCGTTTCGGCCGTATGTCAAGACATGGCTCGGAGATTTCACGGAGCCTGCGCAAGGCCGCTGACAACGTTGTTGCGCACAAGCAGAGGCTGAGCCACCGTGACTGACCATGAACACGAACGTGTACGACGAGGAAGGGCCAGGCGCCGCGGCGGCACGGCTCACCGGCCGCCCGGTGACCGCCGTACGGCCCCTGTCCGGCGCCCTCACCGAGGTCACGCTCGACGGCGGGCACGCGCTCATGATCAAGCGCGCCGACACGATCGAGGAGGCGCGGGCGGAAGCGGCGGGGCTGCGCTGGCTGGCCGAGGCGCGGACCGTGCGGGTGCCGACGGTGTACGGACAGGACGCCCGTCTGCTGGTGACCGACCTGGTTGTGCGGGGCCGGCCGAACCGGGACGCGGCGCTCGGCCTGGGCCGGGCCCTGGCCGGCCTGCACGCCACCGGCGCCCCCGCCTTCGGCTCTCCGCCACCGGGCGGTCCGCGCGAGGCGTACATCGGGCGGGCGCCCATGCGCAACACCGAGGGCGATTCCTGGCCCGAGTGGTACGCCGAGCACCGGGTACTGCCGTATCTGCGCCGCGCGGTGGACGACGGCACGGTCACCCTCCCCGAGGCCGACGTGATCGAGCGGCTCTGTGACCGGCTGCCGGATCTCGCGGGACCCGCCGAGCCGCCCGCCCGGCTCCACGGCGACCTGTGGAACGGCAACGTGCTGTGGGGCGCCGACGGCCACGCCTGGCTGATCGACCCCGCCGCGCACGGCGGCCACCGCGAGACCGACCTCGCGATGCTCCACCTCTTCGGCTGCCCGCACCTGGACGAGGTGCTGCGCGGCTACGAACAGGCGGCGCCCCTCGCCGACGGCCGGGCCGCCCGCATCGGGCTGCACCAGCTCTTCCCGCTGCTGGTGCACGCCGTGCTGTTCGGGCGGGGGTACGCGGAACAGGCGCTCAGCACGGCGAAGGCGGTCCTGGAACGGTGAGAAACCGTTCCAGGACCGCCTACGAGCGCGAGGAAAGCGAAGGGGCTGGACTTTTGCAGAGTGGAGTAGAAGGAAGTCCCCTCATGGCCTCGTCGCCCGGTACGACGTCAGTGGCGAGGAAAGCGAAAGGGCTGGAGCTTTGGAGGCCCGGTGGTGAGACCGGTGAGAAGGAAGCCCTTTCATGGCCTCGCCAGGACACACGCTAACAGTCACTCGGGGATCAAGTCGCGCAGGTTTTCCGGGGTGATGACCACCGAGTCCGGATGCAGCCCCTCGGGACGCTCCAGGCCGATGTACGTGACCGGCACGTCCGGCACCGACCCGGGATCCCAAGTCGCCACTTCGGTGCCGCCGTTCGCCATCAGCCCGGTCAGATACCTGACCGTGAGCTGCTCGCGCTCGACGATGCCGCGCACCAGCGTCGCCACCGACGCCCGGTTGTCCTCGACCCGGTTCTGCGACGGACTGCCCTTCAGGTACAGGTGGAGCCAGCGGGCGTGCCAACTCCCGTCCTCCGCACGCCGGAACGCCAGCGGCAGCGCCACCCGGCCCGGCCCGCGCAGCTCCGACTTCATCCGCACGGTACGCGCCTCGAAGGGACGCCCCCGCTGCTCGGCCTCGCGCAGCATGAACCCGAAGAACGACTCCTCGGCCTCCTCGAACCCCTCCCCGGAGTAGATGTTGACCTGCGGGACGATGTACGTGGCCCGCACCTTCCCGAGCCGCAGGTTGATGAACTCCGATGCGCCGTCGGGTGCGTTGGTGATGTCCCCGGAGTGCTCGCCCTCCACCTCCCTGAGGTTGGTGTACGACAGCCACGACACCGTGTCGTACCGCGCGTCCAGCAGCAGCGCCGACAGGTCGTAGTCGGTGATCCGCTGCGCCTGCTTCCAGTACACGAAGAACCGCAGCAGCTCCCCGTCGACCGGCGAGACCGACCCGCGCGGCAGCACCCCGAGCCCGGCGGCTGTCGCCCGCCCGCTGAGCGGAAGCGCCACGTCGAGGACGTCCGGGTCGACCAACAGCCGCTCCGGGGCCGGGAGTCGACGGCCGATCTCCGCGTCGAACACGGCGATCAGCCGCTCCCGGTCCGTCTCCGGTACGGCCGCACGCGTGTCGTCGACGACATGCGCGCGCCCGGCCCGGTTGATGAACACCCTCCGGCGGTCCGTCTCCTCGCCCCGGTTGTGCAGGTACTCACGCACCGACAGCACGACCCGCCCGGACACTTGCCCGACGACCTGCTCGGCCGCCGCCACCACGGCGTCCCGCTCCTCCTGCGTGGAGGCGGTGCGCAGCAGCCGGTCCAGCGCACGGAAGAGCTTGCCCGGCGCGGACCTGAGCAGTTCCGCGGCCCCGGTGACGTCGTCCGCGCCGAGCAGCGCCTCGACCCGGCCGTCGAACGTGTACGCCTTCTTCTCGCCCCGGGCGACGGCGAACACCTCGGCGGCACCCGGCCACTGCGGGTACTCGTGCGGGTGCAGACGCTCGCCGAGCCGCTTGAACGCCTCGCGGTGCGTGAGGACGTCGGCCACCTTGGCCGGGGCCTGCGTCACGACCGAGTCGAGCCCCGCGAGCAGGGCCCGGCGGGCCGGCCGCGACAGCGCCCGGAACCGGGTCGGCTCCTGGAGGGACACGTCCCCACCCGACAACGCGCAGGCCAGCCGCAGCACATCGGTGACGGTGTCGAGCAGCAGGGTCGAACCCGCCTGCAGCCGGGCCGCGTTGACGACGGCACGGTTCTCCCGCACCGGGATCGCCTCCGGCTGGGGGCCGTCCGCGCAGTGCCCGGCGAGGACCCCGAGATCGGCCAGGTGCTCGTCACCGAGCGGCGTGGTGCTGCCGGCCAGCGCCAGGTAGAGGGCGCTGACCTCGTCGTCCAGCGGGCCGCCCAGGTGCAGGACGGTCAACCGGTCACCCACCGCGGCCGTCAGCTCGTCATGCGCGGCGAGCATCTCGTCGTAGGTGTGCCGGTAGTCGCCGTACGACGGCAGGGTGAGCAGGTTGACGACGCCGCTGCGGAGCTGGGCGAGGACACCCGGGCGGGCCTTGCCGTCCTCCAGCGCCTCGGTCACGCACCGCATCCAGAACGCGAAGGTGTCCGGGACGTTCGCCGGGAAGTCCTTGAAGTAGACGTTGTGCCGCACATGGTCGCCGGCCATCTCGCGCACCGTGTCCAGTGTGCGCACGGCGGTGTCGACGACCGTGCCCCCGGACAGTCCCGACAACCGCTTCAGCGCGTCCGCGGACAGCTTGAAGCCGACGGACATCAGCGCGGCGTCGAACTGCCGCGCCACGACGTCGCCCTGCCCGGCGGGGCCCGCGGGGGAGGGGAGGCGAAGGGTGTGCCGGATGACCATGCGTTCCAGACGGTGGACCATTCCGGCATGGTCGCAGAGGTGTTCGACCCGGCGCACGGGAGTTTTCCGCGGACGCCGGCCCCGGAGGCCCTCCGGTCAGTCCTGCGCGGCCTGGTTCTTCTCCTTGATGCGCGCGGTCTCCTTGCGGACCTCCGCCTGCGTGGCGCGCTCCTTCTCCAGCCACTCCGGCCGGTCCTGGCGCAGCGCCTCGATCTGCTCGGTGGTGAGCGCCTCGGTGACCCCGCCACGGGCGAGACCCGCGATGGACACACCCAGCCTCGCCGCGACGACCGGGCGGGGGTGCGGGCCGTTGTTCCGCAGGTCCTGCAGCCACTGGGGCGGGTTCGCCTGGAACGCGTCCAGCTCGGCGCGCGAGACGACACCCTCCTGGAACTCGGCGGGGGTGGCGGGGAGGTACACACCCAGCTTCTTCGCCGCGGTCGCGGGCTTCATCGTCTGGGCGCTCTGGTGCGACTTCATGGAATCAAGACTATCGGCCGCGCACGGGGCCGCCGACCACAGTGGGTAGCCTGGCCGCGTGACAGACCTACCAGCATCCCCCTCCTTCCGGCTCGCGTACGTCCCCGGGGTGACGCCCGCCAAGTGGGTGCGGATCTGGAAGGAGCGCCTGCCGGACATCCCCCTGGAACTCCTCCAGGTCAGCGTCGCCGAGGCCTCCGACGCGCTGCGGGACGGAACCGCGGACGCCGCTCTCGTACGGCTGCCGGTGGACCGTACGGTGTTCAGCGCGATTCCCCTCTACACCGAGACGACCGTGGTCGTGGTCCCCAAGGACCACGTGGTGACCGCGGCGGAAGAGGTGACCCTGGAGGATCTGGCCGACGAGGTCGTCATCCACCCGCTCGACGACGTGATGGGCTGGGACCGGCCTCCCGGCGAGCCGGCCTTCGAACGCCCCGCCACCACGGCGGACGCCGTCGAGCTGGTGGCGGCGAACATCGGCGTCCTCGTCGTCCCGCAGTCCCTGGCCCGCCTCCACCACCGCCGCGACCTCACCTACCGGCCGGTCACCGACGCGCCGGAGTCCGGCGTGGCGCTTTCCTGGCGTGAGGACGCGACCACGGACATGGTCGAGGACTTCATCGGGATCGTGCGGGGGCGGACCGTCAACAGTTCGCGGGGGCGCACGCAACCGGAGCCGGAGGGCAAGCAACGGCCCGGGAAGACCGAAGGACGCAAGCCGGCCGCTGGTGCCCGGAAGGGCGCGGCGCGGGGATCATCCTCCGGCGCCGCCAAGGGCGGCCGCGGCGGGTCCGGCGGCACGAAGAGTGCGGGCGCCCGACGGGGCAAGCCCAAGCGCAGGGGCTAGCTTTCCCCGGAGCCCGGAGCCCGGAGCCCGGAGCCCGGAGCCCGGAGCCCGGAGCCCGGAGCCCGGAGCCCGGAGCCCGGAGCCCGGAGCCCGGAGCCCGGAGCCGGCTGTGGTGGTTTTGGCGGGCGAGCCGGACCTGCCCGGTGATCCGGATGTCCCGGCACGCGTGGCCCGCCGTCTCAGTCGCTGCCGTACGGCCCGTCGGCCCCGAAGGCCAACCCGGCGAAGCGTTCCCCGATCAGCCGATGCGTCGCCGCGTCCGGGTGGAGGCCGTCCGGCAGGGGCAGCTCCGCCGAGTCGGCCTCGCCGTACAGTTCGAGGCCGTCCAGGTGGTGCAGGTTCGGGTCCTCGGCGGCCCGCTGCTTCACGATCCGGGTCAGTTCCTCGCGGATCACCCGCAGGGTCAGTTTCCCGCTCGCCTTCTCCGCGGGGTCGCCCATCGTCAGGAACCGCAGCCGCCCCTCGCCGATCTCGCCGAAGTCCGGGAAGCTGGGGCCCGGAGTGTCCTCGTGGAGGGGGCACAGGATGGGCGAGACGACCAGCAGGGGCGTGTCCGGGTGGCCCTCGCGGACCGTGTCGAGGAAGCCGTGGACCGCGGGTCCGAAGGCGCGCAGCCGCATCAGGTCGTGGTTGACGATGTTGATCCCGATCTTGAGGCTGATCAGGTCGGCGGGGGTGTCCCGTACGGCCCGTGCCGTGAACGGGTCGAGCAGCGCGCTCCCGGCCAGGCCCAGGCTGATCAGCTCGACGCCGCCGAGCCTCGCGGCGACCGCGGGCCAGATGCGCGTGGGGCTCGCCGCGTCGGAGCCGTGGCTGATGGAACTGCCGTGGTGCAGCCACACCCGGCGATCACGGGCCGACGCGGGCTCGACGGGGGCGTCGGTGCGCAGGGCGATCAGCTCGGTGGTCTCGTTGTGCGGGAGCCATATCTCGACGTCCTTGACTCCGGCGGACAGTCCGTCGAACCGGACGGTGCCGGGCCGGCCGGGCCGTGTCTCGGACGTCCCCGCGGCCATGTCGACGGTGATGACATGGCCGGCGCGCACACTGCCCTGCCCGGCCGGGCGGCCGTCGACGAGCAGGTCGTACACACCGTCCGGGCGGGGTGGGGCGCCCACATAGGCCCGCTTGGTGGGGAGCGTGTCCAGCTCCACCGCCGTGGCCCGGGTGCGGAAGGCCAGCCGTACGCCCGAGGGCTGGGATTCCGCCATGGCGAGCTGTTCGTCGGTGTTCTGGGCGCGGGCCCGGGCGGGCAGACGGTGCGGCAGGACCCCGAGCTCGGTGCGCTCCACGTCCAGGGCGCCGCGCAGCAGGTCGGCGGTGACGGGTGTGGTGATCCAGTCGTGCATGTCCTCAGCCTGTCGGTCAGCGGGTGGGCCAGTTGCGCAACAGCGTGTCGAGGGCGTCCAGGATCCGGTTCCAGGACGCCTCGGAGTCGGGGGAGCTGTGGCTGAACCCTCCTGCCCCCTCCAGGCTCGCGTAGCCGTGGAAGGTGCTGCCCAGCAGCCGTACGGCGTGGGTCCTGTCGGGTTCGGGCAGGTCGTAGCCGCGCAGGATCGCGCGCATCATCTGCGCGTGCCGTACGCCCGCGCCGGCGGCCGCGGTCTCGGGGTCGAGCCGCAGCCGGGCCGCGGCGGCACGGCCGGGGTGCGCGTGGGCGTAGTCGCGGTAGACGTTCGCGAAGGCGGTCAGGGCGTCCTTGCCGGCCCGTCCGGCCACCGCGTCGGCGGACAGGTCGGCCAGCTCCTCCAGGGAGAACAGGGCGATCCGGGTCTTGAGGTCCTGGGAGTTCCTGACGTGCGAGTACAGGCTCGCGACCTTGACGTCGAAGCGCCGGGCGAGCTCGGAGACGGTCACCTGCTCGAAGCCCACCTCGTCGGCCAGCTCCGCGCCCGCCCGCACCAGTCGTTCCGTGGTCAGCCCAACCCGTGCCATGACCGTCCTCTCGTGTGCCGGAGTCGATTATGCATTTGCCTAAAGCATTTAGGCAAAATAGCATGAGCGTATGGAACCGCTGACCGAGCAAGAGATCCGTGCCGCCTTCGTGAACTGCTCCAAGGGCGAGGCGAAGCGGCTGTCCGTCCCGCGCGACCTGGCCGACCGGCCCTGGGAGGACCTGGACCACCTCGGGTGGCGTGACCCGCAGGCCCCCGACCGTGCCTACCTGGTGGCAGTGTTGGACGGTCGCCCTACGGCCCTCGTCATGCGCAACTCCGCCGCCCATTCCTGGCAGGCGCGGCGGAGCATGTGCTCGATGTGCCTGACCGGCCACACCGGCGGGGTCTCCCTGATGGTGGCGCCGAGGGCGGGCAGGGCGGGACAGCAGGGCAACTCGGTCGGCGCCTACATGTGCGACGACCTCGCCTGCTCGCTGTATGTGCGGGGCAAGAAGGACGCGGGCCCCGGTGCGCGGCTGCACGAGACGCTCACCGTGGACGAGAAGATCCGGCGCACCGTGACGAACGTCGCCGCCTTCGTCGCCAAGGTGACGGGCACCGTGTAAGGCGCCCGCGACGCCGGGGAGTTCAGGCGACGTATGCCGCCCGGTGCGCGGTGTCCACCACCGTCCGTCTGTCGGTCCGTCTGTCGGTCCGGCCGTCGGTCCGGCCGAGCGACCCTGTCGCCACCCAGGAGTTCACCCTCGGCCGCACCCGGGGCGAAGCCGCGGCCGACCGGGTTGACCGGACCGTGGAATCGGCTCACGCCCCTTCTGACCCAGCCGAACCGCAGCCGGCGTCGACGCCCTCCCCGGCACGCGCACCGAGGCCGCAGGACGTCGGTAGCGCAGGGCCGTTCCGGCGCCTCGGGTGGCACAATCGGGCCCGTGGATTGGGGGATCCTCGAGCGCGAGCCCGAGCTGGCGCGACTGGCCTCGGCCGCGCGGGAGGCGGCGGACGGGGCCGGATCCGTGGTGCTCGTCCTCGGCGAGGCCGGCATCGGCAAGTCGAGCCTGGTGAAGGCGCTCCCGGACCGCCTGCCGCACGGCATCCGCGTCCTCGTCGGCGAGTGCGACGACCTCGCCACCCGCAGGCCCCTCGGCCCGTTCCGCGACCTCATCGGCAGCGTGGGCGCAGCACTGGCCGACGCCGTCACGCAGGGCGGCGACCGCCACCGCGTCCACGAGGCACTGCTCGAAGAACTACGCGGAGCGGTACTCGTCGTCGAGGACGTCCACTGGGCCGACGAGGCCTCCCTGGACGCCCTGCGCTTCCTGGTCCGCCGGATGGAGCGGCTGCCCGCCCTGCTCGTCCTGACCTACCGCGACGACGAGTTGAGCCGTGAGCATCCCCTGCGACAGCTGCTGGGCCAGGTGTCCCGGGCGCCCCGGGTGCACCGACTGCCCCTGGCGCGCCTCTCCCTGGACGCCGTCCGCACCCTCAGCGCCGGCCGGGTCGACCCCGCCCAGGTGTACGCGGTCACGAACGGCAACCCCTTCTTCGTCGCCGAGATCCTCGCCGCAGGCGGCACCGGGGAAGTGCCCCCGACCGTCGTCGACGCCGTGCTCGCCCGGCTGCGAGGGCTGCCCGGGGCCACCGTGGACGCACTGGAGCAACTGGCCGTCGTCCCGTCGGCCGTCGAACGCCCCCTGGTCGACGCGCTGCTCATGGACCGGGCGCCCGTCCCGGCGGAGCCGGAGCAGCACGGCTCCCTCGCGGCCCCGGAGCCCGGCCCGCTCACGGACGGGGTGTCCGTCCTCGCCGCAGCCGAACAGCGCGGCCTGCTCACCGTCACCCCGGAACGGGTGGCGTTCCGCCACGAGTTGATCCGCAGGGCCGTCGCCGACTCCCTGCCCGCCGCCCGGCGCATCGGCCTCGACCGGGCCGTTCTCGCCGCCCTCGTGGCCCGCCCCGGATCCGACGCCGCCCGGGTCGTCCACCACGCGGCCCAGTGCGGTGACCAGGACGCCATCGCCCGCTACGGACCCGACGCGGCGAAGGACGCCTCCGTGGCGGGCGCCCACCGCGAGGCCGCCGCCCACCTCCGGCTCGTACTGCGCGAACGGCACCGCTACGCCCCCGCCGAACTCGCCGACCTGCTCGAACGCTACGCCGTGGAGAGCTACACCATCGCCGACTCGGCCGCCGCCGTCGCCGCCCAGCGTGAGGCCGTCGCCCTGCGCCGGTCCCTCGGCGACACCCTCGCCCTCGGCGCCGACCTGCGCTGGCTGTCCCGCATCCACTGGTGGGCCGGCAACGCCGACCAGGCACAGGAGGCCGCCCGCGAGGCCGTGGCGGTTCTCGAACACGCGGGAGACGACCGGCTGTTGGCCCTCGCCGTCAGCAACACCGCCCAGCTGCGCATGCTGTCCGAGCGCTACGCCGAGGCCGTCGAACACGGTGAACGCGCCATCACCCTGGCCCGCAAGGCCGGCGACCCCGCGATCCTCGCGCACGCCCTCAACAACGTCGGCACCGCCCGCTGGCGCTCCGGAGACCCCGGCGGCCGGGACCAGCTGGAGGAGAGCCTCGCCGTCGCGCTCGCCGCCGGCGAGGTCGAACACGCCTGCCGCTCCTACGCCAACATCATCTGGACCCTGCTCGACAACCTCCAGTACGACGACGCCGACACGTTCCTGCCGCCGGCGATGGAACTCGCCGACCGCGCCGAGCACTTGGGCTTCCTCAACTACCTCCACGTCGAACTCGCCATGCGCAGGCTCGCCGCCGCCGACTGGGGCGACGCCGAGAAGCACGCCGAGTACGGCATGCATGACTTCGTCCCTGCCCGCTGTCCCGCCCTGACCGTCCTCGCCCGGGTCCGCATCCGCTGCGGCCGTCCCGGCGCCGGTGAACTCCTCACCGAGGCCTGGGAGATCGCCGTGGAGACGAAGGAACTCCAGCGCACCGGGCCGGTGGCGGTGGCGCGGGCCGAGGCGGCCTGGCTGCGCGGGGACACCGAAGCGGTGATCGAGGCGGCCGGGCCGGTCCACGCCCAGGCGAGCCGGCTGCCCGGCGCTCCCTACCGGCCCGACCTGGGTTACTGGCTCACCAAGGCGGGCCACCCCGTCCCGCCCGACGACTCGAACCATCCGTACGCACTGCAGGCACGTGGGCAGTGGCGCAGGGCCGCCGAACTCTGGCAGGCCGCAGGGTGCCCGTACGAACACGCCGGCGCGCTCGCCGAGAGCCCGGACCCCGCT
Source organism: Streptomyces sp. NPDC031225 (assembly GCF_055570355.1). Classification (NCBI taxonomy): domain Bacteria; kingdom Bacillati; phylum Actinomycetota; class Actinomycetes; order Kitasatosporales; family Streptomycetaceae; genus Streptomyces; species Streptomyces sp. NPDC031225. The sequence continues at coordinate 310,818 of NZ_JBVIHJ010000003.1, read as the reverse complement.
GACAAGCTGACCGCCCTCGCCGCCTTCGACGCGCTGGGGGCCGAACCGGCTGCCAAACTGCTCCGCGCCGAGCTGCGACGGCTCGGTGTGCGCCACATCCCCCGCGGGCCCCTCGCCGCGACCCGGGAGAACCCCGCAGGACTCACCGAACGCCAGCTCCAGGTCATGCGGCTGCTCGCCGAGGGGCTGACGAACGCGGAGATCGCCGGCCGGCTCGTCGTGTCGGTCAGGACGATCGAGAACCATGTGCGGGCGGTGCTCGACAAACTCGGCGCACCGAGCCGACGGCAGGCCGCGGTGCGGGCGTCGGAGCTCGGACTCCTGCCCGGCGGCGCCCCGACGTAGGTACCCGGTTGTGCCGAGCTGGGTGACGGTCACGGATGTCCGCCCGTGCGTAACGCGAGTAGAACGGGCGAATCAGCCTGATTCGGCAAAGACTCGGAAAACGGGGGACCTCATGTCCAGCACACCCGCCCAGGCCGCACGCCGGGAACTGACCGGATTCAACGGGGAGTTGATCGGACCCGACGACACCGGCTACCAGGAGGCCCGCACCGTCTACAACGCGATGATCGACCGGCGCCCCGCCCTCGTAGCCCGCTGCGGCGACGCGGACGCGGTGGCCCGCACTATCGGCTTCGCCCGCACGCACGGTCTCCGGCTCGCCGTGCGCGGTGGCGGCCACCACGGCGCCGGACTCGGCACCGTCGACGGGGGAGTGGTCGCCGACCTGTCCCCGCTGAAGGACATCCAGGTCGACCCCGAGGCCCGCACCGTACGGGTCGGGGGCGGCTGCGTATGGGGCGAGGTGGACCGCGCCACCAACGCGCACGGCCTGGCCACGCCCAGCGGCATCGTCTCCACCACCGGCGTCGGCGGCATCGCCACCGGCGGTGGGCTCGGCCACCTGACCCGCAAGTGCGGGCTCACCATCGACAACCTCCTGGAGGCCGATGTCGTCCTCGCCGACGGCCGCCGGGTACGGGCGAGCGCCGACGAGAACAGCGACCTGTTCTGGGCGATCCGGGGCGGTGGCGGCAACTTCGGCGTCGTCACCTCGTTCCTCTTCCGCCTGCACGAGATCAGCACGGTCGTCGGCGGACCGACCTTCTGGCCCGTCGAGGCGAGCGCCGAAGTCCTCGCCGCCTACCGGGACTTCATCCTGACCGCACCCCGCGAGCTGGGCGGCTTCTTCCTGCACGGCATGGTCCCGCCCGCCCCGCCGTTCCCCGAGGAGATCCAGCTCCGCAAGACGGCCGGTGTGGTGTGGTGCTACGCGGGCGACGACCCAGAGGCCGCCGCCCGCGAGATGGCCCCGCTGCTCGACGCCCTGCCCGCGCCGCTGCTGCACGCGCCCATGGTGATGCAGCACCCCGACCTGCAGTCCATGTTCGACGGGCTGTACCCGCCCGGCCACCAGTGGTACTGGCGCGCCGACTTCGTCGAGAGCATCCCCGACGAGGCGGTCGAACTGCACGCCAAGTTCGGCGCCGAGGTGCCGACCATGCAGTCGGGCATGCACCTGTACCCCGTCGACGGCGCCGCCCACGACGTGGGCCGGCAGGACACCCCCTGGGAGTACCGCAACGCCAACTGGGCGTCGGTCTTCGTCGGCGTGGACCCGGACCCGGCCAACGCCGAGCTGATCAAGCGGTGGACCGTCGACTACTTCGACGCGTTGCACCCGTTCGCGGCCGGTGGCGCCTACGTCAACATGATGATGGACGAGGGCCAGGAGCGCGTCCGCGCCAGCTACGGCGGCAACTACGACCGCCTCGCCCGCATCAAGGCCGACCGGGACCCGGACAACGTGTTCCGCCTCAACCAGAACATCCAGCCGGCACCGAGGCCGACGCACGGGGCGCGGCCGTAGGGCTGGGCGAGGGGCCGGTGGGGTGCGCCGACGGATGTCGACGATCAGTTCCGGGTGGCGCGCCCCACCGACTCCACCAGCGGCAGCAGCCGGTACGCGACCCGCTCCCGCAGTGCCACCTCGGTGCGCGTCCGCACCACCCCCGGCAGACTGATCACCTTCTGGATCACGTCCTCCAGATGTGCGTTGTCCCGCGCCACGACCCGCGTCAGCAGATCCCCGCCGCCCGCGATCGAGAACGCCTCGACGATCTCCGGCACGGCGGCCAGCGCGTCCCCCACGTCGTCGAGCCGCCCCTGGGTGACCTCGATGTGCACGAACGCGAGCACCGGATGACCGAGCGCGGCGGGCGACAGCGAGGGCCCCGTGCCGGTGATCACACGGTCCCGCTCCAGCCGGTCGAGCCGCGCCTGCAGCGTCCCGCGCGCGACCCCGAGGAGCCGGGCGTACTCACGCACGCTCGTACGCGGCTGCTCCAGCAGCAACCGCAGGATCCGGGTGTCGAGTTCGTCCACGGCCATGGCGTACGGCCTCCTCGTGCATGGTCCGTTGGCCCGTCGCCGGACGCCCCGGAACCGCTTCCGCTGTGCCAATGGCCCAGCATATTCGACCCCGCTTGAGCCGACAGTGGCGAGGATGCTGCAATGAGCCCGTCGATGGCGCTGCGGACCCCGCGGCGCCTTTTCCATGCCGGTGTCCGAGGCAGCCGAAGATTGCAGGGGGCGGTACGTGCTGAAGAGGGTGTTCACGGCGCCGGACCCCGGCCGGGTCCGGCTGCGCTTCGCCGCCCGGGCGGTGCTCGGCATCGGCCTCGCGGTCCTGCTGTGCGGCCTCGCGGGCCACTCGCTCGCCGGTGCCGTCACCGGTGGCCTCGCCGCGCTGCTCGCCCTGTTCACCGTCACCGACGCCACCGTGCGAGGGCAGGCGGTCACCACCGCGCTGCTGCCCGCCGTGGGCCTGCCCGTCCTGACCGCCGCGGCCGGACTCCACGACCACCCCGTCGCCCGCGACCTCACCTTCCTCGCCGTGGTAGGTGCGGGCGTGTACGCGCGGCGCTGGGGGCCGCGCGGGCACAGCCTCGGCGTCTTCGCGTTCATGACCTTCTTCGTGGCGCAGTTCCTGCACGCGACCACCGGCGAACTGCCCGAGCTGTACGCCGCCGTCCTGCTGTCCCTGCTCACCGCCGCCGCGGTCCGCTTCGGCCTGTGGCGCTACGAACGCCGGCTGCCTCCGGCCCCCGCCCCCACACCACCCGCCGGCACCGGGCTCGCCCGTGTGACCACCCGCCAGGCGGTACAGGCCACGGCCGGCGCGGGCTTCGCTCTCGTCGTCGGCCAGCTGATCTCCGGCCAGCGCTGGTACTGGGCCGTCGGCGCAACCTGGTGGATCTTCGTGAACACCACCTCCCGCGGCGAGACCCTGGTGCGCGGCTTCCGCCGCGTCCTCGGCACGGTGATCGGCATCGGACTGGGTCTGCTCATCGCCGTACCGCTGCGGGGCGCGCCGACGCCCACGGCCGTCCTGGTCGCCGTCTGCGTCTTCGGCGTCTTCTACACGGCCGCCGTCTCCTACACCTGGATGATGCTCTGGGTCACCCTGCTCGCCGAGCTCCTCTACGGCCTTCTCGGCGTCCTCGAACCCGGACTGCTGGCGCTGCGGCTCGCGGAGACGGGGGTCGGCGCGGCCGGGGCCGTGCTGGCGGTGCTGTTCGTGCTTCCGGTCACCACCCACGCCGTCACCGACGCCTGGATCCGGCGTGCCCTGCACTGCGTCCACGCCTGCACCGCGGAGGCCGCGGCCCGGCTCGCCGGTGGGGCGGGAGTCGACCCGGGCGGCCGCGTGAGCGAACTGGAGCAGCTGCTGGGCAGGGTCCGCCTCGCGGTCGCCCCGCTGGTCCACCCGCTCAACCCCATGCGGGGCCGCAGGCGACGCGCCCGCCGGGTGCTCGCCCTCCTCGACGACTGCGCGCGGGAGATCCGCGGCCTGGTCGCCGTCGCCGCCGACCCCGAGGCCTCGCACGACGACCGCCTTACCGCCGCGTGCCGGCGGGTGGAGGCCGCCGTGGAGGCCCTCACGGAGGGCAGGGGCCTCCCGCCCGCGGACCGGCCCCTCGCCGAGGGCCCCGCGCTGGCCCATCTGCACGGACTGGAACGGGCGCTCGCGGAACTGGCGGCGCCGCTGCGGGCGCCCTCCGGGTCACCGCTGGTGGGGGCCTGACCGCCCGGCCGAGTCCGTGAGGCCGGTGATTTTGGCCAAGGTTGGTCTAGACCGGTGGGGATCGCTGCTACCGTCGCCCCGAACCGCACAGACCGAGAGGGGACGACTGTGGCAGACGGCGACGGGCGGCGACGGGCCTACATCGGATCGTTCACGGCGGCCGGAGGCCCCGGCATCGTGATGGCCGCAGTGACCCCGCAGACGGGCGCGCTGAAGGCACTGGGCGCGCTGAACGGCGTACCCGACCCGTCGTACCTGGCCCTGTCGGCCGACGGGGACATGCTGTACGCGGTCAGCGAGAAGGCCGAGGGCGCGGTGGCCGCGTACCGGGTGACCGGCGACAGGCCCGAGCCGGCCGGCCCGCCGGTGCCGGTGGACGGGAACGGGCCCACCCACCTCGCCGTGCACGCCGGGTACGTCCTGACCGCCAACTACGGCTCGGGCAGCGTCACCACCGTCCCCGTGCGCGCCGACGGCACCCTCGCGGCCGCCCTCTCCGGCGTGCTCCGGCACATCGGTTCGGGCCCGAACACACCCCGCCAGCAGGGGCCGCACGCCCACCAGGTGCAGCCCGACCCGAGCGGGCGGTGGATCGTCAGCGTCGACCTCGGCACGGACTCGGTGCGGGTGTGCGCGCTGACGGACGGCACCCTCGACGTACACCGCGAGATCGCCCTGCGCCCCGGCTCCGGCCCGCGCCACCTGGCCTTCCACCCCGACGGCACCCGCGCCTACGTCCTCAACGAACTCACCCCCACCGTCACCGTCTGCCGCTGGGACGCCGAGGAGGGCGCCCTGAAGCCGCTGAGCGAGGCCCCCGTGCTGGCCGGTGCCCCCTCGGGTGACGCGTACCCGTCGGGTGTCGTCACGTCCCCCGACGGCCGCTTCGTGTGGACCGCCACCCGGGGTGAGGACGTCCTGTCCACGTTCGCCGTCGAGGGCGACGCCCTGCGGCTGGTCGGCACGGTTCACTGCTGCGGCGACTGGCCCCGCGCCCTCGCCGAGTCCGGCGGATTCCTGTACGTCGCGAACGAGCGCTCCGGCGAGGTGACCTGGTTCGCGGTGGATCCGGAGACGGGTCTGCCGCGCTACGAGGGCTCGATCGAGGTACCGGCCGCGTCCTGCGTGATCTTCGACTGAACCAGGGCGCCACAGCATGCCGAAGGGCCCGCTCCGACGGGGAGCGGGCCCTTTCGGCGTCGCGGCTGCGGTGTGCGGTCAGCGCACCGGGGCGCCCTGAGCCTGCTGCGGGGCGATGCCCAGCGCGGTCGTGTACTTGGCGAGGGCGAGCTTGCCGATCGCCGGGTAGGGGCCGAGCGGGTCGGCGGCGGAGCAGCCGGCCTCCTTGGCCGCCTCCTCGATCACGGCGGGGTCGATCTCCGGCCCTATCAGGTACGGCGCCAGCGCCAGCTGCTGCGAACCGGAGGACCGCAGCTGCTCGGCGATGGACGCGATCGAGCCGTCCTGGTCGAGCGCGGCGGCCATCACCGGCACGGCCAGACGCGCGGCGAGCAGCATGCCGGTGATCCCGGCCGCCTGTACGGCCTCCTCGCCGCCCACGGCGGCCAGCACGATGCCGTCCGCTGCCGTCGCCACGGTGAACAGCCGGGCACGGTCCGCGCGGGCGAGACCGGCCTCCGACAGCCGTACGTGCAGTGCCTCGGCGAGCAGCGGGTGCGGGCCCAGCACATCGGTGAGGTCGGCCGCGATCCGGCTGTCCATCACGGCCTGGCGGATCCGGCGCAGCAGCGAGTTGTCCGGACCGGCGAGCAGCGGTACGACGACGGCGACGGGACCCTCGGGCTCCTTGACGTCGACCCCGGCGGCCCTGGCCTGCTCGTAACGCGCGGTGCGCTCCTCCGCGGCATGCGTGAGGATGGCCTGGAGCGTGGGGAACTCCGAGTCGTCCCCGTCGAGATACCCGATCCGGGCGTCGAGGCCGGGGAGCTCGGAGCGGGCGATGCTCACGACCTCCTCGGCGAGACTGCGCGTGGCGGCCGCGGGCGTGCCCGGCACCGCGAGGACGAGCGCGGGCGCGCCCTCGGGAGCAGCCAGAGGCTCGGGTCGGCGGTGCCGCCCGGGCTGGCGAGGTCGCGGCATTCGTACGGGCAGGCCGGACGCGGGCCCAGTGGGGGAGCTCATGGCGAGGCATGTTACTGGTTTGCGGGGCTCCCCTGTTCGGGGAGGGTGCAGGTGAGCGGTATCCGTCCGGTTTTGTCTGATGAGTTACGTCCGCTTCAGCCCCTCTTTGGGGTCACCACGTACAACATCGACGCGTCACTCGGGAGAATGAACGAACCCCGCGCCAGTTCTGTGGCGATCTGTACCGATCCCTCCAACGGCCCGCCCGCCGCGGCGACCAGCCGGGCGTGCGGCAGCAGTCGCTCCAGCTCCTCCTCCAGCGGTACGACGAGGGCGGCACCCGTCGAGAACAGGCCACCGGTGCGGCTGACGCACGGCTCACCCTCCGCCGGACAGACGGCGGCCACCGACTCGGCCATGTGCCGGGCCGCCCGGCGCAGAATGCCGCCGGCGACCGGGTCGTCCTCGGCACACACCGCCACTTGAGGTGCGAAGGAGGCGAGCACGGCGGGCCGGTCCGTACGCGGGTAGAGCTTGCCGGGCAGTTCCCGCACCGGTCCGAACGACTCCTCCGCCAGGGCCAGCAGTGCCGTCGAGCCCCCGGGCCGCCCGTCGTGGGCGCGCAGCGCGGCCTCCAGCCCTGCCCGCCCGATCCACGCGCCGCTCCCGCAGTCGCCCAGCAGATGCCCCCAGCCGTCCGCGCGGCGCCAGCACTTCAGGTCGGTGCCGATCGCGATCAGACCGGTTCCGGCGGCGACGACCGCACCTGGACGTGGGCCGAGAGCACCGGTGTAGGCGGTCACGGCGTCCGCGGCGAGCGCGACGGTCCGGACGCCGAACTCCCGCTCCAGCGCGCCCGGAAGCTCGGCCCGCAGCGCATCGCCCAGGGTCGCGAGACCGGCCGCCCCGACCACGGCGGTGCCCAGCCCGGCCACATCCGCCTCGGCCGACAACGACCGGACCATGGGCACCAGTTGTTCCATCAGATGCCCCGGATCGATGCCGCGCGGCCCCGTACGCACGGGAATGCGCGACTCCCGCGGGGCCGTGGGCCGCCTACCTGGGGCGCCCAGGACGACCCGCAGGCCCGAGCCGCCGGAGTCGACGGCCAGGAACCCTTCCCCGGCACCGGCACCCGCCGGACCGGGCACGGCAGAAAGTGCGGGCCGGGACAAGTTCGACTCCTTCTCGAAGACGGGGCGGGGACGAGGACCGGCGCCCGTGGAACGCTCTCCGTCCGGACGCTTCCCCGTGTATGCGGCGTGCTGATGTCTGCCAGTAGAGTGACACGCCGTGGCACCACGACCCTTGCATGAACTTGTTGAAGCGGGCTGGGCGAAGGCTCTTGAACCGGTGGCCGAACGCATCGCCGTCATGGGGGACTTCCTCCGGGCCGAGATAGCGGCGGGCCGGACCTATCTGCCGGCCGGGGCGAACGTCCTGAGAGCCTTCCAGCAGCCCTTCGACGACGTCCGCGTCCTGATCGTCGGTCAGGATCCCTACCCCACGCCGGGAATGGCGATCGGGCTGAGTTTCGCGGTGGCGCCCGAGGTGCGTTCCCTGCCGGGGAGTCTGGAGAACATCTTCCGGGAGATGCACTCCGACCTCGGGCTGCCCAGGCCGTCGAACGGCGATCTGACGCCGTGGGCCGAGCAGGGCGTGCTGTTGCTCAACAGGGCGTTGACGACGGCGCCGCGCAAGCCCGGAGCGCACCGCGGGCAGGGCTGGGAGGACGTCACCGAACAGGCCATCCGGGCGTTGGCGGCACGTGGGAAGCCTCTGGTGTCGATCCTGTGGGGGCGCGACGCCCGCAACTGCCGGCCCCTCCTCGGGGACCTCCCGGCGATCGAGTCGGCGCACCCGTCACCGATGTCGGCGGACCGCGGCTTCTTCGGTTCGCGCCCGTTCAGCCGGGCCAACGACCTGCTGGTCGGCCAGGGGGCACAGCCGGTGAACTGGCAACTGCCGTAGAACACCGCCGTCGACACCGGGGTCGGCCCGATGTCGACGGCGTGCTCCGGTCCTCGCCGGGCCGGGTCGCCGCCGGTGTCCGGCGCCCGGCTCCGGCGCCGGTGACACGCTCACGGTCGAGACCGGAGGCTCCGAAAGCGGGGGTCGACGGCGCGCACGATCCTGTCGACGACACCGTTCGAACGAGGCCGGCAGAACCGTGAAGCGGTGCTCGGCACCGCGCCACCACGCTTCGTCAGTCGTCGGACGACCCCAGCCGCAGCGTCCGGAGCTCCGGACTGTCCTGCCCGGCGCAGCCCTTCACCAGCAGGGTCAGACCGGACCACCCGGCAGGGATCCACAGCACGGTCGATTCTCCGCCCGAGAACACCGGCCGGTCACCGAGCCAGACCCGGCCCACGCACTCCCCGGCGGCCCATCCGGTCACCCGGATCTGCGAACCCTCCAGCCGCACCAGACGGCCGTCCCCGGACGCCGGCAGATCGACGTCGAGCCACACCTCCTGCCCCGGTTTCAGGGCCAGCGGGAGCCGGATGTCCTGTCCCTGCGCGGTGTCGGCCGCGGCGGCGAACCCGGTCAGCAGCTCGTCGTCCTGGGCGGCGCACGACCAGTCCGTCACCGGCTCCAGGTCGAGCAGTTCGGCACGCAGGCCGCCGCCGCTCGGGTGGTGCGGCAGCGTGACCGAGACCCGATGGGTCCCGGCGGACAGCAGCACACAGGGGTCCTCGGCATGGACGGTCCACGGCTCACCGTCGTCCACGCTCACCCGCAGCGGCTCGACCACACCCCGCAGGTGCAGCGCCGACGCGGTGGCCGAACCGATCTCGCGCGTGTAGGTGACGGGCAGGCCGACACGGGTGCTGCTCCATCCGCCGAGTGTGCGCAACGGCGCCGGTCGACCTGTCCAGTGGCCCTCCACCGACCACAGGGCGGACACGTCCCTCAGCCCCCGGACCGCCCACAGCGCGCCGAGCCCCCGCAGGGCGCCCAGGCGCAGGGCCGGCAGCCGCGCGTCGTCGAAGTTGGCGTGCCCCCAGATCTCCACGACGGCCTCGACATCGACCCGGCCGGTCGCCTCGCGGACGTCGATGCGCTCGGCCGCGCCGAACCCGGCGATCGTCGGATGCGTCCGCCCACCGACCGACAGGTCGACGATGTCCGCCGCACCGACGAGCAGCAGCTCGTCGACACCGGTCAGATCGGCCGTGGTCCGGTAGGCTCCGCGCCCTCGGTACACACCCAACGCCTCCAGTGGCGGCGGCAGTTCGTGGGTCCCCGCAGGCTTCTCGGGAGCCGCTGACGCCCGCCGCCGCACCTCGTGCACGGGAACGGGCGGTGCCGTGTTCCGGGCGGACGGCGCGTCGGCCAGGCGCACCGTGCCGTCGCGGTCCGTCGCCCGCAGGCGTACGGCGTCCTCCGGCGCCAGCGCGACGAGGATCAGCCCCTGGACTGTCGCCCGCTCGGGCACGCCGGCCCTCGGCGCCGGGATCTCGACCCGTGTGTCCCCCAGGACGACGGTGACCGGCACCTCGGAGGAGAACGTCAGTACGCCGTCCTTCGCGGCGACGAGATCCGCCGAGGCGAGGCCGAGCGTCCCGTCATGACCCCACGGCTGGAGAGGCACGTCGACCAGCATCAGCGGACACGAGTCCGGGGCGACGGCGACGGGCACACCGTTCACGACGGCCGTGCCGGAGGCCGGGCCCAGATGGGGTACGGCGATCAACTGGCCGCCCCCGTCGAGGTCCAGGGCGGACGGCGACGAACTCGTCGGGAAGTCCGCCGTCACCGGCACCCGGGGCAACGCCGAGGTGGCCAGGGCGAGTTGAGGCCCCAGAGTGTCGATCACCCGTGCCAGCAACTGCCCCTGGGCGTACTCGGGACGTTCGGATCCGGTGGAGGAGACGTAGCCGCCGAAGTCGTAGCCGTGACTCATGAAGTTGCCGGGGTCGCCCCAGTTCCCCGTGGACGGCGTGTACCCGAAGTTCCAGCCGGACGACTGGAGATACGGCGCGATCAGCGAGGCGCCGCTCGCCAGGAGGCGCCGCAGGGTGCGATGGCGCCGGTTGGTCTCGGTGATCAGCAGCGGCAGGCCGCGCTCCGCCAACACCTCGGCGTAGCGCCGGACTTCGGGTTCGATGTCCGGGGAGTCGTCGTCCGGGTAGAAGTTGCACGCCGGGACGACACCGGGGACGTCGCCGGTTGCCCCCTCGATGTCGCCCTGACCGGAGCAGGCGATCAGCGGCACGGTGATGCCGTGGCGGCTCGCCTGGTCGCGCAGGGCGGTGAGATATCCGGTGCGGTCCTCGCAGTCGAAGAAGTCCAGTTCGTTCTCCAACTGCACCATCACGACAGGTCCGTCGGCCGGGTACTGGCGCTCGGCCAGCAGCGGCAGCACCTGGTCGAACCAGGCGGTGACCTGGGCGAGGTAGCGCGGCTCGTGCTGCCGTACGCGCAGGTCGGGGTCGAGTCCCAGCCAGGCCGGCAGCGCGCCGCCGTCCCACTCCGAGCAGATGTAGGGACCGGGCCGCGCGATGACGTACAGCCCGGCCTCCTGCGCGAGGTCCAGGAACGCGGCGACATCACGCCGGCCCTCGAAGTCCCAGCGGCCGGGCGCCGTTTCGTGGAAGTTCCACGGCAGATAGACGTCCACGCAGGTGTAGCCGGAGTCCCGGACCTGTTCGAGCCGGGCACGCCACTGCTCCCGCGGCAGGCGGAAGTAGAACAGGGACGCGCACAGCACGACCCGCGGGCCGCCCTCGGTGCGGATGCCCCGGGCGTCGAGGGTGACGCCGGTGCCGACTGTCATGGGGTGGCTCACGTGACTCCCGTGGATGATCGAGCCGGACTTCGAACAGTGGTTAAGCTAACTGTCGTCATAAGTCCGGTACAAGACCCTGTTTCCGGTGGGTTTCGCGGGTCGGGTGGGCCGGGTGGCGTTGAAACGGCAGGCATCGCGGCTGTGGTCACAGGTGTGGGGCCGGGCCCTCCCCCGAAGATCGCGGGGAGGGCCCGGACGGTGAAACCCCGCCTGTCAGGTCAGGTGGAGTTCCAGGACGGTGACGGACAGCGGCGGCAGCGTGCTGGTGAACGCCGCCGCCGCGCCGGTGACGGTGCTCGTCCTGGGCGTGAGCGCGGCAGGCTCGGTCAGCGTGTTCGTGGCCGTGCGCGAGGGGCCGGTCAGGACGGTGGCGGTGGCGTGCTTCCTGACCCCCTTGGCCAGGCCGCTCAGTTCGACCGGCACATCCACCTTCTCCGTCCCGCAGTTGACGATCGCGAGGTAGAGACGGTTGCCGGCCCGGGTGGCGACCGTGGCGACGGCGGGAAGCGCGCGTGCGGTGGCCGGCAGGACGGTGTCGCCCAGCCGGCTGGTCAGCATCTGCTGGGCCCAGTAGCTGGGTGAGACATAGCTGGTCAGGTTGTCGTAGGCGATCAGGTTGGTCGCCCAGACGTTGTTCTTGACGTGCGAGAAGAGGGGCGCGTAGCACTCCATGAGGACCTGGTCGGAGTTGCGTATCAGCCCGGCCAGCCAGGCGGCGTCGCCGAGCGCGGCGTTGAGGTCGGGGGTGGGGCGGCCCTCCTGCGCGGCCCACTCACCGACGAAGACCTTGGTCGAACCGCGGTCCCGGTTGTCGTACTTGTGGGTGGAGGCCTGGGCGGCGGACGGGGCGAGGTAGTAGTGCTCGTCGATCAGGTCCGGCGTGCGGCTCGTCACCGTCGTCGTGGCGATCAGCTTCAGGTGCGGGTACTTCGCCTTGATCGCGTCGTGGAAGGCCGCGAACCGCTCGTCGTAGGACCCCGAGGAGTCGAACCAGTCCTCGTTGCCGATCTCCACGAACTCCAGCGGGAACGGTTTCGGGTGTCCGTCGGCGGCCCGTTTCGCACCCCAGGTGCTGGTGACGGGGCCGGTGACGTACTCGATCTCGTCGAGGGCGTCCTGGATGAACGGCTTGAGCGCGTCGCCGGTGACGTGTTCGCCCCTCAGCGCGTAGCCCGCGAAGACCGCGAGCACCGGCTGCGCGCGCATGTCCTCGACCCATTCCAGGTATTCGAGGATCCCGAGCCCGTCCGTGGACCAGTAGCCCCACGCGTCGTCCATGTGGCCGGGGCGCTCCCAGACCGGACCGATGGTGTTCTTCCAGTTGAACCGCGTGGCGATGGTGTTGCCCTCAAGGAAGTTTCCGCCGGGGAAGCGCAGGAACTTCGGCTTCAGGGCGACCAGTTTCTCCATCAGGTCGATGCGCAGGCCGTTGGGGCGGTTGTGGTAGGTGGGCGGGAAGAGGGACACGTGCTGGAGCCACAGGGTCCCGCCCGCGGCGGCGGGGTCTGCGGTGGTGACGGTCAGCCTCGCGTCGCCGGTCACGGGGGCGCCCGAGCCGGTGCGCAGGGTCAGTTCGAAGGGGCGGTCGGGGAAGGCGGTGCCGATGTGAGGCACCCTCGCCGACGCGTACACGGTCGCGCCGTCCGCCGACTCGAGCGCCACCGTAAGCGGACCGATGCGTCGTGACGCCTTCGCGAACAGGCGGGCGGTATAGGTGGTCCGGGGGCGCACGGGTATGCCCCAGAACCCGTCATTGGCCACGCCTGCCCGGTGGCCGGCCCCGGTGCCGCTCGGCAGCACGACCTTGAGGGAACGCGTGAGGACGTCGTTGAGGGGCGTCGTCATGTCCAGCGCGAGGGTCGTCCCGCCGACCGCGGACCAGTGCACGGGCGTGCTGTCGTCGGCCATCATCGAGCGGTTCTGCACCAGTTCGGCGTAGATGCCGCCCTCGCCGGAGTGGTTGATGTCCTCGAACATCAGGCCGGGAAGGATGGGGGAGACGGCGTGCGCGGGGTGGGCGACGTCCACGCTCAGCAGCGGTGTCGTGGTCTCCACCGGCACCCCGGCGAGCGTCGCGACCTGGTCGGAGGTCAGGGCGGTCGGGAACATCCACACGTCGTCGATGAGGCCGTGCCACTGGTCGACGTGCCCGCCGCCGTAGAGCGCCCGGCCGATGGCGGTGTCGCCGGTGCCGGCCCAGCCCGCGGTGTAGTCGGCCTGCCCTTCGAGTACGCCGTTGACGTAGAGGCGGGTGACGCCGGCCGAGGGGTCGCTGACGCCGGTCAGATGGGTCCAGGTGCCGGCGGTGGGCGCCGAGGCGGCGGCAGCCACGGCGGCGTTCTGGGTGGCGTCCGAGTCGAGCCGGGCGAAGGCGAAGGTGCCGGTGTCGTCGCGCAGCCCCAGGTAGAAGGAGCTGACGACCTTGCCGTCGATGCTCACGGCGGTCTGGTAGCCGCCCAGCTGGCTGAGGTTGACCCAGGCGGCGACCGAGAACGCCTTGGAGGTGTCGAGGGCGGGCCCCGAAGCGGTGGCGTTGCCGCCCGCCGTGAGGCCGAGGCTGTGGGCGCCGACCTTGCCGGTGTCCCAGCCGGCCGCGCCCTGGAGGGTCGCGGTGCGGTCGTTGCCGGAGGCGTCCGCGGCGGAGGTGCCGGAACCCTCGTCGAAACTCCAGTGCGCGGCCGGGGCGGGAAGGTCCGCGGCCGCGGCGGTGCCGGAGCGTTCGGCGGCCCGGGCAGGAGCGGAAGCGGCGAAGGTCCCGGCCAGGGAGGCGACACCGAGGGCGGTCAGGACGGTTCTGCGGGGGAGTCCGGCTTCTGAAGGCATGCGGCAGTTCCTCTTTTGCGAGACGGATCGGTCGAAACGGCTGAGGGCGAGGGCGTGACGGGGGGTGCCCCTATCTCTTCGGTCAAGCCGTCTGGGCGTCCGCGGGGAGCGGCGGCGTGACCGTGGTCCGGGACGGGCCGATGGTCCGCCGCCGGGGAGGAGGCGGCGGACCATCGGCGGGTCGGTCGTTCGGTCAGGGGGCGATGTTCCACTGCTGGCAGGTGTTGTCGAGCTCCTGCCACTGGCGGACCGCGGTGCCGTTGGCCGTTCCGCAGTTCGTCACGTCGAGCACCATGCCGGTGTTGACGTTGCTGATGGTGTAGTGGCTGCCGACGGCGGTGACGTCCCACTGCTGGCAGTTGTTGCCGAGCGAGGCCCACAGCTGGACGGCCGTGCCGTTGGACTGCCCGCAGTTCGTGTCGTCCAGGACCGTGCCGCTGTTCACGTTGGTGATCGTGTAGTGGCCGTTGCCGGCACTGGCGAACTTCCACTGCTGGCAGGTGTTGCCGAGCGAGGCCCACTGGTCGATCGCGGTGCCGTTGGCCGTCCCGCAGTTCACTGCGTCCAGGACCTTGGAGCTGTTCACGTTGGTCAGGCGGTAGGCGGTGCCGGCGACCGGGAAGGTCGCGGCCGGGGTGCTGTAGCCGACGGAGGTGACGTTGGCCTGTACGGCGTTGTCGGCGGCGTCCGTCGGATATCCGGACGTCATGACGCCCTCGAAGAAGGAGCCGTCGGAGCCGTTGCTGTTGTCACCGCCGGTGCCCAGGACGATGGCGCCTTCCAGGTGCATCGGGGTGTATCCGCCGAGGTTGGGCAGAGCCCCGTTGTACCAGGTGGTGAGGCTGCCGGACTGGGCGTTGCCGCCCTTGATGGCGTAGGTGGTCGTGCCGTTGTTCTTCTCCAGGGCGGTGACGAACTCACTGGAGTTGCCCTTGTTGTTCGAGTTGGCTCCGTTGCCTCCGAAGAACAGCCCGTTCTCCAGGTCCGCCTCGACCCAGGGGCCCGACCCGGCGTTGGAACACGAGAACCAGCACTCCGTGCCGAAGTTGATCGCGTCCATGTGGCCGTTGCCGGTGTCGTTGCCGGACGTCTCGGCGTTGCCGTAGTCGAAGCAGCACCGGTTGTTCACATGGTGGCCGCTGGTCACCATGTAGGCGCCCTCGGGGGAGCTGCCGGTGGCGATGCCCGTGGTGCTGTTGTCGCGGTAGCCGACGCCGGCGTTCACGAAGATGCCGTACGCCTTGTGGCCGCCGACCGTGACCGGCAGGGCGTTGGCGATCGCGCCGACGTCCTGTCCGCCGTTGCCGCCCGGCCCCTCGACGGTGAGGTCGTTGTGGTTGGAGCTCTGGTCGTAGATCTTGGTGATGACGCATGTCGTGCCGGAGCAGAAGGAGTCCTGTGCCGCGGCGTTGGCGTAGCCGCCGGCGCTGAGGACGCCGATGTTCGTGGTGGCGGAGTCCGAGGCACGCTTGACCTGGTAGAGAGAGCCGTTGTACGAGGCGTAGAGCGCCCGCGTGGTGCTGTGCGCCGCGGCGCACGGTGTCCCCGCGGAGGCGTAGATGTCGCAGGGCAGGGACGAAGCGGCCTGGGCGGTGCCCGCGACACCGACGACCCCGGCGAGGACGCCCGCGAGGAGGGTGAGGGCTGCTCCCACGCTCAGCAGGAGCCCTCTCAGGCGTCGGTCTGTCACTCGACCTTTCACTGTGAACCTCTTCCGTCGATCAAATGTGAGCGCTAACAACTCCGACCCTCGGGTGCGGCACTTCTTTGTCTCCGGGTGCACGCGAAGGGCGATGGGGGGCGGGCCGGACTGCGTGCTGCTCTGGTCGAGCAGTGCTGCCGAGGGCTTCGCCGCAGTTCGGAGCGGCGAATCGGTCCGGGCTGAGGACGTGTGCGCGTGCCGTTCTCGCTTCGTGGGGGAACGAACGGCTGGTCTTGCGACCCCGCTCTTTTTACGGCCGGATGAATGCCGGGTCAACAGTGTCGAACAGTCAAGAGTGCGGAAACAAAAGCTGTGCAGTCTGTTTACCCGGGTCCGCAGACACGCCGTGCGGGATCCGGCATGGCGCTGAACGGCCAGGTCAGCGAGTCACTTGCCCCGTCTTTGCTGTTGCCGGATCGCGAAACGGAGGGGTCCGGCCAGCCTTGCCCCCACGGAATGTTGGCGTTAACAATTCGTCACGGCGCGCTGCTCCGACCGGAAGTGAGCGCTTCATCGGCAGATTTTCGGAGCGCGAGGAGGTGGGCCATGGACGGGGATCGCGCACCGGTGATGGCCGATGTGGCCCGGCTCGCAGGCGTCTCGCACCAGACCGTCTCACGGGTCCTCAACGACCATCCGAACGTGCGGCGCAGCACCCGGGACCGGGTGCTCGTCGCGGTCCGCGACCTCGGCTACCGCCCCAACGCCGCCGCCCGCACGCTGGCCACCCGCCGCACCCGCACCCTGGGTGTGATCAGCTTCAACACCACGCTGTACGGCCCGGCTTGCATGCTCTACGGCATCGAGCAGGCGGCCAGACAGCACGACTACTTCGTCACCGTGGCCGCTGTCGGCACGCTCGACCGGCGTTCGGTGCTGGACGCCGTGGACCGGCTCAGGGACCAAGGCGTCGAGGGAATCATCGTGATCGCGCCGCAGAGCGCGGCGGTCGGTGCGTTGGCGAACGTGCCGTCGGACGTTCCGCTGGTCGCGGTCGGCTGCGGCACCCACACCGCACTCGCCTCGGTCGCCGTGGACAACGAAGCCGGTGCCGAACTCGCCACCAACTACCTTCTCGACCTGGGCCATCGGACGGTGCACCACCTGGTCGGGCCGCGTTCCTGGCTCGACGCGCAGGAGCGCGAGGCCGGCTGGCGCGACACCCTGAACAAGCGGGGCGCTCCGGTGAGCGAACCGCTCGTCGGCGCGGACTGGACGGCCCGCACCGGGTACGTGCTCGGTCGACGGTTCGCCGCCGACCCCGATGTCACGGCGGTGTTCTGCGCCAACGACCACATGGCTCTCGGACTGCTGCGGGCCCTGCAGCAGTCCGGGCTCCGGGTCCCCGAGGACATCAGCGTCGTCGGGTTCGACGACATGCCGGAGACCGAGTACTTCGGTCCTTCCCTGACCAGCGTCCGCCAGGATTTCGACGAACTCGGCCGACGTGCCCTGCACATGCTGGTCCAGATCGTCGGCGACCCCGACACGGGGCTCCCGACGGTCGACGACACACCTCACATCGTCATCCCGCCCACGCTCGTGGTGCGGACCTCGGCGACCCGCCCCCGCCCCTGAAAGAAGGAGTCCGACATGGGCTGCGACGAGTTACCCTGACCGCCCACTGAACGGGCTGCGATCACGGCAGCATTGTGCGCGCCCCCTGCCAGGAGGCTGTCACCAGCGTCAATCCGGCTGCAGCCCACAGCAGTTGACCTGAAGTCCCGACGTCTCCGACGGCATTCCCGCACCGCCGTCCGCGGCTCCCGTCCGCGATCACCACGGCGACGAACCCCTCCTGAGCCACGTTTCGCTCCCGAGCGGACCATCACACACCCCCGGCCCCGGCCGCACCGGCGTACGCCGACCTGCCCGCCATGCCGTGATCCCCGATCCGCCCACCCCGCCTCCCCGGCCGTGGGCTCTGCCACTCCGACACGCCTAGAAGGGCGCTGATCAGCCATGCTCCGCAGCAGAAGGTCCCGCACCATCGTCGCCGCGACCGCGGTGCTCATCTCCCTCACCGCCGCCGGCTGCTCCAAGAACGCCGACGGCAGCTCCTCCTCGGCGGATTCCGGCCCGGCCGGCTCCAGCGCCGCCCCGGTCGCCCTGGCCGGTTCGGTCACCTTCAACCAGACGAACCTCGCCAAGCTCGACGCGGCGCTGAAGTCCGCCCTGGCCGGCAAGGACCTGTCCAAGGTCGACATCGCGATGGTCGTGAACGTCGCCGCCGACTACTGGAAGGCCGGGCAGGTCGGCTTCCTCAAGGGCTGCTCCGACCTCGGCATCGCGAAGAGCAAGTGCACCTACTTCGCCCCGCCGGGCGGCAAGTTGACCGAGCAGAACTCGGAGCTGGAGACCCTGCGCTCGCAGGGCGTCACCGGCTACGCGATCTCGGCGATCGACCCGACCTCGGCCGCCGGAACCATCCACACCGACGTCCAGAAGGGCATCGGCGTTCTGGCGATCGACTCGCCGCTGCCCGGCACCGACGCCGCCTCGCTGTACCTGGGGACCCCGAACTACACCGCCGGCTTCCAGGCGGGCACTGCCATGAAGCAGGTGCTCGGCGGCAAGGGCAAGGTGGCGATCCTAGTCGGCTCGCTCACCGCCTCCAACGCCACCCAGCGCATCGCGGGCTTCGAGGCCGCGCTCAAGGGCACCAAGATCACCGTCGCGCAGAAGGTCAACGACAATCTCCAGGCCGGCACGGCGACTTCGGACGCCGAGACCATCCTCGCCAACAACCCCGATGTCAACGGCCTCTACGGTGTCTACTCCTACGACGGCCCCGCGCTGGCCCAGGCCGTCACCTCGGCAGGCAAGACGGCTTCGGTGCACATCGTCTCCGACGACTCCGACGCCCAGACCCTGAAGTTCATCAAGTCCGGCGTGATCTCCGGCACCGTCGTGCAGATGCCGTACCAGCAGGGCTACACCGGGGCGTACATCCTGGCCGCGGAGAAGGTGCTGGGCAAGGACAGGACGATGGCGCTCGTCAAGCCCTACCTGGAGAAGGACGGTTCGACCCTGAGCTCCGGCGTGGGCCTGGTGACCAAGTCCGACCTGAGCGCCTACCAGTCCCTCGAGTCGCAGCTCGGGATCGGCTGAGCATGACGGCCACCAAGAACACCCCGGGCCGCGCGATCACCGCGCGGCTGCGGGGAGTCCACAAGTCCTACGGCCCGGTACGCGTCCTGGACCTGCCGGAACTCGACCTGTACGCCGGGCAGGTGGTCGGCGTGGTCGGCGAGAACGGCGCCGGGAAGTCCACCCTGATGGGCACCCTGGCCGGATCGGTCCACCGGGACGGCGGCGAGATCCTGATCGACGGCGAGCCCCTTCTCGCCGGGTCGACCGAGGCGGCGGGGAACCTCGGCGTCGCCATGGTCTCCCAGGAGTTCCCTCTGGTCGGACAGCTCTCGGTGGCCGAGAACCTGCTCCTCGGCCGCCGCCCGCGCGAGTCGAAGCGCCGGTTCCTGGTGGACCGTGCGGCGCAGCGCACCGAGGCCGAGGCCATGCTGGCCGAGATCGGACTGTCCGCCGCGACGATCCCGGTGAGCCGGGACGTACGCACCCTCCCGGTGCCGACCCGGCAGATGATCGAGATCGCCAAGGCCTGGGGCCGGGAGCCCAAGCTGCTGATCCTGGACGAGCCGACCTCCTCCCTGGGCCCGGTCGAGGCCGAGATGGTGCTGGGCCTCGCCCGGCAACTCGCCGAACGCGGTGGCACGGTGCTGTTCATCGGGCACCGGCTCGACGAGGTGCGGGACATCAGCGACCGCGTCCTCGTGCTGCGCAACGGCAGGCTGGTGGCCGACCTCGAACCGGCCGAGGCCACCGAGGAGCGGCTGATCCGCGAGATGGTCGGCGGCGAGGTCGCACAAGGCGAACCGAAGGCACCACCGGCGACGAGCCCGGTCCTGCTGCGGGTCGAGGGACTGACCGCGGACGGTCTCGGACCGGTCGACCTGGAGGTGCGCGAGGGCGAGATCCTCGGTGTGGCCGGGCTGATGGGCTCGGGCCGCAGCCGCCTGGTCCACACGATCGCCGGAGCACAGCCCTCGACCGGCGGCCGGATGCTGCTGGGCGGCGAGCCCTACCGCCCGCGTGGCGCGGGGGACGGGGTGGCGGCCGGGATCGCACTGATCCCCGAGGACCGCAAGGAGCAGTCGCTCGTCCTGTTCGCGTCGATCCGGGCGAACGTCCTCGTCTCGGTGCTCAAGCGGATCAGCACCCGGGGCCTGCTCGGTCCCGGCCAGGAACGCGCCGAGGCACGGAAGATCACCGAGAACGTCAACGTGCGGATGCAGTCGGTGGAGCAGCCGATCGGCTCACTGTCCGGCGGCAACCAGCAGCGTGCCATCTTCGGCCGCGCCTTCGCCGCCGAACCGCGTCTGCTGCTGCTCGACGAACCGACCCGCGGCGTGGACGTCGGCGCGAAGGCGGAGATCTACAAACTGATCGACCGGGCCGCCGAGCAGGGCATGGCACTGGTGGTCGCCTCCTCCGAACTGGAGGAACTGCTGTGGATCTGCCACCGCGTCGCGGTGATGAACCACGGGCGGGTGGCCACGGTCATCGACCGGGCCGACGCAACCAAGGAACGGATCATGACGGCCGCGGCCGGCACCACCTCCCTCGATGAGCACCAAGTGACGAACGGAGCCACAGCATGAGCGCGCAGAGCACGCTCGCCCCCGACGAGGTCGAGCCGCGTTCCCGGCCGGCCGTGTCGAGTCTCGCCCGCAGGCTCGCCGCCTCTCCGGAGGCCGGTGTGATCATCGCCTGTGTGGTGGTGTTCGTCGGGATCGCGGCCAACGCCGACACCTACACCGCGGTGGGCAACCTCCAGGTGATGGGGCGTGACCTGTCGCAGGTCGGCATCCTGGCGATCGGCGAGTCGCTGGTCATCCTGACCGGTGGCATCGACCTCTCGGTGGGCGCGCTGGCCGGTCTGGCAGGCATCCTGGCCGGCTGGATGAACGTCGACGAGGGCATGCCCGCGCCTCTGGCGATCCTGTTCACGCTGGTGATCTGCGGCGTGGTCGGACTCTGGCACGGCTTCATGGTCACCCGACTGAACGTGCCGCCCTTCGTGATCACCCTGGTCACCTACACCGTCGCCCAGGGCACAGCGCTCGCGATCACCAGCGGCTCGCCCATCAACAACCTGGACCCGATGTTCAGCAACCTGAGCCAGTACTACGTCGGCCGGGTGCCGGTCCCCGCACTGTTCTTCGTCGGCGCGGCGGCCGCCGCCTGGTTCGTGCTGGAGCGCACCTACGTGGGCCGGCAGATCTACGCGGTCGGCGGCAACAAGGAGGCCGCCCGCCTCGCCGGAATCCCGACCGCCCGCCGGATCACCTCCACCTACGTCGCCAGCGCGACGCTGGCCGGTCTGGTCGGCATTCTGGTGATCGGCCGTATGAACGTGGCCGACCCCTCGGTCGGGGCGGGCTGGGAACTGACCGCGATCGCCGCCGCGGTGGTCGGTGGGATGTCACTCTCCGGCGGCGAGGGCCGTATCGCCGGCATCGCGGCCGGTGCGATCCTGCTGGAGTTCATCACCAACGGTCTGCTCGCGCTCAAGGTCAGCCCGTACGACCAGCAGGTGGTCCAGGGTGCGGTCCTCGGCGTCGCCATCCTGCTCGACCGGGCGCGCGCCCGCTACTTCGGCAGGAGCCGGAGCTAGCACGGCCGCCGACTCCGCCGAACCGGGCGCACCAGCCGTCCGGGTGTCCTCGGAAGACCGCACGCCGATCGATATGCCGACTGCCTCTCTCTGCGCGGTGGAGGCCGACGACGACCTCCACCCGGCGACCAGCCGGAGGTCAACCGGTGGCCGGGGCCTGCCCGTGACCGGTCCGGGTCACGCGACCACCGCCGCCCGCACACACAGCACGTCGGGCAGATGCGAGGCCAACTGCCGCCAGCTGTCGCCGTCGTCGGCCGAGGCGTACACCTCGCCGTTGCGGTTGCCGAAGTACACGCCGGCCGGGTCCGCGTCGTCCGTGCACAGCGCGTCCCGCAGCACCGTGCCGTAGTGGTCCTCCTTCGGCAGCCCGGCGCTGAGCGGCTCCCAGCTCCTGCCCGCGTCCGATGTACGGAAGACCCGGCAGCGGCGGTCGGCCGGGACACGGTCCGAGTCGGCGGTGATCGGGAAGACGTACGCCGTGTCGCCGCGGCGGGGATGGGTGGCCGCCGCGAAGCCGAAGGTGGACGGCAGACCCTCGCCGATGTCCGTCCAGTGCGTCCCCGCGTCGTCGCTTCTGTACACACCCCAGTGGTTCTGGAGGTACAGCCGGTCCGGGTCGGCCGCGTCCCGCGCGACCTTGTGCACGCACTGGCCGAACTCCGGATTCGGGTCGGGCAGGAAGACCGCCGCGACACCGGAGTTGGCGGGCTCCCAGCTCGCACCCCCGTCCCTGGTGCGGAACACCCCGGCCGTGGAGACTGCCACCGTCACCGCGCGCGGATCGCGCTTGTCGGTCAGGACGGTGTGCAGGCCCTCACCACCGCCGCCCGGCACCCACTTCGAACGGGTCGGATGCTCCCACAGGGGCCGGACCAGCTCGAAGCTCTCCCCGCGGTCCTCGGAGCGGTACAGCGCGGCCGGTTCCGTGCCCGCGTACACCACGTCCGGTTCGGCCGCCGCCGGGTGCAGCTGCCAGACCCGCTCCAGTGAGGCCTCGGTGTCCTTCGGGAACTTCACCGCGGGCTGGGCGGGCTCCGTCCAGGTGCGCCCCAGGTCGTCGGAGTGGAACACGGACGGGCCCCAGTGCGCGCTGTCACCGCCGGCCAGCAGCCGCGGGCGCTCGCCCCGGGTGTCGATCGCGACCGAGTACACGGCCTGCGCGTTGAAGTACGGGCTCTTGTCGAACTCCCAGGTGCCGCCGCGCTCGCGCCCGATGAACAGGCCCTTGCGCGTCCCCACGGCAAGCAGCTTTTCGGTCATGCCGATCTCCTCCGTGACGTCTTTGTCCCAGACATTGGCCAGTCTGCACCCCGGCACTGACAGTCACCTCTGGAAAGGGCTTCACCCCAGGTCAGGGCGGCGAGGGTAACGGGCCGCCGCGATTTGGGGGCGGCTTTCGGCAAGATTTCCGCGGCGGCGGCCGACCGATGGGACCGTCGTGACGGAGAACTCGCCGTGAGCCGTGAGCATCGGGGTCGGCTCTCCCGTATGGGAGGTCGGTCCGGCATGTTCATGCGCCCGTCGCTCATGAGGAGGATGCCCTCGATGGCGTTCCGTGGTCACAAGGTCTGGCTGTGGCGGTGGCGGCGCAATCCGCTCAGACGCCGCGCCGACACCGTCGAGGCGTGGGTCGTGCTCGGTGCCTGGCTGCTCACCGTGCTGGCCGGGGTGGTGGCGGGTCTGGCGGTCAGCCGGTCCGTCGAGCACCAGCTGGCGCTGGAGCGCGTCGAGTGGCGGCCCGTGGTGGCCCGGCTGTCCGAGCAGGCGCCCGGTACTGCCGACCCGGGCACGTCGAGCGGCGAGCGGGTGTGGGGCGAGGTGGCCTGGGCCGGGGCCGACGGGTCCGCTCACACGGGGCAGGTCCGCGTCGACCCCGGCAGCGTCCAGGGCACCCCGGTCACCGTCTGGACCGACGCCCAGGGCCGTCTGATGACCCAGCCCGCCACCGAGGGCCAGGCCCAGATCCGCGCCGCGATGATCGGCATCCTGGTCGGGGTGAGCACCGGGGCCGTCCCGTTCGTGGGTGGCCGAGTCCTCCGTGGCCGTATGGAACGCCGCCGCCTCGACCAGTGGAACGCGGACTGGGCGTACTTCGGGCCGCTGTGGGGCGGAAGGCGGGCCGATGGGAGGTAGGAACGGCGGGCGGGCCGCGTGATGTGAGCCGGTCGTGACCCACCGTCGGTGGCTCACGACCGGCCCGCCGCTGTCACCGCTCGCGTTCTATGCGGCCGTCAGCACCTCCCCGCAGGCCTGCACCAGCTGCTCGTCGACCAGCACGTCATGGCTGCCGTACCCACCGGACGGCGACGCCAGATGCCGTCGGCGAGCGGCCAGCTCCGCGCGCAGAAGATCGTGAAGTGGCGCTCCGGCGGGCCCCAGGGCGGCAAGGCAGGCGGTGACGGTCCGGCGCGTGTGCGGACTCTCCGTCCACGCGGCCCGCAGAACCGGTCCGGCCAGGTCCTTGTCGCCGCCGATCCGCCAGACCGCACCCGCGGCCGACACCCGCTCCCACAGATCCGCGGTCCCAAGCATCCGCCGCAAGCTCGGCAGCGCCGGGCCCGCCGCCGGGCCGAGCCGTGCCAGAGCCTCCGCGGCGCCCCGTCGCCGAGGCCGTCCCTCCTCCAACTCGCCGATCAGCACGGGCAGTACGGCCGTCACGTCCCCCTCCACGGACCACAGCGCTCCCGCGGCGGTGGCCGCATGCTCCGTCTCCAACAGCTCACGCAGCACCGGTATGACCTCGGACACCGCCGCAGCCCCGAACGTGCCGAGTGCGTGGAGCGCCGACTCGACCACGGTGTCCCGCAGCCGCAACCCCACCGGCATCCCCCGCAGGAGTCGCAGCACCTCCGGTACGGCCCCCTCGTCGCCCAGCGCAGTGAGGGCCGAGAGCAGCGGTACAGCGCGTTCGAAGACTCTGGGGGAGTCCGGCGGGATCTGTTCCAGCCTGCGACGCAGAGCCGGCGCGAGCGGGGCCCCGGCCGGGCCGAGATGGCCGACGACCTGCCCCAGGTCGTCGGGGACGACCCGTCCGGCCAGCACCTGGGAAAGAGCCGGCGTGGCGCGTGAATCCCCGCTCCTGGCAAGGGCCTTGAGAGGCCCGCCCAGGGCCGGCGCCCCGTGCTCCCACCGCCGTACCCACAGGTCGGGCCGGGAGGTCACCAGGGCCGCCAGGTCGTCGGCGGCGGGAGCGGCCAGGCCGAAGAGATCCTCCAGGACGGACACCGCGGCATCGCGCAACCTGCCCTCGTCGGAGTGCAGTTGGGCACCGATCAGGGCGACAGGCTCGCTCCAGTCGGCGCGCCACTCACGGAAGAGCCCCACCGACATCCACACGGCGTTGCACCGGTCGACGGCATCCGGACTGGTCAACTGCCCCTGGAGAAGGGCCTTGCGCGCATCGAGCCGGTCACCCAGCCCGCGGTGCAGGGTCCGCAGCAACTGCGAGCCCTCCTCGTCCGAGGGCCGCAGTCGCCGCAGCCGGCCCACGAGGGTGTCGGAGTGGGGGCAGTCGACCCCGTCGCGTCGGGTGCGCCGCGCGGACCGCTCCCTCAGCAGCCCGACGGCGACCTGCACCAGGTCGGGCGGAAGCCGGTCGGGAGCGCACTCGGCGAGCTGACCGAGGGCGGCGAGCCGGACCCCGGGGCCGTACGGCGCGCGGCTGCGGTCCGTCAGCACCTCCAGTGCCTCGGCCGCGTGCCCGGGATGCCGCCGTACGAAAAGGCCCAGGCTCTCGGTGAGGCCGAGCAGGACCCGGTCGTCCCGCTCCAGTGCGAAGCGCTCCCGCAACAGGCCGAGCACCCGGGCCGGTTCGTCGAGGAACCGGACGAGCGCCTCCGGGGCGACCCGGCGGACGAAGGGGTCGGCGTCCCCCGTCAGCCGGACGAAGACATCGGCGCCGGCGCGCACGCCGACCCGGGCCCGTGCGTGGAGACCGCTCTCGACGCCGCCGTCCGGATCCTCGCCCTCCGCTCCGATACTGACGACGAGTTCGACGATGCCGGCCCGGTCCGCCACCTGTCCGCTCGCCACGAGCGCGAGCAGGAAGGGAACGCACGCGAGCGTCGAGTCGTACACGTCTCCCTGGTGGTGCACCGCGCCGTACATCCCGTCGAGGGCCGTCTCCCGTTCTACCGGGTCCGTGGAGGCGAGCCCCCGCAGCAGTCCGGGCACATCCTCCGCACTGCCGTACGCGTGGCGCAGTGAGGCCCAGTCGACCTCGTCCATCCCCGTGAACACGTTGTCCTCCCCAGGCGAAGTGTCAACTGATCGGAGTCTGCACCACAGGACTGACAACGAAGCGGAATCAGGCTGTGACTGTGAGCGATCCGGACAGGGAGGTGGTCCGGTTCTCGCCAAGCGGCCCCGGAGCGCCCTCAGTCGGTGCCGGGCAGCGCCCTCTCCAGGACCGCGCCCATGTCCACGGCGCCCGGCAGCGTGCCGAAGGCGTGTCCCCAGTCACCGCCGAGCCGCGTCGCGCAGAAGGCGTCGGCGACCGCGGACGGGGCGTGCCGGACGAGGAGGGAGGCCTGGAGCGTCAGGGCCATGTGCTCCACCAGCCGTCGCGCACCCGCCTCGGACGCCGTGGCCAACAGGTCCTTGAGCCGGGCGACGGCCGCGTCCAGACGCGCGTCCGCCCCCTGCGCCAGGGCGAGTTCGCCGAACAGAGCCTGGGCGGTGTCCGGATCGCGGCGCAACGCCCGCAGGACGTCAAGGGCGTTGACGTTCCCCGACCCCTCCCAGATCGACAGCAGCGGTGCCTCCCGGTAGTGCCGGGGCATGCCCGAGTCCTCGACGTAGCCGTTGCCGCCGAGGCATTCGAGGGCCTCCGCCGTGAAGGCCGGGCCCCGCTTGGTGACCCAGTACTTGCCGACCGCGGTGGCGATACGGCGGAAGGCCTGCTCCCCGGTGTCCCCGCGCACGGCACGGTCGGCGGCGCCCGCCAGCCGCAGCGTCAGGGTGGTGGCGGCCTCGGACTCCAGCGCGAGATCGGCCAGGACGTTGCGCATCAGCGGCTGGTGCAGCAGCCGGGCCCCGAACGCGCCGCGGTGGCGGGCGTGGTGTCCCGCCTCGACGAGGGTCCTGCGCATCAGGGTCGCCGACATCATCACGCAGTCCAGCCGGGTGCAGTTCACCATCTCGATGATGGTCTTGACGCCCTGGCCCTCGGGGCCGACCAGCCAGGCCACGGTGCCGTCGAACTCGGGCTCGGAGGAGGCGTTCGACCGGTTGCCGAGCTTGTCCTTGAGACGCTGGATGCGGAAGGTGTTGCGGGTGCCGTCCGGCAGGATGCGGGGTACGAGGAAGCAGGACAGCCCGTCAGGTGCCTGCGCCAGCACCAGGAACACGTCGCACATCGGCGCCGACGTGAACCACTTGTGCCCGCGCAGCGTGTACACGCCCGGCTCGGCGGCCGGTGTGGCCGCCGTGGTGTTCGTCCGGACGTCGGAACCACCCTGCTTCTCGGTCATCCCCATGCCCGCGAGCAGGCCGCGCTTGCCGGTCGGCACCATGAGCGCGGGGTCGTACTCGCGGCCCGTCAGCAGGGGTTCGTAGACCTTCGCCAGCGCCGGTTCCCTGCGCAGCGCGGGGATCGCCGCGTACGTCATCGACGTGGGACAGCCGTGGCCCGCGTCCGTGTGTCCCCACACCAACCCGCCCGCGGTGCGGGCGACATGGGCCCCGGGCCGGTCCTCCGCCCACGGGGTGCCGGCCAGCCCCTCGGCGACGGCGGTCCGCATCAGGTGGTGCCAGCTCGGGTGGAAGTCGACCTCGTCGACACGGTTGCCGTACCGGTCGTGGGTCCGCAGCACCGGCTCGTGCCGGTTGGCCTGATCCGCCCACTCCTGGGCCTCGGCGCTCCCCGCCCGCAGACCGAGCCGCCGAAGACCCTCCTCGGCCCAGCCGGCGCCCTCACGGCGCAGCCCTTCCAGCAGGACGGGGTCGTCGGAGGCGTCGTACGGCGCGAGGGGAGGGGGCTGATTGGTGACGGTGTGGGTGGCGGACTGTCCGGACGCGGGTATGGAGGCCATGAAGCTCATGTTGCGCTTCTGCTGCGACTGTGGCAATAGTGCAATACGAGGAGGGTCGTACAGTACGTGACCATGCGGAGGAACGTGCCGGTGCAGTCGGGGGAGGTCGATCTGCGGCCACTGTCCGCCCGGTCGGTCGTGCTGAGCCTGCTGCTCGGCGCGAATCCGCCGCAGATGCCCGTGAAGGACCTGGTCCGCGCGGTGGAGCCGTTCGGGGTCGGGGGCTCCACGCTGCGAGCCGCGCTCAGCCGGATGGTGGCCGCCGGTGACCTGCGGCGCGCCGACTCCGTCTACGGCCTCAGCGACCGCCTGCTCGCCCGCCGGCGCCGGCAGGACGAGGCCGTGCATCCCCGCACGCGCGCGTGGAGCGGTGACTGGGAGATGGCCGTGATCACCGCGACGGGTCGTGAACCGGCCGAACGCGCCGAGCTGCGCGCGCGGTTGACCGCGCTCCGGCTCGGCGAACTCCGTGAGGGCGTCTGGCTGCGCCCCGCGAACCTGGTCCGGCCGCTCCCGGACGGCCTCGACGCGGTCGCCCAGCGCTACACGGCCCGCCCCGACCGCCCCGGCCCCGAACTGGCCGCCGCGCTGTGGCCCCTCGACGACTGGGCGGCGGAATCCCGGGCGCTGCTCGCCCATGCCGCCCGCGCGGACCGGCCCGCGGACCGGCTCACGGTCTTCGCGGCGGTCGTACGCCATCTGCTGGCCGATCCGGTGCTCCCGCCCGGGCTCCTGCCGCCCGACTGGCCGGGGACCCGGCTGCGGTCCGCGTACGCGGCCTATCGGCGGACGCTGTCGGACATCGTGCCCCAGGCTCCGGTCCGCACATGACACGGCGGCCGTGCGAAGCGCCGTGCGGGGACGCTTCGTACGGCCGCCTTCACCTGCGAAGGGGCTACTTGTAGGTGATGTCGGACGTCGCGTACTTGCAGTAAGTACTGTCGGGGCCGGAGCCGTTCGTGGTCGGCTCCTTGCCGGAGTTGTTCCCGATGTACTTCTGGCACGGGACGATCTTCTTGCCGGAGTCGCCGACGATCGTGATCTTCTTCAGGGTCGCGCTGTCGCCGTAGTTGGTGTTGATGCCGACGAGCTTGTTCCCCGAGTAGGTCGCCTCGATGGTGTTGAGGTTGATCGTCCGCTTGTACTGCGTCGAGCAGTTGCCGCAGGAGCGCACGAAGGTGCCGAAGCCCTGCACCGCGAAGTTGGAGATGTTGAGCGTCCCGGCACCGTTGAACTGGAACACCTTGTCGCTCGCCGACTTCGCGCCACCGCCGGAGACGGTGTACACGTTGGACGACGAGGACCCGCGGAAGGTCGCCGCGTCCTCGCCGACGTCCTCCCACCACACGTTCTGGAGGGTGCAGCTGCCCGCGCAGTGGATGCCGTCGGCGGCGGGGGAGCCGATGATGACGTTCTTCAGGACGGTGCCCGCGGCCAGGTTGAGGATCGGCCCCTGGTCCTCGTCCTGGTTGTCGGTGCCCAGGTCGCCCGTGCCGTACAGGCGCTTCATCGCGTAGTCCTTGGTTCCGGACAGGTTGATGGTCGAGGAGACCGCCTGGCTGCCGTTGGCGGTGGGCCAGGTGGCGGCGGTGGCCGTCGGCGCATTGAGAGTCATGATCATGCCAACCGAGAGGCCGAGTGCGGCCGCGGCGCCGGTCAGTGCGCGCGTACGCGCGCGTGGACGTGCCGAAGAAGTCATGTCCCGAATCCTTCTTCCATGTCGGGGGTGGACGGGTGGGGGGAGATCAGAGCTTTCCGGCGCCCGCGCCGCCGGTCACCGAAGCGACGACGGAGGAGGCGGGCTCGGCGGTGTAGCCGTACGGAGCGGTGGTGAAGGTGCCGACCTGCGAGACCTCGGTGGCGGCTCCGCCGAGGTCGTTGCCGCGCAGGTTGGCGTAACCGTCCACGTCACTGTTCCGGTTCGTGGTGACAGCGACTCCGGTACTCCGGAAGACGTTGTTCTCCACGAGCATCTGGGCGCCCATGCGCGAGTGGACGGCGGTCTCGGCCCCGACGACGTAGTTGTCGTAGAAGTGCCCGGTGCCGAAGCGCAGACTGGGGATGCGCGAGTTGACGTTGTTGAACCAGTTGTGGTGGTAGGTCACCTTCAGGTGGCCGGTGTCCTGGCTCGCGTTGTTGTCGCTGTGGCCGACGAGCGAACCCTTGAAGTGGTCCTTGAAGGTGTTCCAGGACACCGTCACGTTGTCCGAGGCGTGGTTGATGTCCAGCAGGCCGTCGTAGTAGTCCTTGTCGTGATCGCGGTCCGCCGAGAAGGAGTTGTGGTCGATCCACACCTTCGTCGAGGCCTGCACCTCGATGCCGTCGGCGGGCGCGAGCGGCTTGCTGATGTTCAGGTTGCGGACGACGACGTTCGTGACCTTCTTCAGCCGCAGCCCGCCGCCGGTGAACCCGGACGACGAACCGACGCCCAGCACCGTGGTGTTGGAGCCGATGTCGACCGAGCCGCTCAGGGTGATCAGGCCGCTGACCTTCACGACCTTCGCCGTGCTGCCGGTGACGGCGGTCTTGAAGGCACTCAGCGTGGAGACGGTGACCGCGGAAGAGCTGCCGCCGCCGGTTGTTCCGGCGCCGAAACCGATGGGGGAGGTCTCGGCGGCCCCGGCCGGCTGCGGGACGGCCAGTGCGGCCGCCGTCGCGAGCGCGGCCGCACCGGCAGCCAGGGCGGATCTTTGCGTGTGTGTACGTGGGGGGCGAGTACGCATGCGGGTGCGTTCCCTTCGTGGTGCCTGCATGGTGCTTGGTCGAACATGTATGTGAAGAATGTTCGTCATGCTAAACGACATGCGCGGTGCAGAGCGGTGATGCCCAGCCTGTGCGGCGCGGGTCGGTCACATCACTGAACGGAACGTAGGGGGCAAGCGCTTTCTAGTCAACGCTTTGCGCAGAAGACATTCGGCCACCCGGGCGGCGGATGCGCGGGCGAATGCGAGCGAATTCTTTCGACGTGTGGGAGCGCTTCCACGGCGGCCATGTGCATGCCACGATGCTCGCCGGACGCTTCCCTTCCGCGAGATTCCGAGAACTTCTGAGAGGGGTGACTCGGTGGCGACTCCACCCAGATGTACGTTCGTCGGCGGCCTGACGCTCACCCTGCTCGCCCTGGGACACACGGCCCGGCCCCCCCCGGACCGGCCGCCGCGAACGACCGTGCGGACCGGCTGCCCGGCTCCGTCAGCTGCGCCTCGACGGGCCCGCTGATCAGTGCCGAACCCGAAGCCGACCACCCGATCGACCAGCCGATCGACCCCGTGAAGGACTCCGCGGTCCTCCGGCACACGTACCGC
The DNA here is from genome assembly GCF_055570355.1 of Streptomyces sp. NPDC031225. Classification (NCBI taxonomy): domain Bacteria; kingdom Bacillati; phylum Actinomycetota; class Actinomycetes; order Kitasatosporales; family Streptomycetaceae; genus Streptomyces; species Streptomyces sp. NPDC031225. The sequence continues at coordinate 280,294 of NZ_JBVIHJ010000003.1, read as the reverse complement.
GGTCCCGTCTGCCTGACGACCGCGACCACCGCCGGCGCGTGGAGTCCCGGCGGCAGCGGTGCGTATCCGATGCCGGTCGAGGCACGGGCCTCCGGGCGGCGGTACTTACGCGTCCGGGCCACCGACAGCCTGAGCGGCACATGGGCGCCGTCGGCCGACGCCAGGACGAACGCGTTAACCCGCTCGAACAACGTGACGTTCGACGACGACCTGCCCGCACGGACCAAGAACTTCCCCCACGGCGGGATGATCCGCCACGGCGTCGACGAGGCCATCCCGATCGACCGGTGCCGGCTGCGCTTCCTGTACCAGGGCCCCGATCCCGCGCCGATCGCGGCTACGCCCAACTCCACTGGCAGATAACGCTGTTGACCCAGTCCCATTCCTCCTGCTGAACGAAAGGGGCAAGGCCGTGTCCACCACCCCCCGCACCACGACGAGCAGACCGCTGAGTTCGGTACTGATGGCCCTGCTGTCGTTACTGGCGGCAGCCTTCCTCACCGCGCCCGCGGCCTCGGCCCGCACCGAGGCGGTCCCCACCGCGACCCTCACCGAGGTGACCGGCTTCGGCACGAACCCCAGCAACCTCCAGATGTACCTGTACGTGCCGGACAACGTCACCGCGCACCCCGCGGTCGTGGTGGCCGTGCACTACTGCACGGGTTCGGGCCCGGCCATGTACAACGGCACCGAGTGGGCCCAACTGGCCAACACCTACGGCTTCGTGGTGATCTACCCTTCGGTCACCCGGTCCAGCAAGTGCTTCGACGTGTCCTCGCCCCAGGCACTGAAACGGGGCGGCGGCAGCGACCCCGTCGGCATCAAGTCGATGATCGACTGGACGGTCGACGCCTACTCCGCCGACACCGGCAGGATCTACGCCACCGGCATCTCGTCCGGCGCGATGATGACGAACGTCCTGCTCGGCGACTACCCGGACGTCTTCGCGGCGGGCGCGGCCTTCTCGGGCGTCCCCTTCGGCTGCTTCGCGACGACGGACGGTTCGGAGTGGAACAGCGCGTGCTCGGGCGGCACCGTCACCCACACCCCGCAGGAGTGGGGCGACCTGGTCCGCGCGGCCTACCCCGGCTACACCGGCGCCCGACCCCGCATGCAGGTGTGGCACGGCACCGAGGACGATGTGCTGCGCTACCCCAACTTCGGGGAGGAGATCAAGCAGTGGACCAACGTCCTCGGAGTCGGCCAGACGCCCGCCGTCACCGACTCGCCCGTCTCCGGCTGGACCCGAACCCGCTACGGCGCCACCGGTGACCGGGCCCCCGTCGAGGCGATCAGCCTCCAGGGCGTCGGCCACAACCTCTACGCCAACGGCATGGCGGCCCGCGCCCTCACCTTCTTCGGCCTCGACAGCTCGGGCCCGGCACCCCAACCCCCGCCGGGCGCCTGCAAGGTGACCGCGACGACCAACGCGTGGAACACCGGCCTGACGGCCTCCGTGACCCTCACCAACACGGGCACGGCCACCATCAGCAGCTGGCAACTCGCCTTCACCCTGCCCGCCGGCCAGGTCATCACCAACGGCTGGGGCGCCACGTACGCACCGGCATCCGGAGCGGTGACGGCGACGAACGCGTCGTACAACGGCACGATCGCGCCGAACGCGAGCGTCTCCATCGGCTATCAGGCGAACCACAGCGGGAACAGTGCGTCCCCGGGCGCCTTCACCCTCAACGGGAAGGCCTGCACGTAGAGTTGATCACCACCGACCGTCGTGGCCCTCCGGCGGGATGCTCCGGCGCAGCGCGCGCCGGAGTCCCGCCGGACGGCGTTTCAGGAGCGCGGACACCACACTTGCCGTGCCCGGTGACGGCACGCGACTCATGCCGACCCTCCTGAGCCCACAGTGACCGGCGGAGTCTCCGCTCAGACCGACCGGTGGTACTGGTCCGGCACGTGTACGTCCCCGCCCAGCTCCCGTGCCGCATGCCGGGCCCACGACGGGTTGCGGAGCAGTTCGCGGCCCAGCAGCACCGCGTCCGCCTCGCCGTTGGCCAGGATCTTCTCCGCCTGTTCGGCATCCGTGATGAGGCCGACCGCGGCGACCGGAAGAGTGGTCTCCGCCCTGACGCGGGCGGCGAAGGGGACCTGGTAACCGGGGCCGGTCGGGATGCTGACACCGGACGCGTTGCCGCCGGAGGACACATCGAGGAGGTCGATGCCGTGGGCCTGGAGGTCGCGGGCGAAGCGGACGGTGTCGTCCGGCGTCCAGCCGCCCTCCTCCAGCCAGTCGGTCGCCGAGATGCGGAAGAAGAGGGGCTTGCCGTCGGGCCACACCGCGCGAACCGCGTCGACGACTTCCAGAGCGAACCGGGTGCGGTTCTCGTAGGACCCGCCGTACTCGTCGGTCCGCCGATTCGAGTGCGGGGAGAGGAAGTTGCCGATCAGGTAGCCGTGGGCGCCGTGGATCTCGGCGATCTCGAATCCGGCGGCGAGGGCGCGACGGGCCGCGTCCGCGAACTGGCCGACGACCTCCGCGATCTGATCTGTCGTCAGCTCTGTCGGTACCGGGTGGTCCTCGTCGTAGGCCACCGCGCTGGGACCCAGCGGCTGCCATCCCCCCGCTTCCGCGGCGAGCGGCTCGCCGCCCTTCCATGGCTGGTCGGTCGACGCCTTGCGCCCTGCGTGGGCGAGCTGGATCGCCGGGACCGTGCCCTGGGAGACCAGGAAGCGGGTGATGCGGCGGAACGCCTCGACCTGGGTGTCGTTCCAGATGCCGAGGTCCTGGGGGGAGATCCGGCCCTCGGGGCTGACCGCGGTGGCCTCGGTGACGATCAGGCCCGTGCCGCCGGCCGCGCGTGCCGCGAGGTGCGTGAAGTGCCAGTCGTTCGGCGCCCCTGTGTCCGGTCCCTCCGGTGCGGCCGAGTACTGGCACATCGGCGCCATCCACACCCGGTTCGGGATCGTCACGTCGCGCAGGGTGAAGGGCTCGAAGAGTGGGCTCACGGCGGGCTCCATTCGTCACGGGACCGATGGGATCGACTCGTACGATAGGCATCGTAGTACGTCGGATGTCAAACTACGATGCCTCTCGTACAATGGAGGACCCCGAGCGAGTGGAGCCGCCGTGACCACCCCCGCCGTCAGCAGCCGTGATCTGCCGCATCCGGCGAGTGCGGAGATCCGGCTGGAATCCGTGCTGCACGCGTTGTCCGACCCGATGCGTCTGCGGATCGTGCGAGAGCTCGCCGCGGTCGGCGACGAGCTCTCCTGTTCGCACTTCGATCTGCCCGTCACCAAGTCGACGACCACCCACCACTTCCGGGTGCTGCGCGAGAGCGGGGTGCTCCGGCAGAACTACCAGGGCACCGCCAAGATGAACGGCCTGCGCAGGGACGACCTAGACGACCTCTTCCCGGGGCTCCTCGACACCCTTCTCGACGCCGCCGCCCGCCAGGCCGGCCGCCTCGGGAGCTGAACCGGTCTTTGAGGGCAGGTGGTTGAAGAGCAGGTTCAGCACGATCGCCGTCAGGCAGCCCGCGCTGATCCCGCTGTTCATCACCGTCTGGAACCAGTCGGGGAACTTCGCGTAGATCGTCGGAACACCGACCGGCAGCACACCCATGGCCACCGAGACGGCCACCACCGTCAGGTTGTCGGTGCCCTTGAAGTCCACCTGGGTGAGGGTCCTGAGACCGCTCGCCGCCACCGTCCCGAACATCACCAGGCCCGCCCCGCCGAGCACCGGCGCCGGTACGGCCGCGACCACCGCGCCCAGTTTGGGGAGCAGTCCCAGCAGGACCAGGATGCCGCCGGCGGTGGCGACGACCCACCGGCTGCGCACCCGGGTCATGCCGACGAGCCCGACGTTCTGGGCGTACGCCGTGTAGGGGAAGGTGTTGAAGACGCCGCCGAGCACGGTGGAGAGGCCGTCGGCGCGCAGGCCGTCCGAGAGGGAGCGCGGTCCGACCTTCCGGCCGGTCATCTCGCCGACCGCGATCAGGTCACCGGTGGTCTCCGTCATCGTCACCAGCGCCACGACCAGCATCGACACGATCGCCGAGAACTCGAACGTGGGCGCCCCGAAGTGGAACGGCGTGCTGATCCCGACCCAGTGCGCGTCGCCGACCCCGCTGAAGTCCGTGAACCCGAAGGGGATCGCCATGGCCAGGCCGACCGCGATGCCGATCAGTACCGCGATCCGGCGCAGGAAGGCCGGTGCGAACCGCTGCACACCCAGCACCACCACCAGCACGAACACGGCCAGCGCGATGTTCTTCGGCGCACCGAAGTCCGCGGAGCCGACGCCGCCCGCGGCCCAGTTCCCCGCGACCGGCAGCAGTGAGAGGCCGATGATCAGGATCACCGTGCCGGTGACCAGTGGCGGGAAGAAGCGCAGCAGTTTCCCGAAGACCGGTGCGAGCAGCATGATCGCCAGCCCTGCGACGATCACCGAGCCGTAGATCGCGGGCAGTCCGCCGCCCGTCGTCCCGATCAGGACCATCGGGGAGACGGCCGCGAAGGTACACCCCTGCATGATCGGCAGGCGTACGCCGAAACGCCAGAAGCCGATGCACTGGATGAGGGTGGCGATGCCGCACACCAGGAGGTCGGCGGTGATCAGGTAGGCCAGGTCGGTGGCCGACAGTTTCATCGCGCCGCCGACGATCAGGGGGACGGCCACGGCACCGGCGTACATCGCGAGGACGTGCTGGAGACCGAAGGCGGCGAGTTGGCGCACCGGGGGTACGTCGTCCACGGGGTGCACAGGGGTGGTTTGGGCCATGTCCGAGACCGTAGATGTATTGAACAGATTGTTGATTGCCGGGGTGTTGCCGGTTCGTTGCCCGGTGCGGGGGCTGCTTCCGCGGTTCCCTGTGCCCCTAATGGCCGTGCGCGGCGTTCATGAGGGACTGCCAGTCCGGGAGTTTCACCACACCCCGGCCGAGTGAGGCTCCCAGCTCCGCTTCCGCTCGCTCTATCGCGCACCAGCCCGTCCAGTCCACCGGCTCGATCCCCGCCGCCCGCAGCGCGTCCGGCGGGTCGTCCGGCAGGTCTTTGTGTACGAGCGTGGCGGCGTCCTGCATGAGTGACGTCACCGTCTCCTTCGCGCACGGCCGGTTGGTGCCGATGACGCCGGTCGGGCCCCGCTTGATCCAGCCGGCCACGTACTCGCCCGGTGCGACCACGCCCTCGCGGAGCACCCGACCGGCGAGATGGGGCACGGTTCCGGTGGCGGGGTCGAACGGCAGGTCCGCCGGCGGGACTCCGAGATAGCCCACCGAACGCAGCACCAACTGGGCCTCGATCTCCTCGAATTCGCCGGTTCCGGTCACGCCGCCGTGTCCGTCCGGCGCCGTCCTCTCGAAGCGGACCGCGCCCACCCGGCCGCCGTCGGCGAGCAGTTCGACGGGACGCAGGAAGAAGCGCAGCGAGATCCTGTGCGGCGAAGGCCGTGCACCGGCTCCCGCCCAGCCGCGCAGCACCTCCACGTTCCGCCGCTGCGGCGCGGCCAGGGGAGTGGGGTCGAGGTATGCCGGGTCCAGCGCCAACTCCTCGGCGTCCACGGCCGTTTCGGTGTCCGGGAGCGAGCCCAGCTCGCGCAGCTCCTTGGTGGTGAAGCGGGCCTGGGAGGGGCCGCGCCGCCCCACCATGTGGACGTCCGACACCCGGCTGTCCGCCAGCGCGGTCAGTGCCGGCTGCGGCATGTCGGTGGGGCTGAGCTCCGTCACCCCACGCGCCAGCATCCGCGTCACGTCGACCGCGACGTTCCCCACCCCGATGACCACCGCCGACCGGACACCGGCCACGAATCCACCGGCCGCCGAGTCGGGGTGCGCGCTGTACCAGGACACGAACTCGGTCGCCGACCAGCTGCCCGGCAGGTTCTCGCCCGGAATCCCCAGATGCCGGTCGGTCGCGGCACCCACGCAGTACACGACGGCGTGGTACAGCTCGCGCAGCCGCCCGGCCGGCACCCCGCCCGGACCGATCTCGACCCCGCCGAGGAACCGCACCCGCTCATGCTCCAGGACTCCTCGAAGGGTGTTCTGGAGCGACTTGATCTTCTCGTGGTCCGGTGCCACGCCGTAGCGCACCAGACCGTACGGGCAGGGCAGCCGGTCCAGGACGTCGACGAAAACGCCGGGATCCTGCTGGACGAGGCTCTGGGCGGTGTAGCACCCGCTCGGCCCGGAGCCGACGACGGCGACACGCAACACGGCGGAACTCCTTACCAGAGGAGTCGCTGACCCTTCCAGGATCGCACCGCCGGTGCTGCTCTGACAGGGTGCCGGGGCCGTCCCGACGTGCGTGTCCGTTCGTATGGAATGTGATCATGCGGTTACGTTGCGTGTGTGCTAGAAGCATCGTTTCTTAATCTTTCTGATCGTTGTCCGACGGACGGCAACGTGTCCGTGTGGCCCGCGTGGGAAGTGCGGGAGGACGAGGGCGCCGTGGCGTGGTTCAACGTCCGGCTGGTCTTCTCCGACGGCGCGCAGGTCGACGCGCTCGCCGTGGTGTCCGAAGGAGGTGTCTGCCTGGAGGACGTACGGGCGATGCCCGCGCTGTCGCTCGACGACCTGGGCGCCCTCGCGGACTGGATCGAGGGGCCGCTCTTCGAGGCCGGCGGAACGGAGCCCGGGGCGGAGGCGGAATCCGGGGCGGGGCCAGGGCCGCGCCGCGCTCGCCCGGCCTGGCCGCGTGGCATGGAGGGCCGCTGGCTGATCGCGCAGGAGTACCGGGCCGCTCAGGAGGACGGCGTCGACCCGGTCCTCGCGGTGATGTGCGCGACGGGTCACAGCCGCCGCAAGACGCTCAGACTCATCTCCCAGGCACGCGACGCCGGTTTCCTGACACCACGTCACGCCCGGCGCTGAACAGGGCGGTTGGCCGGAACACCGGGCTCTCGGAGCGCTGCGGTGCTGGGGCCGGGAGCTCGTTCAGAGCATGTTCCGCATCCGGTTGATCTCGCTCGTCTGCTGGGCGACCACGTCGTCGGCCATCTCCTCGATCCGGATGTTGTTGCCGTGCCCCTTGACGTCCGTCGCCATGGTGATCGCTCCCTCGTGGTGAGTGATCATCAGAGTGAGGAAGAGCTGGTCGAAGGCCGTCCCCTTCGCCGCGCGCAACTTCCTCAGCTGAGCCTCGGTCGCCATGCCCGGCATCGAGGCGTGCTCGTGAGTGCCGCTCTTCGCGGACTGGCCGTGCTCCTTCAACCAGGCCCTCATCGCGTCGATCCCCGGCCCCTGGGCGGCCGAGATCCGCTCGGCGAGGGCCTTCAGCTTCGCCGACTCGGCACGCTCCGGCGCCAGTTCGGTCAGTTCCAGGGCCTGGGTGTGGTGCTCGATCATCATCCGCGCGTACGAGACGTCCGCCGAGTTGGGGGTGTCGTCGTCGTCCCGCTGCTCCTGCGCGTCCTGGGCCGACAGAGTGCGGTTCGCCTCGCCCGGCATGCCCGGCACCAGTACCGAAGGCCCGGTGGCCGAGGCCGACTTGGGATCCGCGTCGGAGTCACAGGCCCCGAGGGCGAGGGCTGCCAGAGCGACCAGGGTGACCGTCGCGCCGGGCGCGCGGCGGAAGAGCGCAGGAGTCATCCATGGTCCCTTCATTGCAGTCTCGTTGCCCTCTATTGATCTGTGCATGGTGAAGACGATACTGCGGGGGTGCGTGAAGCGTTCTACAAGAATCGCACAGGGAGGAAACAGTGATCCTGTCGAGAAACCCCCGAACCCGGCACAGACGCCTGGGAGTTGCCGCGGCCGCCGCAGGTCTCCTGGCCGCGCTGCTGACCGCCGGACCGGCCGTCGCGACCCCCGACCCCGGGGACGGTCCGGCCGCGAGCAAGGAAGTGTCCAAGAGCACCGAGGCCAAGGTGCGGGCGGCGATCGCCGACGGCGAGATACCCGGCCAGGACGAGATCGTCCACTCCGACAACATCGAGCACCTCGTCAACATCCCCAAGGACGCGCTGCCCGGCACCAATTCAGACCTGGCCTTCCAGGGCCGATACGCCTTCTCCGGCAACTACGACGGCTTCCGCGTCTTCGACATCAGCAACCCGAAGGCGCCGAAGACGATCGCCCAGGTCCTGTGTCCCGGCTCGCAGAACGACATCTCCGTCTCCGGGAACCTGCTGTTCCTGTCCACCGACTCCTCGCGCAGCGACAGCAGTTGCAGCAGCACCACGCAGCCCGCGACCGAGAAGTCGTCGTGGGAGGGCATGAAGGTCTTCGACATCAGCGACAAGAGGAACCCGAAGTACGTCGCCGCCGTGGAGACCGCCTGCGGCTCGCACACCCACACGCTGGTGCCCGAGCGCAGGAACGTCTACCTCTACGTCTCCTCGTACTCGCCGAGCGCCACGTACCCGGACTGCCAGCCGCCGCACGACGGCATCTCCGTCATCAAGGTGCCCCGCAACGCCCCCGAGAAGGCGGCGGTCGTGAACTTCCCGGTGCTCTTCCCCGGTGAGGGTCCGGACGGCGGCGGCAACCCCGGTTCGCCCACCAACCCGGGCGTCAGCAAGACCACCGGCTGCCACGACATCACGGTCCTCCCGGACAAGGACCTGGCGGCGGGCGCCTGCATGGGTGACGGCATCCTGTTCTCCATCAAGGACCCGGCGAACCCGAAGGTCATCGACCGCGTCCAGGACAACGTGAACTTCGCGTTCTGGCACTCGGCGACCTTCAACCAGAAGGCAAACAAGGTCGTCTTCACCGACGAGCTGGGCGGCGGAGGCGCGGCCACCTGCAACGCGGCGATCGGACCGAACCGCGGCGCGGACGGCATCTACGACATCGTCGGCAAGGGCGACAAGCGCAAGCTCGTCTTCCGCAGCTACTTCAAGATCCCCCGCCACCAGGCCGACACCGAGAACTGTGTCGCGCACAACGGTTCGCTGATCCCGGTCAAGGGCAAGGACCTCATGGTCCAGGCCTGGTACCAGGGCGGTGTCTCCGTCTGGGACTTCACCGACTCCGCGAAGCCCAAGGAGATCGGCTACTTCGAACGCGGCCCGCTGAACACCACCACCATGCAGACCGGCGGAGCGTGGTCGGCGTACTACTACAACGGTTACATCTACTCGAACGACATCGCCAAGGGCTTCGACGTCCTGAAGCTCAGCGACCGGCGCACGGATCCGGCCAGGAAGGTGCGGCTCAAGGAGCTCAACGTCCAGACGCAGCCGGACTACTTCGACTGACCCTCGGACTCCCGGCCCGTCTCGAAGAAACGCGACAGATCCTTGTCGCACGTCCCGTCGGGTGCCTCGGCGCCCGGCGGGACGCCCTGCTCCCAGTCGAGGCGGTAGCGCGTGAACAACTCCGCGCGCAGGGTCGCGAGCGGCATCGGGACGTTCGGTACGACCATCGCGTAGACCGCGCCCATGAGCTGTGAGCGCAGCATCGGGTACTCGCTGTCGACCTCCTGCGAACCGTGCCGTTCCATCGTGTCCCGGAGCAGCTCGGCGAGGCGCTGCTGCTCCGGGCACTCCACGAAGCCGTCGGTGTCCAGCAGTCCCGCCATGTGCTGGCGCATCAGCACCGTCCGGTCCCGGGTCAGGCCCAGGATCGCGTCGACGGCCCGCGCCATCCGCTCCCGGCCGTCCTCGGTGTGCGGCTCGCGCTCCAGTGCCTCCTCCAGCGTGCGGTGCATGAGCCGGTGCACGGCGGACTGCACCAGCTGGCGCTTCCCGGGGAAGTAGTACGACACCAGACCGCGCGCCGAACCGGCCCGGTCCGCGATGTCGCCGAGGGTCGTGGCCTCGTAACCGCGCTCGGAGACGAGTTCGAGGGCCGCCTGCAGGAACCGCTCCCGGGAACGACGGCGCAACTCTTCGTTGACCGAGGCGCTGCGCGGGGACATGCTGGAACTCCTGTGTTGACTGGCTATCAGCCAACTATACTCAGGACGTCCTGATCGGCCCGCGAAAGGCCTGGTCGGGGCTGCCGCCTGCTCTGGGCGACGCGGGGGATCGTCCAGGGTGGGCGGGCAAACGCCCCAATGGTGTCCTCAGGCGACCTTTCCGGCGGGGCGGGCGCCCGGTTTTCGGACAACTTTTCCGAGGTCGATCCCGGGCGTCGACCGGGTTCGCCTCCAGGGTCTCAACCGACCAGCTCGAGAACCGGCCGCAGCCCGTCGGGACGCCGCGCCACCGGCAGATGATCGACGAAGTGCACCCCGCAGCCCAGGGCCGCCGCGCCGCCGTCCGCCCGCCGGTCGTCACCGACCATCAGCACGTCCGCGGGCTCCACGCCGAGCGCCGTGCAGGCGGTCCTGAAGAGCCTGGGGTCCGGCTTCTGGATGCCGTGCTCGTACGACAGCACATACGCGTCGACGTACGGATCGAGACCGTGCGCGCGGAAGACCGGCCGCAGGTCCCAGCCGATGTTGCTGACCACGCCCACGCTGATCCCGCGCTCGCGCAGCGCACGCAGCACCTCGACGGCGTCAGGGTACGGCTGCCAGGCCGCGGGGGACATGTGCCGGTCGTACAACGCGTCGTGCAGGGCCGGATCAGGCAGCGGGACCTGCCGCGAGAGCCCGGTGTAGGCGGCCCGGTGCAGTGCGGCGCTCTCGTCCCGGACTCCCCATACGGTGGCGACCTCGTCCGGGATCGGAACCCCGGGCGCCACCCCGCCGGGCAGCGCTCCCACGCGCTCCAACTCCTCGGCGGCCCGCATCAACTCGCCCTCGGAGAGGGACAGTTCCGCCGCGTCGAGACCGGCCCGCAGCCAGGACTCGGTGGACTCGATCCGGAAGAGGGTTCCCGAGAAGTCGAACAGCACAGCAGCCATACGATGATCTTATGGGCCCGCGTTCCAGCCGATGGGGAGTTCGCCCCCGCAGAACACGCAGACGAAGTCGTCCTCACGCACGATCGACCGCTCCCCGCACCCCTCGCAGCGCCGGAACACCACCTCGTGCGTGAACCGTCCGGGGTGCGCGACGCCGACCCGGTCGAGCGCACACCCGACCGCCCGCCATGAGTCGATGTCCGGGCAGTAGCCCGTGGAGTGGTTGGTGACCTCGTCGACCGCCCAACGGCCGGCGGCCCGGGTGAATCCCATCTCCCCGGCGCCCAGCACGTCCACGCCGCCTGCACAGGCCACATGTTCACTGCGGCGGGGCGCGAGTCGCAGCAGGCCGTCGAGGGCGACGACGAAGGTGAAGGGCTCCGACCGCTCGGCCGGCCCGCGACCGGACAGCCAGGCGGCGAGGTCGGCGGCGGAACGGATGGGCCGGCCCTCGCTGTCCGGCCGTACCGCAGAGCGCAGACCGGGTGGACCCACGTACCCGTAGGTCCGTGTCGGGTTGTCGTTCACGGCCGGTACCGCTGATGGACCAGCACCGCCAGGCTCACCAGCATCGCGCCCAGGAGCCAGCCGCCCAGGACGTCGGAGGGCCAGTGGACGCCCAGCCAGACGCGGGTCAGGCCCACGCCCACGACGGAGATCACGGTCAGCGCCAGGGCCGAGCACCACAGGGCACGGCCGGCGCCGTGGTGGTGGAGGAGCCACAGGAGCAGGCCGCACACGACCGTGGCCGTCAGGGCGTGGCCCGACGGGTAGGCCGCGAAGTGCGCGGTGTCGACGGGGTCGGGCCAGACGGGACGTTCGCGGCCGACCGCCGCCTTGAGGATCTGCTGGACCAGTGTGCCCAGCGCACATGTGGCCACCAGCCATGCGGCGGTCCAGCGGGCGTTGCGCCGCCACACCAGCCAGAGGGCCGCGACGGCACACAGGATGCGCATCGTCCAGGGGTCCCAGACCCAGTCCGTGAGGATGCGGAAGGCGTGGGTGAGCCCTGGTTCGTCGACCGCCCAGCGGTGGGTGGTGTCGGCGATGTCGCTGTCGACGGTGAGCAGCGGGTGCCACCGGGTCGCGACCAGCACGAGCAGCAGCACCGAGCACAGGGCCAGGAGACCGGTGACGCGAGCCGCGGTCCGGTGCTCCGGTGAACGGGGCGGGGAGTCGACGGACGGGGTGTGCATGGTTCGATCCTCGCCGACCGGTGCGCTCCGAGGCCAATTCCGGTGCGTGCGGCCCGGCTTTTGTACCGCGCGGGTCAGCCCATGTACGGCTGTTGCCGAACGAGCGCCTGTGCCCGCCGCTCGTTCAGAGGGTCACCAGCATGGCCACCATCGCGATGCCCATGGAGAGCCGGCACGCGCGCGCGAGTTCGGGCCGGTCACCCCAGCCCACGGTCGCGCCGCCGGCGGTCACCGGTATCAGGCGGACGCCGGACAGCAGCACGAATCCGGCGAAGTAGAGGAGCAGGGTCCCCGTCACGAAGGGGACTCCCGAGCCACCGTGGTGTCCGGGGGAGGCCGCCATCGTCACCGCCATGTAGACCATGGCCGAGGCGCCCACCAGGTGGTGCAGATGATGGGAGCTCGTGCGCGCCGACCACAGGGCGCGCAGCGCGGCTCCGCCGAACACGGCCGCGTAGAGCGGCCAGGCCCAGGACGGCGGGGTGAACACGGCCGCCGGTACGGCCATCGCGGCCATCCCGAAGCCCATCAGTGCCTCGCCGCCCGCGGCCCGGCGCTGTTCCTCGACCCTGCTGCGCATCCGCAGCAGGCAGTACGCCCCGGTCGCCGCGCAGAGTGCCACCAGCAGCCAGCCGGAAGAAGCCGGTCCGTGCACGCCCACCACCCCCGCTCGACGGTCGGTCAAGGACTGCCCGGGCCATGCGGCGCGCAATCGAGCGCAAGGGTGTACGCGGGGAGCGTGCGACGGAGCACCGCAGGTCGGAGCAGCCGTGGTGAAATGCTTTACGAGTAAAACACCTGCTAAGGTCGGGCGTCATGAACACTCGTCTCCCGCTGGCCGGTGTACTGCGCCTCGGCAGGCCCTCCGACATCTGGTTCAAGCCCGCCCTGAGCGTGGTCGTCGCGGTCGCCCCGCCCAACCTGACCCTGCTGGCCCTCGGCCGGCTCGACCTGGCGATGTACACGATGGCCGGGTCCCTGTGCGCGCTGTACGCCCACAACCGCCCCTACGCGGCCCGGGCCCGCGCTCTGGCCGCGGTGGTGCTCGGCATGGTCGCCGGTCTCGCTGCGGGGCTGGTCGCGGCGTCGCTCACCGGCAGCGCCGTGCTCCTGGTGACCGTCGGCGCGCTGGTGGCAGCCGTACAGAAGACGCTGTGCGACGCGACCCGGATCGGCCCGCCGGGCCACGTGGTCCTCACCTTCATCAGCTCCGCCTCCCTGTTCGCCCCGCAGACCCTCGCCCAGGTCCCGGGCCACCTCGCGCTGGCCCTGGCGACGGGCGCATGGGCCTGGCTGGTCGGCATGGCACCCGTACTGTTCCGGCCGCACGGCCCGGAGCGACGGGCCACCGCCCACGCCCTGAACGCGGTCGCCGCCCACGCCGAGGTGCAGGCCGACGGCGACGGGTATCCCCGTACCAGCGGAACCGCCCATGCCGCCGTCCAGGCCGCCTGGCAGACCCTCCTCGCCGCCGGTGCCCGTACCGGAACCCGGCGAGCCCTCGAACGCCTCGTCGTCCGCGCCGAGGTCGCCCTCGCCGCCCCGGCCGACACCGACCCGCGCCGTCTGCGTGCCTGGGCCCGCGAACTGCGCGGGACAGGACCGGTGCCGCGAGCGGCGGACGACGGCACACCGCGCGGCGGGCAGGCCCAGGACGACGAACTCCTCGGCGTGGACGTGGAACTGACGGCTCCCGACCGCCCGTGGTGGCGCGCGCTCGGCCCGCTCGCCCCGATCGCCGTGCGCACCGCTCTGGGCTGTGCCCTGGCCGGGTACGTGTCCCTCGCGCTCGGCGTCGGCCGCCCCTACTGGGCCCTGGTCACCGCGGCCTCCCTCTACCAGGCCAACGTCACCCTCACCTGGAGCCGGGGCGTCCAGCGCGTCGTCGGCAACCTCGTCGGCGTCCTCGTGTTCGCCGCCGTCGTCCCGCTCGCCCATGTCGGGCCCGCCGCCCTGGTCCTGTGCTGTCTCGCCCTCAACTTCGGCGCCGAGGCGCTGATGGGCCGCAACTACTGGCTCGGCAGCGTCTGCGTGACCCCGATGGCCCTGCTCATCACCGAGTTCGCCGGACAGCAGGAGCCGAGCCGGCTGATCACCGAGCGAGTCGTGGACACCCTCGTCGGCGCCCTGGTCGGATTCGCGGCCGCCATAGCCGTCACCAACCGGCGCGCGGGCGACCGCATCGAACACGCGCTGGACGCCGTGGAAGACGCCCGCGAACACACCACCCTCCTCCTCGCCGCACCGCACCCCGCCCCCGGCGCCCTCGATGCCGCCCGCCGCGCTCTCGCCGCCGCCCTGACCGATCTGCGCGCCACCGTCGAGGCCGCATCCGGCGAATGGTGGCAGCGGGCCCTGCCCCAGGAGAGGGTCGTGCGCGCCGAGCAGGCCGGACACCGTACGCTCGCCGCGACGGTCCGGCACCACAGAGCGGAGGGCGTACGTCCATGACGGCACCGAACGGACGGCAGGCGGGCACGACGAGGAACGACACCGTCGCCGCGGTCGTCCGGCAGTGGCAGACCGTCCACCCGGGCCTCGACACCGGCCCCATGGAGATCATCGGCCGCGTCAACCGCTGCGCCGCCCTCCTCCAGCAGGCCGAGGACGCCCCCCTGCGCCGCGCCGGGCTCAGCCGCCCCGAGTTCGACCTGCTCGGCGCCCTGCGCCGCACCGGGCACGAGCTGACCCCGGGCGACCTGGCCCGCGAGACCTTCTCCTCCGGCGCCGCCGTCACCAAGCGACTCAAGCAACTGACCGAGCGGGGCCTGGTCGAGCGCCGGGGCGACGCCCGCGACCGCCGTGTCGCCCACGTCCGGCTGACCGACGCGGGCCGCGACCTGGTCGACGGGATCCTGCCCGAACAACTGGCGTACGAGACGGCCGTGCTGTCCGTCCTGCCCCCGGAGGCGCGGGACGAACTCGCCGCCCGGCTCGGGGAACTGCTCGGCCGGTTGGAGGGCAGCCTGGGAGTACTGCGCACCTGACCGCCCCGACCTGCGGTTTCGGAGGTTCCGGAATTGGGTCGCCTGTTGACGCGGCCCTCCCGCGCTTCCTACGTTCGTCCAGGTCGGTGCGGATCATCGACCGGTGTACGGAATATCGAACGAAGGATGGATGCCGTGACAGCCGAAGGCCCCGCCCCCGACACCCTCACCATCGACCTCGGCACCGAGACCGGCCCCTTCCACGGCGGAGCGAGCGGCACCCTCTACGGTCTGTACGGCGACGGCGTGCCCAGCCGCATCGTGGTCGAGGGCATGTATCCGCGCACGGTGACCACCAAGGCCCAGGACGGCATCCAGCACCCCGGCGGTGACGCCCTGGAGATCCTGCCGCCCTTCGTCGCGGCCGGCGGCCGGGACGTCTACGTCTACCTGCCCGACTACTACCGCGGCTTTCCCTACGAGTGGCCCGGCGCCACCGGCGAGGAGCGGCTCGCCGGGCACCTGGACGTGATCCAGCGCCAGGTCGAACACGTCCTGACGCTGGGGGAGTTGAAGTCGCACGTCGTGTACGTGCCCTTCAACGAGCCCGAGGGCAACATGTTCGGCGAGGGGGAGTGGAGCTACGACCAGGTGTCCTGGCGGACCGAACCGGACCACTACTTCGCCGCCTGGGCAGCCGCGTATCACCTGATCAAGGACCTCGACCCGGACGCCCGCGTGGCAGGACCCAACACCTGCGTCCTGTACCCCGAGGTCAGGGACTTCCTGGAGTTCGCCAAGGCCCACGACGTGCTGCCCGACATCGTCACCTGGCACGAGCTGTCCTCACCGGCCGAGGTCCGCACCAACGTGGCCAAGTACCGTGATCTGGAGCGCGAGTTGGGCATCGGTCCGCTCCCGGTCAACATCAACGAGTACGCGCACAACTACCACGTCTCCGTGCCGGGCCAGATGATCCAGTGGATCGCCGCGATCGAGGAGTCGAAGGTCGACGCCGACCTCGCCTACTGGAACATCGCCGGCAACCTCAACGACTCGGCGGTGGAGGCGAACAAGGCCAACGGCCAGTGGTGGCTGTACAACGCCTACGGACAGCTGACCGGGAACACCGTCCGGGTCGTCGCCCCGCATCCCAACGTGCAGTACACCCTCCAGGGCGTCGCCACCCTCGACCGGGAGAAGCGGCAGGCGCGGGCCCTGTTCGGCGGGGCGGGCGGCGCGGCGGACCTCGTCTTCGCGGGCGTGGACGCGGAGGTGTTCGGTGCCGCCGTCCACGTACGGCTCGTGGAGATCCCCTGGACGGGCCAAGTCGGAGCGAGCGCACAGCCGTTGAGGCTGCGGGACGAGGAAGTCACGGTGTCCGACGGGAAGGTGACGATCCGTCTGACCGGGCTCGACGAGATGTCCGCCTACCAGGTGATCCTGTCGCCGGGCGGCAACGGGGCCGCGGCCCTGCCGCCCTCGGTGCGCTGGAGGCGGACCTACGAGGCCGAGGACGCCACCTACACGGGCAGCGGTTACTCGAAGAACGGGCCCGAGGGTTCCCCGTCCACCGTCGACCGGTTCGCCACCTCCGGCGGCTACCACGTGGGCGGTCTGCGCACCGGCTCCGACGGCGTGCTCGCCTTCGACGTCGAGGTCCCGCAGGACGGCACCTACGACCTCGTCGTCTTCGCGGGCTCGCACAACCTCGCCGACCTGGTGCGCGAAGCGGGGCCCACCAACGTCTTCCTGCGCGTCGACGGCGAGGACCCGCGCGAACTGCGGCTGCCGCTCGGCTACAAGCCGGCCGTGTGGGGGCACACCGACACCCGCGTCCCGCTGACCGCCGGCCGGCACCGGCTCACCCTCGCCGCCCAGGACCCCGACCTCGGGGTCACCAAGGGCGACGCGTGCATCGACAAACTGGACCTGGTGCTGCGAGACGAGGACGAAACCGCCCTGTACGACGCCGAGTTCGCGGACCTCGGCGGCGGCGCCCGGGTAAGCCACGCCCACCGGGGCGCCTCGGGTCCCGGAGTCGCCGTGCTCCCGCGAGGCGGCACCGTCACCTTCTGGACGTACGCGGCCGACGACGGGGAGGCCTCCGTCACCGTCGACCTGCTCGGGCCCGGAGAGGGCGTGTTCAGCGTCAACGGTGAGGAGATCGGACGCGTCGAGCGCGGTGCCGTACCGCTCTTCCTGGCCGGCGGCATCAACCGGATCACCGTCACCGGCACATCGGACCGGCTGATCGTGGACCGGGTGCGGATCGGCCCCTCGCGCGGCCTGCTGCCCGCCACCGCCTACCCCGCCGAGGACGGCGTCCCGACCGGCGCGGCGAAGGTGACCGGATACCCGTACGCCACCGGCGGCAAGGCGGTCGACGGCGTCGGCGCCGGGCCCGGGAACGCGCTCACCCTGACGGTCACGGCGGAGAGCTCAGGGCGCCACGCGCTGACGATCCGTTACTCCAACGGGGAGCAGCCCCCCTCCACCCACTACAACCCGGACCCGGTCTGCCGTCACGCCGACGTCTCCGTCAACGGCGGCGCCGCGCACCGCGTCCTGTTCCCGACGACCTTCCACTTCAACAACTTCTGGAACCTGTCCGTGCCCGTCACCCTGAACCCGGGCCTGAACACCCTCACCTTCACCGCCGAGGCACTCCCCGACTTCGCCGGCGGCACGGCGAACGAACACGGCCGACGTTCCGCGTACGCCCCCGTCATCGACCGGATCACGGTGACACCGCTGGCCCCGGGGGACGGGCCTTCCTGACGGAGACCCTCGGGAGTGCGGCGTCGTCCGTGGAACTGCCGGTGAGGCCATGCTTGTTACTGGCGGGTCCAAAATGTTTGTAAGATCCAATCCGACCATCTCAAGCCCTACTTGGGGGATACAACTCATGACCAAGCGCTTTTCCGCGCTGGCCGTCTCCGCGGCCATCGTCGGAGGCTTCTTCATCACCTCGGTGCCCGCCCACGCCGCCGTCTCGGCCGGCCAGGGCGTGGTGTCGGCCAAGGCCGCCATCACCTGCAACCCGGCCCAGATGCGCCAGCAGATCGCCAGTCTCAAGAACAAGGCCGAGAAGCTGAAGCAGCTGGGGGAGACCGCTGCGGCCAAGAAGGCGCTCAGCGACGCGTCCGCCCTGCAGAAGCGGCTCGAGGCCTGCATCAAGGCTGACGACGACTCGAGCAAGCCGTTCCCGGGATAAGTTCCGGTTGCTGTGTGGCGCCGCCCGTCCTGTTCCTCGGGGCGGGCGGCGCCGGTCGTCCGGAAGGCCACCGGCCCCCGCCGGGGACCACACACCGTCACCCTCGGGGTGGAGGACGGGGAGGGCGTGTTCGCCGAACTCGCCGCCTTCGACGGCCGGTCCCCCTCCACCGAGGTCGCCTACGGCTTCACCGGCCGGGTCATCGGTGTGTACGCCTCGGTCGGCACCGTCCGCTTCGACTGGTTCGACTGGTTCGACTACGAGCCTGCCGAGGACTGGCATGTGACCTTGCGGGGCATTCGCCGACAGGCCCTGCCTCCCTGGACCGGGTCGCCGCCTGCCAGTAGGAGAGCAGCCCGAGCGGGCTCAGATCCCGGGCCGGTAGCGGATCGGATGGTCCGCCGGGACCTCCACCAGCACGATCGGCGTCCCGTCCGGATCCGCCACCCACATCTCGACCAGCCCCCACGGCTCCCTCACCGGCGGCCGGACGATCTCGACGCCCTTGGCCAGAAGCTCCTCGTGCGCCGCGGTCACGTCCGCGACCTGGAGCCACAGCCGTACGTCCGCGGCCCGCGGAGCCTGTGACCGTCCGGACAGTTCCAGGAAACCGCCGCCGAGGAAGTAGACGGTGCCCCGCTCCGGCCCGGTACCGAACTCGCGGTATACGGCGAGGCCCAGCTGATCGCCGTAGAAGACCCGGGAGCGCTCCGGATCGGTGGGCCGCAGCAGGACGCGGCCGCTCAGTACGTGCACCATGCGGGCGAGCCTATCCGGGGCATTACTCTCGGCCGTGCCCGAGCCGTGCCCGAGAAGTGGAGATGCGCACCATGGAGACCACCGCCGGACTCACCTTCCGTGACGCCACCGACGCCGACGTGGACGCGCTCGTCGCGCTCGTCGAGTCGGCGTACCGCGGGGACGACAGCCGGGCCGGGTGGACCACCGAGGCGGACATCCTCCAGGGACAGCGGACGGACCCGGAGGGCGTGCTCGCGGTCGTCAAGTCACCCGACAGCCGACTGCTGACGGTGGAACGGGACGGGCGCATCGTCGCCTGCTGTCAGCTCGAACACCGGGGCAGCCACGCGTACTTCGGGATGTTCGCGGTCAGCCCAACCCTCCAGGGCGGCGGCCTCGGCAAGGTGATCATCGCCGAGGCGGAGCGGATCGCCCGCGACACCTGGGGCGTCACCGAGATGCACATGACGGTGATCTCCGTGCGCGACGACCTCATCGCCTGGTACGAGCGGCGCGGCTACCGCCGTACGGGAGAGATGACGCCCTTCCCGTACGGCGACGAGCGCTTCGGTATCCCGCAGCGCGACGACCTGCGGTTCGAGCTGCTGGTCAAGCCGCTGGTGTGACGTTCCTGCCCCGGTTCAGGCGGTGAAGCGGCCGGTGCGTTTGATCTCCGGGTAGTCGGTCGTGGCGCCGTCCAGCTCCAGGGCCCGCACCAGCCGGAGATGGTCCTGGGTGTTGACGACCCAGCCGATGATCTTCAGGTCGGCCTTGCGGGCCGCCTCCACGACCTCCAGGGTCAGCCGGCGGATGTTCAGGCAGACGGTCCCCGCTCCGGCCTCGACGGCGCGTTCCACGATGTCGGGGCCGAACCGGCTGCCGATCAGCGCGGTCCGTACGCCGGGCACCAGCCGGCCGATCTCGGCGACCGCCTCGTCGTGGAACGAGGACACCTCGACCCGGGAGACGAGGTCCCGCCGGAGCATGACCTCGGCCAGCGCCCGGGCCGCCGCGATGTCCTTGATCTCGGCCTGGAGCGGCGACCGGACGGCGTCCAGAACCTCCTCGAACACCGGGACGCGCTCCCCGCGGCCCGCGTCCAGGGCGCGCAGTTCGGTGAGGGTCTTCTCGGCGATCGGGCCGGTGCCGTCGGTCGTGCGGTCCACGTCGGTGTCGTGCATGACGACGAGCGCGCCGTCCTTGCTGAGGTGCAGATCGAGTTCGATGACGTCGAGGCCGGCCTCTTGGGCGGCGGTGAACGAACGGAGGGTGTTCTCGGGCTCGGTACCCATGACCCCGCGATGACCGATGGTAAGGAAGTTCAAGGTTCAACTCGCTTCCGTCGACGGCGGCTCGGTGCAGAGCCGCAGCCTAACGGCTACACCGTGTGATGGACCCCTGTGTACACGGGGATCCCGGTGACGTGCGGTGCGGTTGCCCCGGATACCCGCAAGCGCCGTGTTCATGGCACTCGGCAGGAAAAACTTCGGTGACCATTGGGTTGCGCAGGATAACTTCCCGAGTCCGCTCTTGCTGGACGGAAGCTCGTATGTATACGGTCTCCATACGAGAGGTTCTCCCGTGGAGGATGGGACATGACGGAAATTCTTGCGCAGGCGGCGTCGGGGGACCACGTTCCCCCCATGACCAGGGTGGTGGAGCACCCGGCATGGCCTGTGCTCAAGGATGCCGTGGAGCGGATCCGGCCATGGCAGTCCAAGGACGGGTCGATCGACTTCGAGGCCGAGGGAGCGCCCGCGCGTGCGGACGCCGAGGCTGTCGTACGGCGTGTCGTCGACAGCGTCGAGGAGCTGTCCCCGCTTCTTGCGCACGACGCCGACTACCACGCGGCGCTCGTGAAGGACCTCCGGCGCTGGGCCGAGGGCGGCTTCGAGGTGCCCGACTTCCTCGACTCCCTGCTGGCCTTCCAGCCCGCCGCGGGCCGCGCCGACGGCCTCCAGCACCTGGTCGTCTTCCCGATGTACACGCAGAACGGCAACCCCGACCGCAACCTCGAAGCGGTCGTCCTGCGCATGGTCTGGCCCGACTGGCTGGCCGAACTGGAGCGCACCCGCTACGACAACCCGCTGTTCTGCGGCATCAAGTTCGAGGACTTCACGGCCGGTTACGACACCAACTCCGCCGTCCTCTTCCCGGAGACCATCGCCGTACGTGAGGCACCGGAGCGCTTCTCCTGGGGCGGCATCTTCTGCGACCGCGAGGCCGCCCGCTTCCGCCGGGTCACCGACGCGGCCATCGACATCCTGGGCCTGGAACTGCCCGAGGACATCGCCGCGATGGTCCACGACCAGACGCGCTGCGAGGAGGCCTTCGTCCTGTGGGACATGGTCCACGACCGCACCCACAGCCACGGCGACCTGCCCTTCGACCCGTTCATGATCAAGCAGCGCCAGCCCTTCTGGATGTACGGCCTGGAGGAGCTGCGCTGTGACCTCACGGCTTTCAGGGAGGCCGTGAACCTGGAGGCCGACGGCGTCCCGCAGGCCCGTGACGTGCAGTACGCGGTCCTCTTCGACCGCATGTTCCGCTTCCCGGTCACCGGCGAGCGGGTGCGCAACTACGACGGCCTCGGCGGCCAGCTCCTCTTCGCCTACCTGCACAAGCACGACGTCGTCCGCTGGACCGACAACAAGCTGTTCATCGACTGGCAGCGCGCCCCGCAGGTCACCAACCAGCTGTGCGCCGAGATCGAGGACCTCTACCGGGCGGGTATCGATCGCCCGAAGCTGGTCCACTGGTTCGCCGCGTACGACCTGGTCTCGCAGTACCTCGCCCCGCACCCGGGCTCCAGGTGGGCCAAGGGCCCCGACGCCCTCGACCTGTCCCTGCCGCCCCGGAAACTCGTCGATGACGTGCTTCCGGACGAGTTTCCGCTGAGCATGTTCTATGAGGCCCTCTCCAAGAAGCTGAAGAACGTGATCGCCTCCACCAGGGGCATCACCGCGGAGAGTGCCGCGCGGGCCGCCGCGTGAGCGGCACGGACTCGCGCGCGACCGGGAACACGGCTCAGCAGGAGGCGAAGAACATGGCGGGGAACGGAGCTCTCAGCGGTGCGGTGATCGCGGTGGCCGGAGCGGGCGGGCCCGCGGGGCGCGCGACACTCGTCCGGCTCGCCGAGGCGGGCGCGACCGTCGTCGGCGCGGACAACGATCCCGTCCGGCTCGCGGAGGCGGTGGGCGCGGCCCGGGACGCGGGCGGCGGCGCCACCGTCACCGGGGAACCCGTCGACCTGCTCGACCTGAAGTCCACGCGGGACTGGGCCGCCGGCATCGAGAAGGACTTCGGCCGGGTCGACGGCGTCGTCCACCTCGTCGGCGGCTGGCGCGGCAGTGAGACCTTCGTCAAGACCAGCCTCGACGACTGGGACTTCCTGGAGCTGCTGCTCATCCGCACCGTGCAGCACACGTCCCTCGCTTTCTCCGAGGTGCTCCAGCGCAGTGACCGGGGCCGGTATGTGCTGATCAGCGCGGCGGGCGCGACCAGGCCCACCGCGGGCAACGCCGCCTACGCCGCCGCCAAGGCGGCCGCCGAGGCCTGGACGCTCGCCATGGCCGACTTCTTCCGCAAGGCGGGGGCCGGTGCGGAGCTCACCTCGGCGGCCACCATCCTGGTGGTGAAGGCGTTGGTGCACGAGGCGATGCGCGCCGAGCGTCCCAACGCGAAGTTCGCGGGCTTCACGGACGTCAAGGACCTCGCGGCGGCCATCGCCGAAGTCTGGGAGAAGCCCGCCGGAGAAGTGAACGGAAACCGTCTGTGGCTCACCGAGAAGCCGTGAACCCTGCGAAGACCGACGCCCGGCGTCACCACGACCCGGACAGCCGGGGCTTCGCCAGCGACAACTACGCCGGCGCCCACCCGGAGGTCCTCGCCGCCCTGGCCCTCGCCAACGGCGGCCACCAGGTCGCGTACGGCGAGGACGACTACACCGAGAACCTCCAGGGGATCATCCGCAGCCACTTCGGGGCCACGGCGGAGGCCTTCCCGGTCTTCAACGGCACCGGCGCCAACGTCGTCGCGCTCCAGGCGGTCACCGACCGCTGGGGCGCGGTGATCTGCGCGGAGAGCGCGCACATCAACGTCGACGAGGGCGGCGCCCCCGAACGGATGGGCGGCCTGAAACTGCTCACCGTCGCGACGCCCGACGGCAAGCTGACCCCGGAGCTGATCGACAGGCAGGCGTACGGCTGGGACGACGAGCACCGTGCCATGCCCCAGGTCGTCTCGATCACCCAGAGCACGGAGCTCGGCACGCTCTACACGCCGGACGAGATCCGCGCGATCTGCGACCATGCCCACGCCCACGGCATGAAGGTCCACCTGGACGGCTCCCGCATAGCCAACGCGGCGGCCTCCCTCGACGTCCCGATGCGGACGTTCACCAACGCCGTCGGCGTCGACATCCTCTCCCTCGGCGGGACGAAGAACGGCGCGCTGTTCGGCGAGGCCGTCGTGGTGATCAACCAGGACGCGGTCTCCCACATGAAGCACCTGCGCAAGCTGTCCATGCAGCTCGCCTCCAAGATGCGCTTCGTGTCGGTGCAGTTGGAGGCCCTGCTCGCCAAGGACCTGTGGCTGCGCAACGCCCGCCACGCCAACGAGATGGCGCAGCGCCTGGCCGAGGGCGTCCGTGCCGTCCACGGCGTGGAGATCCTCTACCCGGTGCAGGCCAACGGCGTCTTCGCCCAGCTGCCGCACGACGTGAGCGAGCGGCTCCAGAAACGCTTCCGCTTCTACTTCTGGGACGAGAGCGCGGGCGTCGTGCGCTGGATGTGCGCCTACGACACGACCGAGGACGACGTGGACGCGTTCGTGGCCGCGCTCAAGGAGGAGATGGCGCGCTGACGCGCGTGTGTGCCGGACGGCACCTGTGCTTGCATGCCGGTGTGGACAGAACGGAGCACCGGGTCCGGCCGAGGGCCTATGACGACATCGAGGCATGCGTCCGCGTGCTGGGGGAGGTCCATCGGCGCGACGGCTACCCGGTGAACTGGCCTGCGCGGCCCGGTGAATGGCTGGCGCAGGCTTCGGTTCTGGGCAGCTGGGTCGCCGAGTCGGGCGGCCGGGTGGCGGGCCACGTCAGCCTGTCCCGCAGCGAGGAGGGCGACCTGGCCCCTGCCCTGTGGAGCGAGCGGAGTGGCACGAGCAGGGAAGAGGCCGCGGTGGTCGGCCGGCTGTTCGTCGCTCCGCGGGCGAGGGGACACGGGATCGGCGCGCTGCTGATCGGGCGAGCGGTGGAGGAAGCGCGCCGTCACCGCCTGCACCCGGTGCTCGACGTGGTCGCGTCCGACACCGCGGCCGCGGCCCTGTACGAACGGCTGGGCTGGACGAGGCTGGCCACGGTCGAACAGCGGTGGAGCGCGTCCCAGCTCGTGACCGTGCACTGCTACGCCGCATAAATATGTCGAGCACTGTAAATTAATTGACGCGGAGTGATCGTCTTCCTATGCTCTGCGGGCATGGAGCTGATCCAGGAAACCCCCGACCTTTCCGCCTACTTGGCCGCCGACGAGGTCATCGACCATGGCCATCCGGTCGTCCGAGAGGCGGCCGCCCGCCTCGCCAAGGAGGCGGCGGACTCGTATGCCTATGCGCGCCTGGCGTTCGAGTTCGTGCGCGACGCCATCCCGCACTCGCAGGACTCCGGCGACCCGCGCGTCACCTGGCGGGCGTCCGACGTCCTGGAGCAGGGCACCGGTATCTGCTACGCCAAGGCCCACGCGCTGGCCGCCCTGCTGCGCGCGGAGGACATCCCCACCGCGCTCTGCTACCAGACGTTCGACGTGGTGCACGGGCTGGTCGCGGTGCGGTTCAACGGCGCCTGGCACCGCCAGGACCCCCGGGGCAACAAACCCGGTGTGGACGCCCAGTTCTCCCTCGACGGCGAGCGGCTGGCCTTCACGCCCGACCCGGAGTCCGGCGAGACGGACTGCCCCACGCTCTACGCCGCGCCGCACCCGGCCGTCCTGAGCGCGCTCAAGGCTGCCCCCGACCGCCCGTCCCTCTGGCGAACGCTCCCGACAGCACTCTGAGGAGCACGGATCGAACCGACGGATCGCCGAGGCGCCCTGCGGGGGCGCCGGGAACCGCGAGACCGTCCCCGACGCACCCGCAGTCGAACAGCTATCGAGCGTCGGTCTCCCGCACCTGTTCCGGAGTGGGCGCCGTACCCCCGAGGTGGGCCGGCATCCACCAGGTGTCGTCCGGCCCCTTGGGGCGCACGGGATAGGCCCGCTGAGCCGCTTCCAGCAACTCGTTGACCCGCTCCCGCAGTTGCCGCGTGATCGCCCCCGCGTACTTGTCCCGCGAGGCCTCCATCGCCTCACCGACCCGCATCGTGATCGGGATGTGGCTGCGCTTGAAGTTGCGCGGGTGTCCCTTGGTCCAGATCCGCTGGGTGCCCCAGAGGGCCATCGGGATCAGCGGCACGCCCGCCTCCTGGGCCAGTCGTGCCGCGCCCGACTTGAAGCTCTTGAGCGTGAAGGACTGCGAGATGGTCGCCTCGGGGAAGACCCCGATGATCTCGCCCGACCGCAGCGACTCCAGGGCGTGGGCGTAAGCCGTCTCGCCCTGGGTCCGGTCGACCGGGATGTGCTTCATCCCGCGCATCAGCGGACCCGAGATCTTGTGGCGGAAGACGGACTCCTTCGCCATGAAGCGCACGAGACGCTTCTGCGGGAGCGCTGCCATGCCGTTGAACACGAAGTCCAGGTAACTGATGTGATTGCTCACCAGAACGGCGCCGCCCGAGCGCGGGATGTTCTCCGAACCCTTGCAGTCGATCTTGAGGTCCCAGGCCTTGAACAGTGCCTGGGCGAATCCGACGACGGGGCGGTAGACAAGCTCTGCCATGGGCGGGGTGAGCCCTTCCTGCTCTGCCGGGGAAGGGGAGTCCCGGCATTAAGTTACGCAGCCGTAGGTTTACGGCATCTCGCAGATCGTGCCCCAAGAACGAGCGGGGAGCCAGTCCTCGTGCCCGCCTCGGGCGAGATTCTCGTCACTTCCACCCTGTGATCCACCTTGGGCTTTTACGGCACCTTTACTCCGCGCGTACCGTCACCCGCCGCACGAGCAGGTACATCTCGCAGCCCAGGCAGTACCCGAACGCGGCGTTGAGGAATGCCGCCGCCAGAGCCGCTCCGGTGGCGGCGAGCCCGAGCCACTCCGGCCCGATCCCGTAGCCCACCAGTCCCAGCCCTGCGAAGGCGAGGCCCACGGCCTGCGCGAACCGCGGCGGCTCCGGCGACTCGAACTCGGTCGGCGGCCCGATCCGGGGCCTGACGGCCCTGCGGAACAGCCAGCCGTACGGCGAACGGCCCACCCCGCCCGCCGCGCCCAGCGCGAACGCCAGCGTCTGCCAGGCCAGCAGCCAGAAACTGCCCGTGATCAGAACGACCGCCAGGACGACGGTCGTCACCGCCGCGCCGAAACGCGGCCCCCTTGCATCAATGTCCATGAATCAAGCATTCCGCAACGGACGGGCCGGGGGGAGTCGGGAATCTTTGCAGTCTCGTGAATGCTTGTGCAGGTGATGACCGGACTTGTGGTGTGCGTGGTGGTGCTCGCGCTGGCGAGCGGCTTCGGAGTGCTGCAACGGCGGCGGAGCGGGAGAGTGCGGGTGCGCGGGCGCGACGACGACAAGAGGCTCGGCGCGGCCGAGTTGGGCGGGGAGCTCGGTGAGCGCGCGACGCTCGTCCAGTTCTCGAGCGCCTTCTGCGCGCCCTGCCGGGCGACCCGGCGGGTGCTGGGTGAGGTCGCCGGCCTCGTCCCGGGTGTGGCCCATGTCGAGATCGACGCCGAGAAGAACCTCGACCTGGTCCGCGAACTCGACATCCTCAAGACGCCGACGGTGCTGGTCCTCGACGCCGAGGGCAGAGTCGTACGGCGGGCCACCGGCCAGCCCCGGAAGGCGGACGTCATAGCAGCGATCGGGGAGGCGGTTTGACCCCGAATGTGCCCACGGTGAGGCATCTCCCATATGCCGGAACGAACTTGACGGTGTGCCGCACCTATCGTCAGCCTGACCGTATGCCTACGGAACTCTTTCTGTTCGGGCGGGCGCACGTCGACCTCGCCCGCACCGCGAGCGCGCGCTGTCCGGCTTGTTGAGCAGCCACGGTCCAGCTCGACACTCCTCGCAGAAGGACAACCGCATGACGGCCACGCCCGACCTCGGTACGCCCCAGCTCGCCTCCCCCGACCTCCTGCGCTCCGTCTTCCGGCGGCACGCCGCGGGCGTCGCCGTGATCACCGCCAGTGGCGAGGCGGGCCCGGTCGGCTTCACCGCCACCTCGCTCAGCTCGGTCTCCGCCGAACCCCCGATGCTCTCCTTCGGGATCGGTACGGGTGCCTCCAGTTGGCCCGCGATATCCCGGGCCGATCACGTGGGCGTGCACATACTCGGCGAACACCAGGAAGAGCTGGCCGCCACCTTCGCCCGCAGCGGCGCCGACCGCTTCGGCGCCTCCACCGCCTGGCGCGAGGGGCCCGAGGGTGTTCCTGTCCTCGGCGGCGTTCTCGCCTGGCTGGT
Organism: Streptomyces sp. NPDC031225; assembly: GCF_055570355.1. Classification (NCBI taxonomy): domain Bacteria; kingdom Bacillati; phylum Actinomycetota; class Actinomycetes; order Kitasatosporales; family Streptomycetaceae; genus Streptomyces; species Streptomyces sp. NPDC031225. The sequence goes on along the minus strand of NZ_JBVIHJ010000003.1, from coordinate 252,905 downwards.
CTGCCGGGTCGTTGCCCGCGTGCCCGCCGGGGACCACCGCATCGTGCTGGCCGAGGTGAACCTCGGAGACCCCGCGGGTGCCGGCCGGCCGCTTCTGTACCACCAGGGGCAGTTCAACGGCCTGCGCGACTGATCGGCTCATCACCTCATCCGCTGGTGTGCGGGACTGTCGGGTTCCGATTACGCTGCGTTGCAAAGGTCACAGTTCAAAGCGCTTGCTTAGCGGGCAGGAGCTGGGTGTACTGGTGAGTAATATTGCGGTCGGAGCGCAGCCCGCCCCGACCGGGATCGGCCGCTTGGGGCGCCTATGCTGCCTGCAAGAGGCAGCCGAAAAATGACGATGCAGTAGGAGAGCCGGCGTGAGCTTGAGGATCGTTGTCACTGTGAAGTATGTGCCCGACGCCACCGGCGACCGGCACTTCGCCGATGACCTGACCGTCGACCGGGACGACGTGGACGGTCTGCTCTCCGAGCTGGACGAGTACGCGGTCGAGCAGGCGCTGCAGATCTCGGAGAACTCCGATGACGACGTCGAGGTCACCGTCCTGACGGTCGGCCCGGAGGATGCGAAGGACGCGCTGCGCAAGGCGTTGTCGATGGGCGCGGACAAGGCGATCCACGTCGAGGACGACGATCTGCACGGCACGGATGTGATCGGTACCTCGCTGGTGCTGGCGAAGGCGATCGAGAAGGCCGGCTACGACCTGGTGATCTCGGGTCTGGCCTCCACCGACGGCACCATGGGTGTGGTCCCGGCGCTGCTGGCGGAGCGGCTGGGGGTGCCGCAGGTGACGCTGCTGTCCGAGGTGTCCGTCCAGGACGGCACGGTGAAGGGCCGCCGGGACGGTGATGCCGCCTCGGAGCAGCTGGAGGCCGCGCTGCCGGCGGTGGTGTCGGTGACCGACCAGTCGGGCGAGGCCCGCTACCCGTCGTTCAAGGGCATCATGGCCGCGAAGAAGAAGCCGGTGCAGGCCTGGGACCTGTCCGACCTGGACCTGGAGGCCGGGCAGGTGGGTCTGGACGGTGCGTACACCACGGTCGACTCCGCCACCCAGCGCCCGGCCCGTACCGCGGGCACGATCGTCAAGGACGAGGGCGAGGGCGGCAAGCAGCTCGCCGAGTACCTCGCGAGCCAGAAGTTCATCTAAGGGCCGTCGGCCTGCTGAGGCTCAACCCCCTTACCGCCCCTCAGACTTCGCAATCCGCAGGAGAGCATTCCCATGGCTGAAGTTCTCGTCTATGTCGACCACGTGGACGGTGCCGTCCGCAAGCCCACCCTGGAGCTGCTGACCCTGGCCCGCCGGATCGGTGAGCCGGTCGCCGTCGCGCTGGGCAACGGCGCCGCCGACACCGCCGCCACCCTGGCCGAGCACGGGGCCGTCAAGGTCCTCACCCACGATGGCGCCGAGTACGCCGACTACCTCGTCGTGCCCAAGGTCGACGCCCTGCAGGCCGCGGTCGCCGAGGTGTCCCCGGCCGCCGTGCTGGTGCCCTCCTCCGCCGAGGGCAAGGAGATCGCCGCCCGCCTCGCGCTGCGCATCGGTTCCGGCATCATCACCGACGCCACCGACCTGGAAGCCGGCGATCAGGGCCCCATCGCCACCCAGTCGGTGTTCGCCGCCTCCTTCACCACCAAGTCCCGTATCTCCAAGGGCACCCCGGTCATCACCGTCAAGCCCAACTCGGCCGCGGTCGAGACCGCCCCGGCCGCCGGCACCGTCTCGGAACTGAGCGTGTCCTTCGGGCCGCTGGCCACCGGGACCAAGGTCACCGGCCGTACCCCGCGTGAGTCGACCGGGCGCCCCGAGCTGACCGAGGCCGCGATCGTGGTCTCCGGCGGCCGCGGCGTCAACGGCTCCGAGAACTTCGCCCTCATCGAGGCCCTGGCCGACTCCCTCGGCGCGGCCGTGGGCGCCTCCCGCGCCGCGGTCGACGCGGGCTGGTACCCGCACACCAACCAGGTCGGCCAGACCGGCAAGAGCGTGTCCCCGCAGCTGTACATCGCCAACGGCATCTCCGGCGCCATCCAGCACCGCGCCGGCATGCAGACCTCCAAGACCATCGTCGCCGTCAACAAGGACGCCGAAGCCCCCATCTTCGACCTCGTCGACTACGGCGTCGTCGGCGACCTCTTCGACGTCGTCCCCGCCCTCACCGAAGAGATCAACACCCGCAAGGGCTGATCCCGCTCCGGGCGTACGAGGCCCCCGTGACCGCCGACGCGGTCGCGGGGGCCTCGGCTCATCCCAGGGTCACGGTGGCCTGCACCGGCAGGTGGTCGCTGGGGAACTGCCCGTTCATCTCGAAGGTGTTGATGACGGCCCGGTGGACGGTGGTGCCGGGCGTGGCGAGGATCCAGTCGATGCGTTCGCCGTCGGGAGTCAGGGGCTTGTAGCCGTGGAAGGTCGCGTACAGCCTGCCGCGTTCGGCCGCCGCGTCCCAGGTGTCGACGAGTCCGGTGGCGAGCAGGATGTCGTACGCCTGGTTCTCGCGGGCCGCGGCGTTGAAGTCGCCGGTCACGACGACGGGCAGTGAGCGGTCGACCGCGGCGATCCGCTGGCCGAGGAACTGCGCCGACCGCTCGCGCGCGTACTGGCCCACATGGTCGAAGTGCGTGTTGAAGACGTAGAAGTCCCGTCCGCCGACGGCCCGGTCGTGGAAGCGGACCCAGGTGACGATCCGGGGGAACGCGCCACCCCAGGTGTTGGAGCCGATGACCCTGGGCGTGTCGGAGAGCCAGAGCGTGTCGTGCTCGACGGGGGCCAGGCGCCGGGTGTCGTAGAAGATCGCCGTGGACTCGTCGTGGCTGCCGCCCTCGCGGCCGGTGCCGATCCACTCGTAGTGCGGTCCGAGGTCGGAGTGGATGTCGCGCAACTGCTGGTAGAGGCCCTCCTGGGTGCCGAGGACGGTGGGTGCCTCCTGGCGCAGCAGCTGGCGCATCACCGGGCGGCGGGTGGCCCAGCTGTTGGGTTCGGTGGTGCTGGCGAAGCGTAGGTTGAACGTCATGACATCGAGTCGGCGGTTGGCCGACCTGGCGGCGGAGGCCGGCAGCGTGCCCATGAGCGGCACGGTGACGGCGGCGGCCACGGCGGTTCTGAGCCCCATACGACGCGTCATTCTGTTGATGTCCGGCATGGTGTCCCTCCCGACGGACCAGGATGAATGTTCGAGCCGGAGTGTGGAAGACGGCGTAGGGGTTCTCGGCATCCTGGATGAACCCGGCGGCTCACGCTGTGGACGGGGTGTTGACCATCGGGAAACTTCGCGGATAACTTCGCTCTACGGATTGTTGATTCCGTAGAGCGGAAAACAGGAGGATGCGGGATGGGTCAGGGCCAGCAGGAGCAGGTGGCGACGAGCCTCGCGGGTGCCGTGAGCGAGGAGATCAGCGCCTCCCTCGCGCCGGTCGACGCCGAATTGGAGCGCCGCTATCCCGGAGACCCCGGCACCCGCCAGCCCGTGCACACCGTCTACGTCCCCGGTGACGTCTTCGCCGCCGACACCGTCCGCTCCTGGGGCGACCGGGCGCTCGCCGCCCTCGACGAACACGCCCCGGACGCAGCGTCCTTCGCCGCCGTGCTAGGGCTGTCCGACGATCTCGCCGAGCCCGTCCACACGCGTGTGCGGGCCAAGCTGGAGCACGAGCCGATCGAGGACCTGCGCGTCGACTTCGAGGACGGCTACGGCTCGCGCCCGGACGCCGAGGAGGACGAGGCAGCGGCCCGTGCGGCCCGGCTGATCGCCGAGGCGTACGAGAACGGCACGGCGGCGCCGTACATGGGCATCCGCATGAAGTGCATGGAGGCGGCCGTCCGTGACCGCGGCATCCGCACCCTCGACGTCTTCCTCACCGGCCTCATGGCAGCGGGAGGCCTGCCCGGGGGGCTGGTGCTGACCCTGCCGAAGGTGACGTACGCCGAGCAGGTCAGCGCGTTCGTGCGGCTCCTGGAGGCCTTCGAGAAGGCGCACGGGCTGGACCCCGGCCGCCTCGGCTTCGAGATCCAGATCGAGACCAGCCAGTCCGTGCTCGCCACCGACGGCACCGCCACCGTCGCCCGGATGATCCAGGCCGCCGAGGGCCGCGCCACCGGGCTCCATTACGGCACCTTCGACTACAGCGCCTGCCTCGGCGTCTCCGCCGCCCACCAGGCCAGCGACCATCCCGCCGCCGACCACGCCAAGGCGATCATGCAGGTCGCGGCCGCGGGCACCGGCGTACGCGTGTCGGACGGCTCCACGAACGTCCTGCCCGTCGGGCCGACGGCGAAGGTCCACGACGCCTGGCGGCTGCACTACGGCCTGACGCGCCGGGCACTGGCCCGCGCCTACTACCAGGGCTGGGACATGCACCCCGGCCACATCCCCACCCGGTACGCGGCCGTGTTCGCCTTCTACCGCGAAGGCTTCGAGCAGGCCGCAGGCCGCCTCGCCCGCTACGCCAACCGCGCGGGTGGCGACGTCATGGACGAACCCGCCACCGCCAAGGCGCTCAGCGGTTACCTGCTGCGCGGCCTCGACTGCGGTGCCCTCGACATCGCCGAGGTGGCCCGGCTGGCCGGTCTGACCCGGGCCGACCTGGAGAGCTATGCGGCACCGCGGCGCGGTGACCTGACCGTCTCCACGAATCAGCCGGAGAAGTAGCGGACCTGTCACAGTCGCAACCGCCGACTGGAGTTGTCACCTCTGCCCCGTAGTCTGTACGGCACGCATTGACGTGTTCACAGGAACGGGGCAGCTGTGTCTTCGGGGGAGACCAACGGAAAGGGCCAGGACGAGACCGGTCGCCTGCTGGCGGGGCGTTATCGCGTCGTGGCCCAGCTCGGGCGTGGCGGCATGGGCGTGGTCTGGCGGGCCGTCGACGAGGTGCTGGGCCGTGAGGTCGCGGTCAAGGAACTGCGCACCTACACCGACGCGGACGGCCCCGAACTCGCCGATTTGCGGCTGCGGATGCAGCGCGAGGCCCGTGCCGCGGCCCGGGTCCGGCATCCCGGTGTCGTCGCGGTCCACGACGTGGCCGAGGTCGACGGACGTCCGCTGATCGTCATGGAGCTGGTCGACGGCCCGTCCCTGGACGCGGTGCTGCGTGAGCGCGGCCCCCTGGACCCGCGTGAGGTGGCCGGGATCGGCGCCAGGGTCATGGACGCGCTGGCCGCCGCCCACGAGGCCGGCGTGCTGCACCGGGACGTCAAGCCCGGCAACATCCTGCTCGACCGCTCGGGCCGGGTCCTGCTGACCGACTTCGGCATCGCCACCATGGACGATCCGGGCGACGGCGCCGCCACCCAGCTCACCCGCACCGGTCATCTCGTCGGCTCCCTGGACTACATGGCGCCCGAGCGTGCCCAGGGCGCCGATCCGGGCCCGGCCTCCGACGTGTGGGCCCTGGGGGCCACGCTGTACGCGGCCGTCGAGGGCGCCTCGCCGTTCCGCCGCACGTCGACGTTCTCCACGCTCACCGCGATCGTCGGCGAACCGCTCCCCGCGGCCCACCGCGCCGGAGCCCTCGGCCCCGTCCTGGAGCGTCTGCTGGACAAGCGTGCCGAGGCCCGCCCGGGCGCCGAGGAGGCCCGTGAGCTGCTGCAGGCGGTGGCGGACGCGGCGGAGACGGACAGTGCCGCTGCGGACGGCGTCAGGACGGACAGCGCCACGACGACCCTGCGGGCTGCGGCTGCTCCGGCCGGACAAGCGGAACCGGAGCCCGAACCGGAGACTCCGCTGCTGCCGCCGGGCTTCCGGATGGCGGGACCGGCGGGCGCGGGGTCGGGGTCCGCTCAGCCGCAGCCGACTGCGCCCCCTGAGCCCGCGGCCGCAACCGGGTTCGACACCCCCGGGCAGGCCGTGCCCGGTGCTCAGGGCTTCGGGGCGCCCGCCGCTCACAGCGGTACTCCGGGACAGGCCGGTCTCCCCGTCCAGGGCTTCGGCCCCCCGCTCTCTCCGGAGCAGCCCCCGACGGGTCTCATAAGTGATTCCGACCCGCCCCGCCGCAAGGGGCGCGCGCTGCTCGTCGCGGCGGCCGTCACCGTGGTTCTCGCGATGGCCGGAACCGCCGTGGCGCTGCTGAACAACACGGGCAACGCCGAGGCCGACACCCGCCCGCCCGCGTCCGGTACCAGCGCCACGGTATCCACGTCCGCCCGTCCCGACGCCGATCGCTCCAGCAGCCCCAAGTCGACGGACAAGGGCGCCAAGAAGACCCCGGGCGCGAAGAAGACGTCCGGCGGGAACGACGGCTCCGGACCCTCGAGCTCCGCCTCCGCGACCTCCACGGCGAACTCCGCAGGCGGCGGTACCTCGGGCGGCGGCTCGGGCGGCACCTCCGGAGACGGTGGCTCCGGAGGGACCGAGGACGGGGGCACCGGGGACGGCGGCGCTTCCAGCACCCCGGCGCCGACCCCGGCCTGCACCGCCATCGGCGGCGGCAAGTACAACTGCACCGTCTGGAAGACCGCCACGTCCTACACCGCGTCCGGCGCGGAGGCCGGTGTCCTCCACGCGGGCACCAACTACTTCTTCTGCCAGTCGAACCTGGGCCGGCGCGAGACGTCCGGCGAGTGGACCAACGTCTGGTGGGCGAAGACGGACGACGACAGCGGCAACACCGGCGTCTGGGTCAGTGACGTCTACGTCAGGGGCGGCAGCAACGACGAGCCGGTACCGGGACTCCCGGTCTGCTGAGCCCTCACGTAGGGCTCCAGGCCGGACTCCGCCACCCGCTTCTCGTCGGCGAACAGTCGGGTGCCCGCCTCGCACAGCAGACGGTCGGCGCGGGCCCGTGCCACGAACTCCTCGGGCGTGACGCCGAACAGCTCCCTCAACCGGGCCGATCCCACGAGGAGTTCGGTCAGCAGCTCCCGCTGGCCGGGATGGGTGCGGGGAGCGCCGGTGCCGTCGTGCAGGACGCCGTGGCGGTTGACGTACGCGTGCACGCCCGGCAGCGTCCCGCCGTCGGGCAGTTCGACCCGCACATCGGGCGCGGGCAGCAGGGCGCGGCCGTAGTTGCCGTTCGGCAGCGGCACCCCCTCGCTCGCGTCGACCACCGCGAGCTGCTCGGTGTCGAGCCAGATGACGAACAACTCCCGTACGGCGTCCGGGGCGTGGAAGGGGGACGCGGACACGTATCCCATGCGGCTCACGTGCGCGGAAACGCCGACGTCGACGCCGCTCACCCGCGCCTTCACCATCGGGATGGGTGAGGTGATCCCGAACTCGGCCATCTTGTGCCGCAGTTGACCCGGACTGGCGTTGGAGCCGACCGCGAGGACGGGCACACGGTCCTCGTGGGTGAAGCGGTCGAGGGGCAACAGCCGGTCGCCGTCGAGGAGCGCGGAGTCCGGGGGCCAGGCGCCCGGGTAGCGCAACGGGTGATCGCGTGGTGCCTCGGCCAGGCCGAGGGACTCCAGAGTGCCGTCCTGCACGTGCCGCTCAGTCCGTCGGCGACAGTTCACCGGAACCGCGGGTGATCAACCGCGTCGGCAGTTCGATCCGCTCCGGCGTCAGCAGCGTGCCGTCCAGCTGGCGGAACAGCCGCTCCGCGGCCGTACGGCCGAGCGTCGCCGCATCCTGGGCCACGACGGTGACGCCCGGCTGGAGCAGGTCGGCGAGTTCGATGTCGTCGAAACCGACGAAGGCGACCCGGCGGGTGTGTTCGGCGAGCACGCGGACCACGGTGACCGTCACCCGGTTGTTGCCCGCGAAGATCGCGGTGACGGGGGAGGGCCCGGAGAGCATCCCCTCGGCCGCCCGGCGCACCCGCTCCGGGTCGGTGATCCCGAGCGACGTCCAGGCGTCCGCCACCTCTATACCGGCGTCCTCCATGGCGGCCCGGTACCCGCGCAGCCGCTCGGCGGCCGTGTGGATGCGGGGCATGTCACCGATGAAGCCGATCCGCCGGTGGCCGTGGGCGATCAGGTGGGCGACGCCGTCGCGGGCACCGCCGAAGTTGTCGGACAGGACCACGTCGGCGTCGATCTGCCCCGCCGGACGGTCCACGAACACCGTGGCGACGCCCGCCTTCAACTCGGGCTCCAGGTAACGGTGGTCGTCACCGGCCGGAATGACCACGAGGCCGTCCACGCGCCGGGCGCACAGCGCGAGCACCAGCTCCTGCTCCCGCTCCGGGTCCTCCGCGCTGGAACCGTTGATGAGCAGGGCGCCGTTGGCCCGGGCGACCTCCTCCACGGCACGGCTGAGGGGGCCGTAGAACGGGTCGGCGAGATCCTCCAGGACCAGACCGATACTGGAGGTGCGGCCCTTGCGCAGCACGCGCGCGCTGTCGTTGCGGCGGAAGCCGAGCGCCTCGATGGCCTCCCGGACCCGGTGCTCCGTCTCCGGCGTCACACCCGCCTCGCCGTTGACGACGCGCGAGACCGTCTTGAGCCCTACACCGGCCCGTGCGGCCACGTCCTTCATGGTCGGGCGATTGCCGTACCGGGTCGCGGAGTGACGGTCTGCTCGGCTGTGGGTGTCGGGCACGATGCGGCGTCCTGTCCTGTCGTCGACGGGGGTGCGACGGTCCATGATTTTGTATGAGGATGTGGCGTCGAGCATAGAGCCTGGACAACGTTGTCAGATGCGGGAGACACTGTCCACCGCAATCTGCCGGTCTGCGCCCCCACCGCGAGACCGGCCTGTCCATTCCTCAAGGTTGACGGGGAGAACTGACACTGATGCACACCGACCTCGTGGCTGCGCTCGACATCGGCGGCACCAAGATCGCCGGAGCGCTGGTGGACGGCCACGGCCGGATCCTCCTGCGCGCGCAACGCGCCACGCCCGCGCAGGAGGACGGCGACAGCGTGATGCGCGCCGTCGAGGCGACGCTCGGCGAGCTCACCGGCTCGCCGCTGTGGGGACGCGCCACCGCCCTCGGCATCGGCAGCGCGGGCCCGGTGGACGCCTCCACCGGCACCGTGAGCCCGGTGAACGTGCCCGGCTGGCGCGACTATCCGCTGGTCCGGCATGTCCGGGCGGCGGCCGGCGGGCTCCCCGTCGAGCTGATCGGCGACGGCGTGGCCATCACCGCCGCCGAGCACTGGCAGGGCGCCGCCCGCGGCCACGACAACGCGCTGTGCATGGTCGTCTCGACGGGAGTCGGGGGCGGCCTGGTCCTGAACGGCCAGCTGCACGCCGGACCCACCGGCAACGCCGGTCACATCGGGCACATCAGCGTCGACCTGGACGGTGACCCGTGCCCGTGCGGGGGGCGCGGCTGCGTGGAGCGCATAGCCAGCGGGCCGAACATCGCCCGGCGGGCGCTGGAGAACGGCTGGCGGCCGGGCCCGGACGGCGACACCTCCGCCGCCGCGGTGGCCGACGCGGCCCGGGCCGGCGACCCGGTCGCCGTGGCCTCCTTCGCGCGGGCCGCCCGGGCGCTGGCCGCGGGGATCGCCGCCACCGCGACCCTCGTCGAGATCGACATCGCCGTCATCGGCGGCGGGGTGGGCAAGGCGGGCGACGTCCTCTTCGAGCCGCTGCGCAAGGCGCTGGGCGACTACGCGACCCTCTCCTTTGTTCAGCGTCTGACGATCGCGCCCGCGCAGATGGGCACGGACGCGGGACTGGTCGGCGCGGCCGCGGCGGCTCTCGCGAGGCAGGCGGACACGGCCGCGGCGGTCTGACGCCGGGGCGGTGCGAGGGAGCGCCGCTGTCGGCAGAAACGTTCACTGGGCGACCGGGTCCGGCGGCGGGCCCGGTCGCCGAGCGCTGTCAGCAACTCAAGCGCGCGTCCGCCCAGTCCGCGTGGTCCGAGTCGATGCCGTCCCCGCCGTCGGTGACGACGAGCCGGACCACCCGGGCGCCGGTGACGTCGGCGGTGAGCGGCCGGGCCGGCATGGCGTTGGTGAGGGTGCCGGTGGACGCCACCTCGGTGCCGTCCGCCCAGACCTCGAAGGCGACGGTGCCGTTCGCACCCTTCTCGTCGTCGACGCCGACCTGGGCGGTGACCGTCTCGCAGGTCCCGCCCGTGTAGTACTCGACGGTGCTCTCCGCGTGCACACCGAGCCCCTTGGCGTACACCACCCCGCCGACAGTGATCGGATGACCGTCGCCCGCGGCGCTCTCCCCGTTGCTGGTGTTGCGTTCGACGGGCCCGTAGCCGTTGGCGGCCGTCAGCCACGGAAGGTCACCGAGGCCGGAGGTGCCCGAGGGCGGCGGTACCACCACGGTCGCCGTGAAGGGCAGCGTGCTGTCGGCCCGGACGCCTGCCGGTGAGCGGTAACTCGCCCTGAGCGTCAGGTCGTACGCCCCCGTCGGCGTCCCCGGCGGCGCGGTGACCGACCACCCGGTGCGCAGCGAACGGCCCGTGGGCAGGACCGCGGAGACGGTCGGCGAGGTCGCCTCGACTGTCCAGCCCGCGGGGCCGGTCAGCCGTACGGAGACCTGCCGGGCCGGGGTGCGGCCCAGGTCGGTGACCGTCGTCGTCAGCCGGGCCGGTGTGCCCGCCTCGGCCAACGGGCTCTCGTCCAGGCCGAGTTCGACGGCGGGCGGGTACCGGTGCCACCGGCGGTCCGCGGCGACCCGTACGAGGACCGTGCCGTGCGCCGGGACGGTCGCCGAGATCGTGCCCGCGGTGTTGTGGCTCTGGTGCCGCCACAGGTCGCGCAGGGTGTACGCCTCGGCGTCGGGCAGGCCGACGGCCGCGGCGGTCGTGGCGATGCGCAGGGGGCCGTTCGTCTCGTTGAAGAGAGCCACCGCGCGGCTGCCGTCCCGCATCGGCTTGGCGACGACCCAGCGTCCGCCCGCGGACGAGACCACGGTGCCCTGCTTGCCCAGCGGGTCCTGGTCGACGGCGATGACCTCCTTGTTGCCGAGGATCTCCAGGGTCTGCGGTGAGGCCGAGCGCAGGTCGCTGCCGATGAGCAGCGGTGCGGCCATGACCGACCACATCGAGAAGTGCGAGCGGTACTCGGTGGAGGTCATGCCGCCGTTGCCGACCTCCAGCATGTCGGGGTCGTTCCAGTGGCCGGGGCCCGCGTGGGGCGCCAGGGGCAGGTTCTGCTTGAGGATCGACAGCATCGAGCCCCAGTTGTCGCTGATGTCTCCGGTGGTGCGCCACAGGTGTCCGACGTCGGCCGCCCACTCCCAGGGCTTGTTCTGGCCCCATTCGCAGATGCTGTAGACGATGGGCCGGCCGGTCGCCGCGAGGGCGTCGCGCATGGTCGTGTAACGCAACCGGGCGTCCACACCCTGGTTGTTGCAGTTGTCGTACTTGAGGTAGTCGACGCCCCAGTCGGTGAACTGCCGGGCGTCGCTGTACTCATGGCCCAGCGCGCCCGGGAAACCGGCGGAGTCGCACGTCTTGGTGCCCGCGCTGGTGTAGATCCCGAGCTTGAGGCCCTTGGAGTGCACGTAGTCGGCGACGGCCTTGATCCCGTTCGGGAAGCGGGCCGGGTCCGGAACGAGCCTGCCGTCGGCGTCCCGGGCCGGCAGGGCCCAGCAGTCGTCGAGGTTGACGTACTGGTATCCGGCGTCCTTGAGGCCCTTCTCGACGAGGATGTCCGCGATCCCCCTGACCATGGACTCGTCGAACTCGGCCCGGCAGTGGGTGGAGTTCCAGTTGTTGAAGCCCATGGGCGGGGTGAGGGCGAGGCCGTCGGCGAGCGCGGGCGAGGGTGGACCTGCCTCGTCCGCCACGGCCAGGGGAGCCACCCCCGGTACCGAGAACAGCAGCACTGTGAGTGCCGCGATCAGCCTTCGGCGGGTTGTGCGGGTGTGAAGGTGACGCATCGTTACGTTCCTCCGAACCAGCGGAAGGTGGGATGACTGCATGTACGCGTCACCCTGTGGGCGTCAAAGGTAGGACGTGTCGGACTGTGGTGTGAAGGGAGCTGTGCGAGGGGCGGCAGCGTGACTCATTCCGTCCGGTGACGTTGATCAGCGCATGAAGAAGCGCAGCATGCTCGCCATCGCCTCCCTCGCCACCGGCTTCGTCGTCGCCGCGGTCACGCCGTCGCACTCCCTGGACCTGGGCAAGGACCTGAACCACATCAACGTCGACGACACCCTGAGCACCCTCGGCCACACCGTCTCCAGCGACAGCCTGGACGGCGTCGACGAGACCGCCCTCGGGCAGAACCGCTGACGGGTTCCACCGCACGGACCGGGGGGGGGGGGGGGGGGGGGGGGGGGGGGGGGGGGGGGGGGGGGGGGGGGGGGGGGCAGGAGGGGGGGGGGGGGGGGGGGGGGGGGGGGGAGAAAAAAAAAA